>JAYVNV010000091.1:0-4825 GCA_043758265.1 Acidimicrobiaceae bacterium
AGGTCGTAGATAAGACCCTCGCCGATGACCGCTGAGATTCGACGTTCGAAGAGCGAGAGCACGGCGTCGAGGACCGCGAGCGCCGCCGTCACCAGCGACAGACCGATGATTAGTCCTTCGCGATGACTCTGGGTGCCGCGGCCACGCACGATGGTGTCAATGATTGCGCGTAGCAGCAACGGGGCCACGGAGCTCGCTAACGCGCCGAGAATGACGGCAATGAGGAAGACGATCAGCATCCGCTTGTACGGCCGGGCGAACTGGAGGATTCGCGGCAGCGTCCCCTTCTTAACGCGGTGTTCCAGGATGTTGCGGTTCTGGCGCATTGAGCGCGAACTCATGCGCGCACTACCCATCGACGCGCCTCCACCATGCATGCTCATTGCGTCTCCTCGCCCAAAGCAGTGTAGGAACGAGATGCCCTAGCACGTGCGATGCTGAGTCAGCCGTCGATCTCGCGTTCAATGTCGCGGAGCGTGTCCTGGTAGGAGACCCGCAGGCACTCGCGCAGGTAGTCCTCGCAGTCACTGGCGCGCCGTTGGACCGACCAAGTACGGATTGAGACGACATTGGTCGTCGCCTCATCTAAGACGTTGAGGACGGCGTGGCGGATCATTCGAACGGCGCTGATGAGCCCCGCTACGTCACTCGACTCAAAGTGCCAGTTGGGATTGGGGCCAGCCGTCGGTTCGCTCCAGCCCATCTCGCGCAAAAGGTCTTCGTCCGCGGCGTTCAGGGCGACCGCGTCGCCGATATTTAAGTTTGAGATGACTTCACTGATGACCGTGCCATTGGGCTTCACCCAGAACTGCACATAGCGCTCGTCAACGAATTCGGCGACTGCCACTAGACAGCGTGGATCGACCGCCATCGCACCGAGCAACTCGGGCAGGTTGGCCGTGAACGATCCGACGCTGGTCGTGACGCTTTGGTCGTATCCGGTGAGGTGCACTTTGGCCATGGACGAACCGTAAGAGGGCTATGTGACATCACGACGTAAGCGCACTCACGATAATGAGCACGCCGAGCGTGATCATCACACATGCGCCAGTTGTGCGAAGCGCCACCAGTCGAGTGGCCGAGTCCGAGAGCCACTCGCGCGCGGTGCCCGCAATCATGCCCCAAGTGCCATCGCTCAGAAACGCCATAACTGAAAATATGGCGCCGAACAGGAGCAACTGGACGGTGACGGCGCCCCTTGTGCGGTCGACAAAGTGAGGAAAAACCGCTACGAAGAAGACGAGCGACTTAGGGTTCAAGACGCCGACCGTAAATCCCTGACGGATGATGCGAAGGTTCGACGGTCGGTACTCCTCTCGCCTCGTCATCGCCTCCGCGTGCGCGTGACGGTGGCGAAACGCCTCAACGCCGAGCCACAGTAGGTAGGCCCCACCCATTAGTTGCAGTACGACCGAGAACGTCTTGGAGTGTGAGAGGAACGGACCCAGACCGACGGCGACGATGACCGACAACAACAAGGTGCCAATGGAGTTGCCGAGCACCGTCAAGACTGCGACCGCTCGTCCCCACGCAACGCCGCGCGCCAGCGTGAACAGGACGCTCGGCCCTGGCACCATGATGATGGTGATCGACGCGATAAGGAACTCTATGAACTGACTGGTGCTAATCACTGATTGCACCGCTCTACCAGGCGACCCAACACGTGCAGGCTGGCGCCGATGCTGAAGCCAATGGTGGCGGCGAAGAAGGCGGTTGCAACACCAACGGTGCCGCCGAGCAACCAACCCGAGATGAGCACCAGCACTTCCATCGTGAGGCGCACGTAGACGACACTCACCCGCAGGTGACGGTGCAGTCCGGTCATAAGTCCATCGCGCGGACCGGGTCCGAGCCCCGTCGTGAGGTAAAAGGCGCTGCCAACGCCAATCACCACGACTGCGCTGACGGCGTAGAGCGCTTTTGTGACCGGACCGTTCGCCACATTGACGACATACGTGGTTAGGTCGAGAACGTAGGCGATGATCACTAGGTTGGCGATGGTTCCGACACCGGGCCGCTCGCGCAATGGGAACCACGCCACAAGAACCACACAACTAATTAGCGCCGTGGCCCAACCGATTGAGATCGTGGCGTGGTTGGCAATTCCTTGGGCGAAAACCGTCCACGGCGTGGCCCCCCAGTGCGACTGGACGAGCAGTCCCTCCCCGAAGCCGAAGAGGACCAGACCGCCCACCAAAGGGGCAATCATGCGCGGTCGAAGAGCCCACGTGGAGTCCGCACGCCAAGGCGTCACGGGAATCGTGTGGCTCACCTTCATGGACTTGTCACGCTAGTCGCGACTATCACGCCCGGTGAACCCGTAGCTTCTAGAAATGCTGCTATCGCAGCGGTTTCGCGACGTACTCCCATGACCTCCAGCCCTCCGAGTCGATTGGAAACAGGGTTAAAACTGTGGGAAAAAAGCACTTCAAAAATAGGGCCTCTCCAGTAGACGGCCACTTGCCTTATCTGTCAGGGACGGCCTCGTCTAAGGGACTGGGCGCGCTGGCGTCGCTTGCCGCTGCGAACAAAGTTGTCCCTCACAGGGGACCAGGATGGGCGATGCTCAGCTGGCAGTTCAGTCGCCGCCCTTACGGGTAGCGAGTTCCCAACACCACACCCGAGGTGGTCGTGCTCCCCATCTTCGTGCAGAGCGCCGTCGTGGCAAGTGTGTAGTAGGGCGTGGTGCCGCCTCGAAAGAAAAGCCGCACTCGCGAAGCATCGGCCTTATGGCACTGCGACGGCTGGTAATTGGCGGCGTTCTCGATGCCGATGGTGACGCTCGCCACCGCTCCCGGCCTCACGACGATAGTCTTGCCTCTTTCGGCAATAGAAATTTTGGTCGCCGCAGGCCCAATCGTCCTGAAGAACACGACCGATCCGGTCGAGCTGACGAACTTACCAAATTCGGTTGTCGGCGTGCTCGAGAGGGTGCACGAGCCAGACGAAAAGTTCTTCATCAGAAGTGTCTCGTAAGTGGTCCCCGTCGCCCCACTACCACGGCCCACCGTCGGTGTGAGCGCTGTTGCGCGACACGAGGTGGGCGTCGATGCCCCGGACACCGGTGAGCCCATCAACAAGGCGAAGGGCATACCCAACGGCGTCGTCATCAACAAGCCAATCAGTACCCTTCGTAGCTACATCTCGCACCCTCCCGGTCCCCACTGAATGGAAGCATCGCGGTAGACCGGCTCCAGTCTGGACGCGCGCGCGTCCGAAAACCTTTCAGGCTGCGTGAAGTGCGACTCGTGAGCCCCTAGGGAGTCGGAACCTTGTCGCGCCAGGGACGAGTGAGCGCCAACGGCTCGAGCGTCTGGGGATTCAGGGGGCCACAGTCGGTTGAGTGGCACCGGTCGAACCGGAAGGTGAACTCGGCGAGGTTGGCCCCAAAAATGGTCTTCGCCGATGGAGCCCTGATCGATGAACCACGACCGGAACTGGCGTGCCGAACGCGGATCGTGCCTAGTGGAGTGGTTGTCAACTGGAGACCCCCTTTAAGAATTGAAGGATCAGTAGAGATCATGGAGTAGCCAATCACCAGATAGTGAAGAAACGCTCGCGATCATGATGTTGACCACGCCTAAAAGATGCGCGGCCGACCAGACAGTCCCCCGTCAGTAGCTGCGCTCAAGTCCGTGCCCTCGCTTATCTAGTACGTGCACAAGCACGCGATGTTGAAACACCCAATTTGCTGACAGTGAACGGTGATTGTTGCCCCCGCTGGGTGCGTGCTTGTAACCTGACAGTCGAATTTCACGACGACGGCACTGCTGATCCTCGACGCCACGCACAACGTGAGTCCATGAGCAGAGCATCGCAACTGAGTCCGAACGGGCGAACGTTCACCTTCCTTGGCCTATTCGAACAATCAAGAACTGAGTGTGTCCACCGTTCGAGCTTTGAGTGCAGCGACTGACCGCATATTGACGTGCAGAAGACGCCGAAGGTCAGCTCGTCGACGCTGCGACAATCTTCTCGACGGCGCTCGCGACCTCGGTCACGACCGTCGGGTTGAAGACATTGGGCACAATGTAATCGGCCGACAGCTCGGCGCTTGTCACGACGTCGGCGATTGCTCGTCCGGCGGCGACTTCGATCTCTTCGGTCACATGTTTCGCTCCGGCGTTCAACATGCCACGAAAGATTCCCGGGAAGACGAGGACGTTATTGATCTGGTTCGGCTCGTCACTCCGACCGGTCGCCACGACGGCGGCGTACTGGCGCGCCAGCACTGGGTCGACCTCGGGGTCGGGATTCGCGAGCGCGAAGACGATTGACTGGGGCGCCATCACCATGAGGTCGTCCTTGAAGACGAGATTCGGTCCGGAAACTCCAATGAACACGTCGGCGTCGACCATCGCGTCGTGCAGACTTCCCGTGCGCCTTTCCTTGTTGGTGTGTGAGGCCAACCAGTGCCGGTCGACGTCGAGGCGCTCGTCATCCTCGTTGAGGATGCCGTTACGGTTGACGCCGATGATGTCACCGACGCCCTCTTTCAACAGCAGTTTCGAAATGGCGACACCGGCGGCCCCGACACCGAGCACCACCACACGAACGTCCTTCATCTGCTTGCCAACCACGCGCAGCGCATTCAAGAGCGCGGCGAAAACCACGATGGCGGTGCCATGTTGGTCGTCGTGGAAGACCGGTATGTCGAGGAGCGTGCGCAATCGGCGCTCGATCTCGAAGCAGCGCGGTGCCGAGATGTCCTCGAGGTTGATGCCGCCGTAGACCGGCGCGAGGCACTGGACTATGCGAACTATCTCGTCGACGTCCTGCGTGGCGAGGCAGACCGGCCACGCGTCGATGCCGGCAAAACGCTTGA
>JAYVNV010000092.1:0-4798 GCA_043758265.1 Acidimicrobiaceae bacterium
CGAGCCGTGAGCGCGGCCGGCTTCGCAACCTGGAACATGGACCTCATCATTGGCAGCCGCGCCGAAACCCTGGCCGACGTGCGCCAGACCCTCGACGACCTGCTCGGGCTGGATCATCCACCGCCCCACATCAGTTGCTACGTCTTGACCCCCGAGCCCGGCACGCCGCTCGGTGAGGACCCGCAGCGCCACCCCGACGAGGACGAGTCGGCCGACGCGTACGAACTGGTTGGCTCGGTCCTGGCGAAGAATGGCTACCTCTGGGAGGAGATCTCCAACTGGGCCAAGCCCGGTCACGAGTGCCGGCACAATCACGTCTACTGGGACCAGGACGACTACGTTGGCTTCGGCTCGGCCGCCCACTCGCACCGCCACGGGCGAAGGTTCTGGAACGTGCGCACGCCCGATCGCTACGTCGCCATGGTGCGCAGCGGCCAGCGGCCGATCGGCGGCGAGGAACGTCTCGACGACGAGACCCAGCGCTTCGAGCGTGCATCGTTGGCCCTTCGAACGAGGCGCGGCGTGCCCGTCGAGTCGTTCGCGTCCCTCGACGAGATCGCTCACTTGATCGACGTCCGCGACGGACAGGTCACGCTCGCGCCCCGTGGCCGACTGCTCGCCAACCAGGTGATTCTGCGTCTAAAGAACGCGTAGTGGTCCGGTAGCCTGAGTCGATGGAAGCATCCCCGGAACTGGACCCGGACCTCTTCGAAAAGGTCATTAACCTCGCTAAGCGCCGGGGTTTCGTCTTCGCGTCGGCCGAGATCTACGGCGGATTCCGCTCGACTTACGACTACGGTCCGTTGGGCGTCAACATGCTGCGAAACGTCAAGCAGGCTTGGTGGCACACCATGGTGCAGCGGCGAAGCGACGTCGTGGGCCTCGACGCGGCGATCCTCGGTCCGCCGGCCGTCTGGGCGGCCTCGGGCCACCTCGAGACCTTCTCCGACCCCCTCGTCGACTGCAAGAAGTGCAAGGAGCGCTGGCGTGAGGACAAGATCGATGGCGTCTGCCCGAAGTGTGGATCGACCGAGTTCACCCAGCCGCGGGCCTTCAACCTCATGTTCAAGACCCAAGCGGGCCCGGTCGAGGGTGACGGCGCGACGGCCTACCTGCGTCCCGAGACCGCTCAGGGCACGTTCACGAACTTCGCCAACGTCCTCGCGACGACTCGAAAGAAGCCGCCCTTCGGCATCGCCCAAATCGGCAAGTCCTTCCGCAACGAGATCACTCCGCAGAACTTCGTCTTTCGCACGCGCGAGTTCGAGCAGATGGAGATGGAGTACTTCGTCGCACCGGCCGAGGCTGATGACTGGTACCGCTACTGGGTCCAGGCGCGTTACGACTGGTACCTCGACTTGGGCATCCCGCCACGGCTCCTGCGCCTGCACGAGCACGCCACGGAGGACCTGTCGCACTACTCGCGCGCTACGACCGACGTCGAGTTCGCCTACCCGTGGGGCTGGGACGAGCTCGAAGGAATCGCCAACCGTGGCGACTACGACTTGAACCAGCACACGAATGCGTCGGGTACTCGGCTCGAGTACTTCGATCAGGCCGCCAACGAGCGTTACACGCCCTTCGTCATCGAGCCGGCCGCCGGAGCGACGCGCGCGATGCTGGCCTTCCTGCTCGCCGCCTACCACGAGGACGTCGTGGAGGGTGAGACGCGCACGGTGCTGCAACTCGACTGGCGACTCGCGCCCTTTCAGGTCGCAATACTGCCGCTCTCGAAGAAGGCCGAGCTGGAGGGCGTGTCGCGCGACGTACTCGAGATTCTCCAGCCGCACTTCATGTGTGACTACGACGTCACGCAGTCGATCGGTCGTCGCTATCGCCGCCAGGACGAAGTCGGCACGCCGTCGTGCGTGACCGTCGACTTCGACACGCTCCAGGACCACTGCGTCACCGTGCGCGACCGCGACACGACCGAACAGGTCCGCGTCCCCATTGACGGTCTGCTCGCCACGCTGCGCTCGCGGATGGGAATCAACTAGGCGGCGACCTTCGACGGCCGGGGGCTGCGTATTGGCTCGGTCGCCGAGGACGACGACCGGTATCGCCTCGGACCCGCGCCACACGCGCCTTCACTGCTCGGTGGTGGGCGCGGCGTCGACGCCCTCGACGACGGTGCGAGCACCGGACCGGGGACCCGTTCGATTGAGCAGATGGCCGCTCTCTTGGGCACCTACTCGGGCGTAATCATCCGCACGGACGCCGAGCGAATGGTTAAGAATCGGCTGCCGCGCGAGCGTCTCACAACCCTCGCCGTCGACGGGGTCGTCGACGCGGCGATGACCGTGCGCGGATCAATCGCGCGCAGGCTGTTTGTGGCTCGCGCCTAGACGGTTCGACTCGGTTTGGGCGAGAACAGCGCGAGCAGCACTATGACGACGCCAATACCGCCTCCGAGCAGACAGTTCCCACGCCAGAGGGCGTGCGCGTAACACTGGCCGGCGGCGAACGAGCCGAGCGCGGCGCCCGCGAACGCGCAGACCATGTACGAGCTATTTACCCGACTGCTCGACGTGGGCACTAACGAGTAGATAATCGACTGATTGATGATCTGCAGGCCCTGCATGCCGGCGTCGAGCATCACGATGCCGAGGGCTAAGACGAGCAAAGTGTGCTGGCCGAAATACATGACGACGAAAGAGAGGGTGATCAGAATGCCAGCGACGATGGTTGCGACATGGGTCTGTTGACGGTCGGCGTGGTGACCGGCAAAGTTGGCGGCGAGGACGCCAGCAAGTCCGAACAGTCCAAAGAGTCCGATGGACAGGTTGTTGTAGTGGAACGGTGGCGCCGAGAGGTGGAAGGCCAACGTCGTCCACAGTGCGCTGAAGGCCGCGAAGATGAGGCCACCAAAGAGCGCGCGTCGGCGAAGTAGCGGCAGGGTCACGAAGAGTGAGAGCGTGCCAGCGAGGAGACGCCCGTAGGGCACGGGAGGCCTGGGCGGTTCATCGGGCAGGACGCGAGAGAGCACAATGGCCATCGCGGCCAGTGCCACGCTCGCGGTCAAGTACACGGCGCGCCAACCGGCGAACTCCGCGATGAGACCCGAGACTGACCGTGAGAGCAGTATCCCGATGAGGAGCCCGGTCATGAGACGTGCGACCACACGACCACGCTGCGCGGGGGCGGCCGTCTCCGCGCCCAAGGCGATGAGCACCTGTCCGCCCACCGAAGTAAGTCCAAAGAGGAACGTGACCACGGCGAAGAGGATGAACGAGTGGACGAGCGTGCTCGTTACTGCGACCACGGCCGCGAGCGCGAAGATGAACACGGAGAGGCGGCGTCGGGCGTGTAGGTCTCCGAGCGGTACGACGAGCGCCAGGCCGACCGCGTACCCCGCTTGAACGAGTGTCAGCAGTAGGGTGGCACTCGACTCGCCGATGCGAAAGTCGTGCGTCACCTGATGCAAGAGGGGTTGGAGGTAGTAGAGGTTCGCGACGATCACGCCGATGGCGATTGCCATTACCACGTTGAGTGGCTTCGACGCCATCGTCGGCGTCGTCGATTTGTTTGTCGACGCCTCGCTCACGGGTGCGAGAGTAGCGCCCGATTCATGTCGCGCTCGACGAGGGGATGGAATACGTCACCTGTGCCTTGGCCACCAGATCCGTCGTGCCCCGTGAATAGAGGTCAACGTCCACGACCGCGAGTCTGCGTCCAAGCTTCAACAGCCGAGCCCTCGCCATCAAATCGGTCAACGCAGGTTTGCGCAGGAAGTCGATGTGCAAACTCGTCGTCACGGCCAGCACCACTGGACCGATCTGCGCCATGATCGCGACCCACGCCGAGGTATCGGCCAAGGTCATCATCACTGGGCCCGATAGTGTGCCGCCCGGTCGCCCGTGACTGTCGTTGACGGGGAAGCTCATGACAACGTACTCATTGCTGACCTCTTCGACCGTCGGTGTGTCGACCTCTGGGAAGGCCCGATGAAGAATGGATTGAAGTTCGTTGACGCCCAGGACCGGCATCGCGACTCAGGCGACTTTGCGGAATCGGTTAACCGCGAGTGGCGCAAGGATCGCGAGTAGGCCGAGAGCCCAAGCGAGCGACACCCACGCCGAGTTGCCGTGAACGGTCCCGTTCATCAGTCCGCGGACCGCGGTGGCGGTTTGACTGACGGGTTGGTTGTTGGCAAAGCCGCGAAGCCACCACGGCAGGTGATAGAGGGGAACGAAGATGGTTGAGGCGAACGTCATGGGAAAGATGATCGGGAAGGTCATGGCTTGCGCGGTCTCGGAGTTCGGTGCCGCGAGACCGACGAACGCAAAACCCCACGAAACGCAGTATGCAAAAATGAGCATTAAAAGACAGGCCTCGATGTAGGCGATAAATCCGCCGTGCGGACGAAAGCCGACGGCGAAGCCAACGCCCGTGATGATGATGAGCACCAGTACGTTGCGCGCCATGTCGGCAATCGTGCGACCGCCCAGCACCGCCATTCGCGCCATCGGTAACGCCTTAAAACGTTCGATGAGACCGCGTTGTAGGTCCTCGGCCAAACCGATTGCTGTGCTAATCGCACCAAAAATCGTGGTCTGGACGAGGATGCCCGGGATCAAGAAGTTGACGTACTGTCCCTCGCGGATACCGATTGCTCCTCCAAAGACGTAGCGAAAGAGGAGCACGAACATGACGGGCTGAATCAGGGCGAAGACGACCGACGACGGAATTCGAAAGAGGGCCAATAGGTTTCGCCGTGCGAGCGTGAGGACGTCACTGACAGCCCAACGAAGTGAGGAGTGAACTCGGTCGTCAGTCGAGTGGGTGGGGACCGAAGTCA
>JAYVNV010000093.1:0-4789 GCA_043758265.1 Acidimicrobiaceae bacterium
GAAGAGAGCGCTACGCGCTTCACGCTCGGCGCCGTCGCCTTGACCGTGCCGTTCGCGTAGACGTAGCCGCGCACCAACTTTGGCTCGACGAATACCCCACCGTTCGCAATCGCGTTGTAGGCGTCCAGCACCTGCATCGGTGGCACCGCATCAACCTGTCCGATTGGCAGTGCCACCTGGTCGCTGGCGTACCAGTTGGCTGCGCTCACGAGTAGTCCCGAGGACTCCCCGGGGAAATTTACGGCCGTCGTTTGTCCGAAACCAAGACGCTCCACCTGAGCGAGCAGTCCACCCTCTCCAACACGAGCCCCAATCTCGTAGGTGCCGATGTTCGACGAAAGCGCGAGGATCTGCGTCGCCGTCAAATGCTGAAGTCCGTGATGTTCGGCGTCGTGGAAGTAGCGACCACCGACGGTCACCGAATTGGGGACGGCGAGTACCGTCGACGGGGTAATCAGTCCCGCTTGTAGGGCCGCGGAGAACGTAACCACCTTGAAAACCGACCCCGGTTCGTACGTCTGGGTGAAAGAGAGATCGTTGATGGTCTGTTGGACGCCGGGCACCCCGACGCTCGCCCCCCAACTCGATATCGGCCCGAGCACACCGGCGTTGGTCTTCGTGTTAACGAGCGACGCGTCGGCCAAGATCTCGCCAGTCTTCACGTCCATCACAACGGCGACGCCCGACACCGCCTTAGTGGCGACGAGCTGACGGGCGAGGTCGCGTTCGGTGACGTACTGCAGCGAAGTGTCAAGCGTTAGTTCCAGCCCGACGCCGGGTGTCGCCTTTCGGATGACCGTGCTCGAAGAGCTCGGAAGATTCACTCCGGAGGCCGAGACGTACTCCCGGGTGACGCCAGTCTGACCGGCGAGGGAACTCTGATACTCGTACTCCAGACCGGCCGAACCGGCACCCGCCGCGTTCGTGCCACCGATAATCGAAGTACCGACCGGACCGTTGGGATAATTTCGAACCGAAGAGCTCTGCACGACGATGCCAGGGAAAACCATCGAAGCGAGTTGGCGACCCGATGAGAGATTCAACTTGTTGTTCAAGATGACGTAGCCATTCCTTTCCGAAAGGAGTCTCGTCAACTTGGCAATGGGAACTTGAACCAATGGTGACATCGCTCGAGCCTCGCGACTCGGATGCTTGATTTGGAAGTCATCGGCGATCACGAGCGACGTCGGTCGCGACACGGCGAGAATTTGGCCGTGCCGATCGAAAATACCGGCTCGAAGCGCGTTGGTCGTTAGGTTGACCCGAACCTGCGCGACCGATAGTTTCGCGTAGTGAGCATGATCAATCACTTGAATAAACACGAGCCGAACACCCAGCGCGACAAAAATTAATGCGAACGTGGCGCGCAACATCAAGAGACGACGGGGTCCGCTCGCACGCTTTCGCGAAGGATAGTGAGCCACTTGGGCGCGGGCGTGTGTCGAGGTGTAGTGCGAACTCACCGAAGCGTCCTTGACGTAGCCGGTGCGTAACCAAGGAACTTCGGTAGTGGCAGCGGCGCATCAAGTGACGTTGACGCGACTTGCGTCACCGAAGTGGGGTCAACCAAGTGCAGGGCACCGGCTTTGGTAGCAATTTGGCTCGGCGCTGACAGACCAGACCACGATCCGATTTGTTCGGCGTAGGTGGACTGGGCCTGGAGCAGTTGGCTCTGCAGCGTGTGAAGCTGGATTTGACGATTGGCGACCACCATGCTGCCGGCCAGTGAGAGCATCAACGCCACAATCACGATGACCGCCGCCACGCGATGCGACGCAGCGCCCCTCAACTTGGTCGCGACGGCGGAGCGACGAGGCGCGCTCGCGACGTGCGTGGGTCGCCGGCGAGTGGTGGGGCGTGTCAACTCACGTGCTGGGCGCCGAACGCCGACACGGCGCGGAATGCTGACGACGCTCACGACGCCAATTTTCTGGCAACGCGCAAGCGCGCCGAACGGGCCCGTGGATTCTTGACGACCTCGCCGGCGCTGGCGAGACGGGCGCTGGCTTTGAATACGGTGATTGTGGGAACCGCACCACAGACGCAACCAAGCTCGGGTGGGCAGTGGCAACCGCCAGTTGCCGCCTCGTGTAGGACGGCCTTTACAACGCGGTCCTCGCCTGAGTGGTAGGAGATCACCGCTAACACTCCGCCAGGGGTCAACGCGGCGAGGGCCGCGTCCAGCCCACGTGCTAGCTCGTCCTCTTCATTATTGACAACAATGCGCAACGCCTGGAAGACCCGCGTGGCAACGTGACCGCGGCGGCGTTGCGCCATCGGCACCGCCCGTTCGACGGCCTCAACCAATTCATTCGTGGTTTGAGGCTGGCGGTCGAGCACAGATTTAGCAATCGATCCTGCGAAGCGATTTTCACCGTTAACACGCAAAAGCCGGACAAATTCATGCAGGTCAACTTGACTGAGGAACTGTGCTGCGGTGGCACCTTTCGTTGGATCCATCCGCATATCGAGCGGTGCGTCAGCACGAAAAGAAAAACCCCGACCGGCGTCATCGAGCTGATGCGACGAAACGCCGAGGTCCATGAGGACACCAACCAGAGGCGCACCGTCGAAGAATGGTGCGGCGCTCGCCACGACGCGGGCGAGGTCTGCGAACGTCGCGTCGACAATCATCACTCGATCGTCGAATCGTTCCAAGCGTTTGGCCGCGGCGAACCTCGCATCGGGATCACGATCGATGCCCAATATCCGTAGGTGCGTCGCGGCTTTAAGCAGAGCGGCGGCGTGACCGCCGCCGCCCAACGTGGCGTCGAGTACCACGCCAGCCGGCTGGCTGGCAAACAGCTCGATGATCTCGCTCTCGAGCACCGGTACGTGGTACGTGTTCTGGGCCATCTGCAGCCTTTCAATCGCCAAGACGGAAGAGCAGGCGGAGGAGAATTCTCCATCCGTCTTGACGATTGCCAGGCTGCGCATGGTCCGCGGCCGGTACTTCTGTTGCACTCCCCCCATTAGTCACTGCCCTGCTTAAAGATCTCTTCAGCGGAATTGACCTTTTCGCCGTAGGTCGCCGGGTTCCAAAGCTCAATGTGATCAAGTGATCCGACAATAAGAACCTCGCCCGTCAGCTGGCCGTACTCGCGAATGGCCAGCGGCAGCGCGAATCGTCCCTGCTTGTCAAATTCGACGTCGGAGGAGTTAGCCGCCCAGTAACGGAGTTGCTGACGTGCCAACGCACCGCCATGTCGGCTCTGCTCGAGCCAGTCATCACTTTGGCGGGCAAACTCGCCGGGCGTCCAGAGCGCGATGCAGCCTTCGGTGTTGGGACTGAGGTGACCTCCCCGCTCGAATTCGGTCCGGAACTTCGCGGGCAGGATGAGTCGGCCCTTGGCGTCCAGCGAATGCTGATACTGACCAACGAAACCGAGCATCGAGTGTCCTCCCATGGGTTCACCACTTTCCCCCATTTCGTGACACATTACACCACTTCACCCCACTTAGAGGTAAATCAAATCAATTTGGCATCAATTACGTTGCGGCTCCCGGTCGGGTCTGAGGGCACACGACCACCCTTCGAGGCGTGTCATGTCAGCTCAATCGCGAAGGTCGAATTCGCAGTCGCGCCAAAGACCCTCGACCCTTCGAAGGCCGTCGATAATTTCAACTGAATCGCCGTCAAATAATTCGCTGAGCACGTGATGATTCAGCGTCACATCGAGCCCCGCGGGAACCTCGGAGAGATACCTAAGAATTTCACTCGATGGACGCGCTGGCAACACACTCGATACAAAGACGCCCTCTCGGACCCGCCACTGAGTGACGCCGACCGCCTTTTTATCATTGACGAAAACCTCCCCCGGACCGCGGCCGGCAAAGCAGATCACACGATGGGCCGGGTCGCCCACCAGTGGGCCTTCGTGCACAGTAATCTCACCCGCGACTCGCTCACGAAGCACCCGTTGCCACCATCGGCCGACGTTGATCGAGCTCACATGCACATCTTTGGACCATCGAGTGTCACCGCTGGGTATCCACCAGTCGATCCAGAGGTCGCCCGGTTGAAGCAGCACGAGTCCACCTCCGCCTCTACGACGACGAAGTCGAATGTCGCCGAGGCGCTCGCCGTTCAATACTTCCAGCCGCTGGCTCCCCCCGAGGACGAGCGTGGGACCACCGACACGCGCGACGAACATCGAGGCTACGGCACTGTGACGTAGTTCTTCGTAGTCGTACAACTCGCGTATCTCCACCCTTACGACGCGCGAGGAAGGAACGGTGCCCATAGTGGATCGGGATCCGAGAGGTGACGCCAGCGCCACCAAGGTCCATCAGGCACACGGGGTTCGAAGTGCATCCGCCAACCGATCTCATCGAGCAGTCGATCACCCTTTTGCATGTTGTGGTGTCGACAGGCTGCGACCACGTTGGTCCACTCGTGGCGACCACCTCGACTTCTGGGTACGACGTGATCGATTGTGTCAGCGTGCTCGAGGCAGTACGCACAGCGATAGCTGTCGCGTAGGAGCAGGGATCGTCGCGTGAGGGGTGGCGTTCGAACCTTGGAGGGCAACTTCACCATCTCGTGAAGTCGGACAATCGCCGGAATCTCCACCACGACGGTCGCTGAGCGACAGACACTGGGGAACTCGGGCGTGACGATTGGCTCAGCTCGACCCGCGAGCATCAGCACCACCGCGCGCCGGTCGCTGACCAGCTGGAGCGGCTCAAATGTCGCGTTCAAGAGCAGCACCCGTCCCACCACTAACGACTGACCTTTTGGCGCAACGACCACTTCGCCGCGTTGACAACTTCGTTGGGCGAAAGTTCG
>JAYVNV010000094.1:0-4767 GCA_043758265.1 Acidimicrobiaceae bacterium
CGAGGGGGCGAGCGAGCCCTGTGGTGGTCGAAGTCCGTCGGTACGGAATCGCTCGTCGTTGCACCCGAAGTGCGTAGTCACTGGTCGAGGAATCGAACAACACGGCGCTGACGATCCCGCACCCGCGGCGAGACCTCGATCACATCGCCGGGGACGTTACTCACGGGGTCAAGGGGATTGAGGGGGTCAAGCGCTCACGCGACACGGACCGCCGTCGTCAAAGAGACTTCTTACCTGACTCCAGATTTTTCATCGCCGAGATCGAAATGCGGGCCCGGGCGAAAGAATCCGCCTACGTCAGTCGCGGACGTCGACGGAGTCCTCGGGCGTCATCGCCATTGACCCGTTAGCACTGCGATGTCCTCAAGAAGAACCGGGTTGCCATCCGTTGCACCGTTCTTCGTGACGAAAGGATGCAAGCTTTCCTCTGAATCAGCACATCCACATGGTCGTCGTGGAGGAGTTGTATTTGTCCTCAGTCGTGCCTGTCGCAGACGAAGCGAGCCAACCACGTGATTGAGAGACGGACGTTTCTAGATCAGTCCGAGCGCGGTGACTTCGTCGCGCTCGCTCAGCAACTCGTCGGTCGTGACCTTGATGCGCTGCGTCGCGAAGTCGTCAATGACAAAGTCCCTCTTCACCTTCCAGGCTCCTTTGGCATTCACGGTGATCGGAAACCCGAAGGTCAACCCCTCGGGAACGCCGTACTCGCCACTGCTGGTGACCGCGACCGAAGCACAGTCGCTCGCCGCCGTGGGCGTCGTGAGGCTGACCACGGTGTCAATCGCCGCGTTAGCGGCCGAGGCGGCCGAGCTGGCCCCGCGGGCCTCGATGATCGCCGCCCCTCGCTTTTGCACTGTCGTGATGAAGTCACCCTCCAACCACGCGCGCTCGTTGATGACGTCAATCACGCGCTTCTTGGAGATTGTCGCATTGGTGAAGTCGGGGAACTGCGTGGCCGAGTGGTTGCCCCAGATGGCGACATTCTTCACTTTCTTGACCGCGACGCCCGCCCTCTTCGCCAGTTGAATCTCCGCACGGTTCTGGTCGAGTCGGGTCATGGCGAACCAGCGATCGGCGGGCACGTCGAGCGCGTTCGAGCGCGCAATCAAGCAGTTGGTGTTGCAGGGGTTGCCCACGACGAGCACGCGCACGTCGCTCGCGGCGTTGGCCGCGATTGCCTCGCCCTGGGGCTTGAAGATGGCGCCGTTGACGTTCAAGAGATCGCCACGTTCCATGCCCGCCTTGCGCGGAATGGAGCCCACGAGCAAGGCCCAGTTGGTGTTGTTGAAAGCGTGACTGAGCTCGCTCGTCGCCTCAATCCCCGCGAGCAGCGGGAAGGCGCAATCGTCGAGCTCCATGACGACGCCCTCGAGGGCCTTCATCGCGGGCTCGATCTCCAGTAGTCGAAGCACGATTGGTGTGTCGGGGCCGAGCAACTGGCCCGAGGCGATGCGAAAGAGCAGTTGGTAGCCGATCTGTCCGGCGGCGCCGGTCACAGTCACGTGGACGGGGGTGGTCATCATTCCTCCAGGGTCTTAGAGACGATCGACGATCGCCGAGGCGAACTCGGAACACTTCACTTCGGTGGCGCCTTGCATCTGGCGTGCGAAGTCGTAGGTGACGATCTTGTCGCCAATCGTTGCCTCCATGGCGCGAACGATGTCGTCGGCCGCCTGGGTCCAGCCGAGGTGCTCGAACATCAAGACGCCCGACAAGAGGACCGAGCCGGGGTTCACCTTGTCCTGCCCGGCGTACTTGGGTGCCGTGCCGTGGGTCGCTTCGAAGATGCCGTGTCCGGTGATGTAGTTGATATTGGCGCCCGGCGCGATGCCGATGCCGCCGACCTGGGCCGCCAGCGCGTCCGAGAGGTAGTCACCATTCAAGTTGGTCGTCGCGATCACGTCGAACTCGTCGGCGCGGGTCAGCGTCTGCTGGAAGCAGATGTCGGCGATGACGTCCTTCACGAGTATCTTCGAGCCAGGCTTGCCGTCACAGTCGCCCCAACTGACCGCGACGTCGTCGAACTCGTCCTTCACGAGCTGGTAGCCCCACTTCATGAAGGCACCCTCGGTGAACTTCTGGATATTGGCCTTGTGCACGATCGTGACCGACTCGCGCTTGTTCTTCAGCGCGTACTCGAGGGCCGCGCGGATGAGTCGCTCCGAGTTGGCCTTCGATATCGGCTTCACGCCGATGCCCGTCATCGGTGGAAGCTTCCAGCCGTAGGTCTCTTGCAGGAAGGCGCTCAACTTGTCGGCGTCGGCCGTGCCCGCTTCGACCTCGAGCCCGGCGTACACGTCCTCCGTGTTCTCGCGAAAGATGACCATGTCGACCAGTTCGGGGTGCTTTACCGGTGAGGGAACGCCCTGGAACCAGCGCACCGGACGTAGACAGACGTAGAGGTCGAGCAACTGGCGTAGCGCGACGTTGAGAGATCGAAATCCCCCACCGATCGGCGTCGTGAGTGGGCCTTTGATGCCAATCAGGTGCTCGCGAAAGTCGTTGACCGTCTGCTCGGGAAGCCACTCACCGGTCTCATCGAAGGCCTTCTGACCGGCGAGGACCTCCTTCCATTCGATTGTCTTGGCGTACTTCTGAGCGGCGGCGTCTAGCACCAACTGGGCCGCCGGCCAGATGTCGACACCGATCCCGTCTCCCTCGATGTAGGGGATGATCGGGTTGTCCGTTACGTGCAGTACGCCTTCGGCGCTCATAGTGATCTTGTCGGCCATGGGGTCATCCTAGGACGATTTGCGTTAGGCACTTTCTGGGCCGAAGTACCTTTTCTCGAGGTGTCGAGCTACGCGAATAGGGAGCGGTGGATCTCCCTGGTCGCGGTCGAACGGTTCAGCGTGTAGAAGTGCAGACCGGGCGCCTTGGCGTCGAGCAGCTCGCCACCGAGGTCAATCGCGGCACTGATCCCCTCGGTGCGCACCGCGCGCGCGCCACCTCGCAGGTGGGCCGCGTGCAGCCGTTCGACGAGTGTGACCGGTACGTTCGCACCCATCCCCGCCATGCGCTCGATGCCGCTCAGGGTCGTTACAGGCATGATGCCGGGCAGCACCGGCTTCGTGACACCGAGGGCACCGAGTTCGTCGACCAGTCGGACCCACTCGTTGGCCTCGAAGAAGAACTGCGTGACGGCAAAATCGGCGGCGGCGAGCTTGAGCGCGAGGAAACGGCGATCGGTCGCGAGGTCAATCGAGCGCGGATGCCCCTGCGGGTGGGCGGCCACGCCGATCGAGAACTGCCCTACGTCGCGCGCCAGTTCGACGAGGTCGATCGCGTGCTCGAACTGCGACTGCGCGAGGGTCGGGTCCTCGGGAATGTCGCCACCCAGCGCCATGACGTTGCGCACGCCCGCGCTGGCGTAGGACTCTAGGAGGTCGCGCATCTCGGCGCGGGTGTGACCGACGCAGATGAGGTGCGCCATCGCCGTCGTGCGTCGGGCGTGCTCGATCGAGGTGACGAGGTCGAACGTCCGTTGTCGCGACTCGCGACCACCGCGGTAGGTCACCGAGACGAACGAGGGTGCTAACGCGTCGAGTTCGGCCAGTGACGTCGCGAGCACGGCGCTCTCCTCATCGGACTTCGGGGGGAAGACTTCGAACGATCGGGTGACGCCGGCGGCTAACAGGTCGTCAATGCGCACGTAGCTAGTTCGCCCGTCCGAAGTCGTCCTCGAGCCGGACGATGTCGTCCTCGCCGAAGTACGTCCCGTGCTGGACCTCGATGAGCACGACCGGTGTCGTGCCACGGTTCTCGCAGCGGTGCGCCTGACCGATCTCGATGTCGATGTTGGACCCCGCTGCGCGCTGATGTTCAACGCCGTCGAGAATTATCGTCGCCTGGCCGCTCACGATGAACCAGTGCTCGGACCGCTTGGCGTGTTGCTGGTAGCTCAATCGCTTGCCCGGTGCGACGATGATGCGCTTCACCTTGTGGTCGAACAACTCGTCGTCGAGCACCGTGAAGCTGCCCCACGGCCGTTCGTCAAACTCGCGTCCCAAGTCATCTTTGTTAGTCATCGCACCTTCTCTGCGGCCAGAACTGCGTTCCGTAACAGCATTGCACGAGTCATTGGACCAACGCCACCGATGCGCGGCGTGATCCAACCAGCGACCTCCGCCACGTCGTCAGCGACGTCGCTCATTAGTCGAGCGCCCGACCAGCTCGTGCCCGCACCAACGACGGCCGCGCCCGGCTTCACCATGTCGGCGGTGACGAGGCCGGCGACGCCGGCCGCCGCGACGATCACGTCGGCACTGCGCGTCAGCGCGCCCATGTCGTCGACGCCGGTGTGAACCACGGTGACCGCGGCGTTGCAACCCGGGCGACGCATCGCCAGCAACAGCGCCAGCGGTCGGCCAATGGTGAGACCGCGGCCGATGATCACCACGTGCTTGCCCTCAACGGGGACGTGGTTGTCGGCCAGCAACTCCACGATGCCCGCCGGCGTGCAGGGCAGTGGCCCCGGCGCGCCCATCACGAGGCGACCGAGATTGGTCGGGTGCAGACCGTCGACGTCCTTCGCCGGATCGACGCGCAACAGGACCTGCTCCTCGTTGATGCCGTGGGGCAAGGGGAGCTGCACGAGGATCGAGTGGACGTCGGGGTCGGCGTTGAAGCCATCGATGACGGCCTCGATATCACTCTGGGTCGCGTCGGGCGCGAGGTGAACGTCGAAGGACTGGATGCCAATCTCCTCGCACTCGGCGATCTTCATCGCAACGTACTTGGCGCTCGGGCCGTCGTCGCCGACGA
>JAYVNV010000095.1:0-4762 GCA_043758265.1 Acidimicrobiaceae bacterium
CTCCTCGTTGTACGCAGGAATCACGATCGAGGCTTGGAACACCATTCCGGCGACTGTAGTCCAACCAAAACCGAACCCGTGGTGCGCTCCATGGAGTGAGTTCGTCGTTACTCGGTCTGGGTCTGACGAAGTCATCGAGAATCGCGTGAACTTTAATGGCTCTTCGCATTTGAGCGGGGTCTAGTCATTCGGGCAGGGTAACGATAAGGGCCTAAAGAAAGGCGGGGGCTCTGCAAGTCTGTTGGTAGTTGAAGACCCCCCTTCGGCAAACTCGGGACCTAATGGTGTACGGTAAATAGCCTCGCCTTGGCGTTGCCCGCACACGTAGAAATCAGTACGCACGAAGCAATCCATTCCATTTGATCGAGATTCTGGACCGAAGTGGTGGATGGTTGCACCGTGTGCGGCGCCGGGCTGCCCCCGGCCAGACCCTGCCAAAGCCATCCCTCTGGAGCTGACGAGAGAACCACTGCGTGATAGCGGGGAGAAGCACCCTGCGAGAGCCTAAGAGCTCCTTGCTCACGGCCGGTTCTGACGTACGGTGGGGGGTGTGAGCATGCCTGAGCCCGGAGCGAAGTCCATGATGACCGTCTTCCTTGGTCTCGTTCCTTTGTCCGCGGACGAGCGACGCCTTCGGCAACGGTACTTGCGCGTCGTCATCTACTCCTAGGAGTTGGTGACCATCGCCCTTTGTGTGCTGTTCAGCTCGCACTGGCAGATCATCTTGCCCGTGTCCCTTGTCGTGCCCCTCTTCCTCCTCGTCTGGTACTTCGTGGCCATCCGACGTGCGGTGAAGCAAGGCACGCTCGTCCAGACACCCGCGGCCCGTTCGTCTGCCATGCGGGAGATGTCCGCGCGGTTTCCAAGGATTGCCGCTCTCATGGCGTTCAGTGGTGCCGCGTTCGCCGTTGCGGGTCGCTACAACGGCAACGTCTACTGGGTCGTGGCCTTCTGCTTCGCCAGCTCGCTTGGTTTCCTCATCTGGGGGCGTGCTCTCCGATAGTCCCGCCCGTTGTTCCAAATGTTGTCCCGCGCGCTTTACGGCCCCGCGAACCGAGTGGCGTGAGGAGGGCGCTGATTGTAAGGCTTCAAGAACGGCGGCGACGTGACTGCACTCATTCGTCGTTCGAGACGAGCACGCCGGGAGGTCACCCGCTCCCACCCCGACTTGCCGACGCCGGCCTTCAGGCCAATGTCGCACACCCGAAGAGCACCACGTATGGAAACCAAGCGGGTGGTGCCACTGAGGTTGTCCTCTTCGAGCGCGGCGTACACCTCGGTTAGCCCTGGCGTCCGAAGGCGATGTGACCACAGGGCCTTCACCGCCACAAGTGCTTCGTCGCCGTAGCCGAGCGACCGTAGTGTTCGCGATGCGACGACCGCGCCACGCAGTGCGACGTCTGGATTGAGCGCACGTATCTGCTCGTACCAACTACCGGCGCCGAGCGGCTTCTTCGCGGCACCGTAGAGGTACTTGCGTGCCACGGCCAACGGCACCTGGTCGTCAGAGCTGTACATCGCAGACCAGACTGCATTGTTGGGCGCCTTCACGAACCGACAGCGCTCGGTCTTGCCGACCGCGCACCTGTCGCACTGGTCGGACGCGTCACACGGTGTCCACTGGTGGTACGCGCCGAGGAACGTCAGGGTGTTGTCCAACATCTTGGCGGGCTTGGGGTTCGCCAGTGCGTCGCGGTGGCCGGTCATCGTTCGCAGCGCACCGCTCACGAGCAACCCGAGCCGGAACCGCGAAAGGCCGGGTGTCTCGATGCGAGCGAGCGACCACGCGAAGAGACTCCGTGCGCTCGCGGCGTTGGTCAGTCCGTCCTCGATACGTCGGTTGAGTTCGGGGCAGTTCCACTCGAGACACTGGTCGAGCGCCTTCTCACGAGCAGCCTGACTGGTTGCTGGCTGCGCGTGCAGCTCGAGATGCTCGGGGCTCAGGTCGAAGTCTTCTTCGCGCTCCGACCCCGTCGTCTCCGACGAAAGGACAGCGAGAGGACTGAGGTCACTCACCCCTACGTCAATGAGCAAGTTGATGACGCGCAGCGTGACTTCCCGCGTCGTCAGCGCGTCAGCGTTGGCCTCGTGCGGTGCGGGGTTCGTCAGTCCGAACGCGGCGGCCAGGTCCTCCAGTGAACTGCTGTGCGAGCCCACACCCGCGGCCGGTGCCAGGCGCTTGTTGTCGAGCAGGAGCATCGGCGGCGGCTCCTCGCCGAGTAGTTGGTACTCGTACCGGAGCCGGCCGGCGTCGAAGGAGACGCGGTGCCCCGTGAGGAACGTGGTCTTTGTTGAGCTCGTGAGGAGCTTGCGGATCCGGTTCGCGTACACCGGGAAGCTCTTCGCATTGGCCAGCTTCGCCGGATCGAGGCCGTGAATCTCCGTGGCACCGATGTGGGTACCAGGGTTGATGAGCGTGGACCAGCTCTCGACGGTCACGCCGTTCTCCACAACGTAGGCCGCGAACGCGAGAATGCGCGAGCTGCGTTGCAGCCCCGTGGTCTCCACATCAACGACGACCAGGCGCGTCTTCTCCCAGAGCCTGCGCTCGACGAGTGCGCGCTCGGTCACGTGGCCGCCTTCGTGCGCGCCTGCTTGCGCATCGCCGCGAGCGACGCCGGTAGCACGAGAGGGTCGCGCAGCAACTGGGCGCCCTTGCGTTCGGTGATGGACCGCGCCGGCGGGACGTAGCCACCGGCGCTCTCCGCATCGCGGCGAAGTGTCGCGGCGATGGCGGCGCGATTGTCCATCCGGTCGTTCATCCGCAGCGTCAGCAGGTCAGCCAGCCGGTTGATGCGCTCGATGTTGGTGAAGGCCGCGGCGCGTGGCTCGAAGAACGGCTTCACCTGACCTCGGATGCTCGCCTCGACCGCGCCGGTGCCGCGAGGAACACCGGGATGCACGACGAGGTAGTCGAGTGCGTCAGCGATCTTGTCGTAGTACTTGCCACGCCAGTGCGTTGGGAACTTGTCGGCCGGTACGCCCTGGGCGAGGCAGCGAGCGCCCAGGTCGTGCCACCAACTGCGCCAGTCCTCGGGTGAGTTCAGGAACGAGAAGTCCTCGAGGCTCTCAAGCAGGTCGCCCGGCACGAAGTGGCGCGCAGGCTTGCCCCAGCGCATCTTGCCGAGCGCCTTCATCAGCTGCTTGGAGACGTGGAACGCCGACGGCACCCAGACCAAGTTCGGGTTCTGCTTCTTGAGCCGCGCGACCATCGCCAGGATGGACGTAGAACTGTCCGAGACGATGACGTCAGGGACCACACCACTTTCCAGCACCAGCAGTTCGTACGCATCGCCGTTGTGCGTCGGGTACGCCCGCACGAGACGCACACGCTGGCGGTAGCGCGACGAGTCGGGCGCCGCCTGGTAGTACTCGGTGGCGACCAGCGCACTGAAGACCATTGCGGAGTTCGACCGTCCCGACGGCGCGGCGCCCGCGTAGAACGGGATGTCGTCGAGCACCAGGACGCGGGGCAAGGTCGGTGCTGGCTCTTTCGACAGCTCTTCCTGCCACGCGTTCCAAAGCACGGGCGAGAACATCTCCACCCAGTCCGCGCCCGTCTGCCAGTAGTTGGTACGGAGGTTCTTCTTCTTGGTCGCGGCGACCTTTACGACGACGGACGACTTCTTCTTCGACTCGGGTTCTTCCATCGGCTTCGGGTGCTTCACACGCATCGGCCGCTGCGATCTGGCCCACTTGCCAACCTGAGCGTAGGAGTTGCCCATCGAGAGTTGCTGCAAACCTTCGGCCACCGTCTCGGTCGTCGCGGTCTGTCCACGACCTGAGGCCGTCGCCCCTCGGTGCGGGTTCTTCACCGCATCCGAGGTGCTCCACTTGGGGTCCTGTTCGACCGCGGTCCTCGGCAATGGAAGAGTAAACCGGTGCTCCTCGTCCTCATTAGCGGGCCGGCACAAGTAGCGCTGGTGCCGAGTTCCCTTCGAGTTGTTGGTGCCCTTGCGCATGACCCTCGAGCCCGGGTGCTCGACGCACTTCACCGGTGCGAACTTCGGCAGCGGCTCCTCATCGACGCACACGCTGAACGTATGTTTCTCGACGCCCAGATAGATTGTCTCGGTTTCTGCGGCGGCGGTCTTGCGGCCGTTCTTTGGCTTCGGACCGCGCGGAAGCGATGTTGTCACCGTGAGCTCGAGAGCTGGTGTCACGCACTGGTACCGGCGAACCTTGGTACCATCCATCCGCTTGCGCGTACCGAATGATTGGATTGTTGCGTTCCTGTGAGCGGAATTGGGACACGGAGGATTGGAACGGGCAGCAACGAAGCGGCCCAGCACCCTCTGTTTTACCTGATTAGAATCCTCGTCCACACTGACAAGCTACCCGCCCGGTGTGACATTAGCCATACACCATTAGGTCCCGAGTTTGCCGAAGGGGTGAAGACCAATAGTTAGAAAGAGCCCCCGTGGAAACAGACCCTACCCGCATGTGTGAACGCTTCGTCGATCTACCCGAAATTGACGTCCTCGGCGTCGAGGGCGAGCACCGCGAACCCTTCATCGTCCACTTCGAATCACGACGAGCGGTAGTAGGACGTCCCGAGTGTGGGGTGGTTACCCGGGTGAAGGATCGACCGCTGGTGACGCTCGTGGACCTGCCGATCAACGGACGCCCGGTGAGCCTCGTGTGGCACAAGCGTTCTTTTGCGCGGACGATCTGTGTTCGACAGGGTCCTGGACCGAGCAAGACAGTCGCGTCGCGTTCGCGCGTCACTTGACAACCGATCGGGCCGGTCGCTGGTTGACGC
>JAYVNV010000096.1:0-4745 GCA_043758265.1 Acidimicrobiaceae bacterium
GTGGCCGAGTCGCTCGCGCTTCGTGCGTAGGTAGTCGATGTTGAACGCCGTTGGACTGCTCTCCAAGGGCACGCGCTCGACGATGTTGAGTCCGAATCCCTCAAGCCCACCGTACTTACTCGGATTGTTGGTCATGAGCCTCATTGAAGTGACCCCGAGGTCGACAAGGATCTGCGCCCCGATGCCGTACTCGCGCGAGTCGACCGGCAGCCCCAGTTCGAGATTGGCGTCGACCGTGTCACGTCCATCCTCCTGAAGCGCGTAGGCACGAATCTTGTGGCCGAGACCGATGCCGCGCCCTTCGTGACCGCGCAGGTAGACCACGACGCCCGCGCCCTCGGCGGCTACCTTGGCGAGTGCCGTCTCGAGTTGGGGACCACAGTCGCAGCGCAACGACCCGAAGACGTCACCAGTCAGGCATTCTGAGTGAACACGCACCAAGACGTCCCTCGTCGTCGAGATGTCGCCGTAGACGAGGGCCATGTGCTGCTCACCGTCGAGCACGCTCTCGAAGGCAAAGGCCTGGAACTGTCCGTACTCAGTCGGGAGCGACGCGTCGGCAACGCGCATCACGAGCTTCTCGTGATGGCGACGGTAGCGGATGAGGTCGGCGATCGAGACGATCGCTAGTTGGTGCTCCTTGGCGAACGCCTCGAGCTCGGGCAGCCTCGCCATGTCCGACTTGTCAGCCGTCACGATCTCGCACAAAACGCCAGAGGGGTACTTGCCCGCCAGTCGACAGAGGTCAACCGTCGCCTCGGTGTGACCGGCGCGCTTCAACACACCACCGGCGCGATAGCGCAGCGGGAAAATGTGACCGGGCCGGTTAAGGTCGGTCGAGCGAGTGTCGGGATCAATCAACGCCCGAATCGTCGCCGCGCGGTCGCCGGCTGAAATACCCGTCGAGGTGCCATGGCGATAGTCGACGGTGACGGTGAAGGCAGTGCGCTGCGCCTCGGTGTTCGCGACGACCATGAGAGGAAGGTTTAGTTCGTCAGCCCGAGACGCCTCCATTGGGACACAGAACACTCCCGACGTGTGCTCGAGAAAAAATGCCATACTCTCGGCAGTCACGTCCTCGGCGGCCATGATGAGGTCGCCCTCGTTCTCGCGGTCCTCGTCATCGACCACGACCACCATGGCGCCACGGCGCAACTGGGCAATCGCCTCTTCGATAGTCGACAGTGCCATTAGACCTCCACGTCTATTCGAATATCTTCGCCGATTCTGCGCACGTCGACGACCCGACCCCGGCGCAGCTGGCCAATCGTCGACGTCGAGAGCCCCCGCAACGCGCCAACGGTCTGGTTGGTCCCGGCAAAGGCGGGCGCCTGATACCACACGACGTGATTGACGAGTCCGGCTTCGAGGAACGCGCTCGCTACGCTCGCACCTCCCTCAACCAGCAACTGCAAGACGTCGTGGTTGCCAATTTCGTCGAGAACCTGACCAAGGTCACCGGAAAGCTCGAGACACGGTCGGATCTTCGCGTCCTCGGGCGCGCGGCCGAGCACCACGCGCAGCGGTTCGAGCACGATACCGTCGAGGCGCGCGGTGAGTCGCGGATTATCACTTCGTACTGTACCGGCGCCAACGAGCACGGCTTGACTCTGCGCACGCAATACGTGCGCGTCGCGACGGGTCTCCTCACCAGTGATCCACTGGCTCGTGCCATCGGCCATGGCGACGACGCCGTCGAGTGTGCTCGCCACCTTCAATACCACGTAGGGCCTTCCGGTCACCCGGTGCCAGAGGTACGGCGCTAGTTGCGCCCGTACCGCGTCTTGCTCGATGCCCACTTCAACGTCGACGCCCGACGCCTTCAACAGCTCAATACCCGCGCCCGAGACCCGCGAATCAGGGTCAATGGTGCCCACGAGCACGCGCGCGACACCGGCTGCGATGATGGCGTCAGCGCACGGCCCGGTTCGCCCAACCGTCGAGCACGGCTCGAGCGTGACGACGAGTGTCGCCCCGCGGGCAGCGTCACCGGCTCGGCGAAGCGCCTCGATCTCAGCGTGGGACTCACCGGGTACCTGCGTGTGACCTTCGCTGATGACGACGCCGTGCTGACTGACAATGACAGCGCCGACCCAGGGATTCGGCGGCGAGTGGAAGCGCGCCTTCTCCCCCGCCGCAATGGCCATCATCATGAGTTCGGCGTTGGTGTACTTCATGGTCGAGCAGTCCGTGCGGCGGCCCGCAGGGCACGCGCCGCCATCAGAGGCTCGGGTCGAGAGAAGATCGCCGAACCAGCGACGAGCACGTTGGCACCGGCCCGCACGGCGATTGGAGCGGTTTCGAGGTCGATGCCACCGTCAACTTCAATGTCGAGTGCAAGTCCGTTGGCGTCGACCTCACGGCGCGCCTCCACCACCTTGCCCATTACGTCGACGATGAAGGACTGTCCGCCAAAGCCCGGAAAGACGGTCATTAACAACAGCAGGTCAATGTCGCCAAGAAAGGGCGCCACCGCATCAAATGGCGTGTCGGGGTTGGCGGCCAGCCCGACGCGTAGTCCGAGCGACCTCGCCTCCTCGATTAGCGTCGCCGTGCCCCCGACCTCGACGTGGACCGTGCAGCCATCGGCCCCGGACCGCGCGAAAGCCTCGAGGTAGCGACCGGGCTGGCTCATCATGAGGTGACAGTCAAAGAACCGGGCACTGTAACGACGAAGCGACTGCACGACCGGCGGACCAATGGAGACGTTGGGCACGAAATGTCCGTCCATCACGTCGACGTGCAACCAGTCAGTCTCGGCATCAATTTCACGCACCGCGTTGGCGAGGGAACCGAAGTCCGCGGCGAGGATTGACGGCGCCACACGGAGTGCACCGCTCAGGCCCGCGTCAATTGTTGTCACGACGTCAGCCTAGGCCGTGGGGCGATTTTCTAGGTCCATCGCACCGGGTCGTTGCCGAATCGAGCGCCGTCCCACCACGACACCGCGCTCATCGTTCGCGCGCCGCTTGGCCGGACCGATTCGAGGACTACCACGCCGTCGCTCGTCCCGAGGAGCACCCTTCGATCACGGCGAACGACAAACCCGCGTGACACTGTGGCATCGCTGTTCGACGCTGATTCGATTCCTAGTTGGACGTCGTGCACAATCGTGAAGGCCCGACCAAGTCGAACTACGCGCAACGCCGTCGCTCGCGTCATTGTGGGCGTCACGTGGTAGGTCTCCTTCGTCAATTTGTCCGCGTAGGTCACCTCGCCAGATTGCGCAGTGGGGTTCGCGAGCAGATCCTGCGACGACAAGACCTCGAGCAGCGCTTCGGCGCCGAGGTGGGCCAGTTCGTTCATGAGCGCTCGCACGTCAAGGTCGCCAATGATGACCCGTCGCTCGAGGTGCACCGGCCCCGTGTCAAGTTCGCGCTCGAGGGTCATCACGCAGACACCGGTCTCGACGTCACCCGCGAGGATCGCCCGCTCCACCGGCGCCGCCCCACGCCAACGCGGCAGCAAGGAGAAGTGCACGTTCAGCATCGGTATCCGCGTCAAGAGGTCTGCGGGGATCATGGCGCCGTAGGCGACGACGACGCCGCGTTCGACCTCGATGCCCTCCAGGTCACTGAGGCGATGCGCGACACGAAGTCCGAGATCATGGGCCGCCACCTTGACGGCACTGGGTGAGAGTTCGCCGCCTCGGCCTCGACGGCGATCCGGTCGAGTCAGTACCAGTTCTACGTCGTGACCGGCCGCGACGAGCGCTCGCAATGATGGTACCGACGCTTCGGGCGTACCGAGGAACGCGAGGCGCATCTAGTCGCCCATGAGCAGGTGGAGTCCGTCTGGGTCGCGCCTGGAGTGTTCGACGTGTCGCTTGCGAAGTATTTTCTTAGCCTGACGGCGCTGGTCGGCGTCGAGGCGTTCGATCAAGAGCACGCCGTTTAAGTGGTCCATCTCATGCTGGAAGATTCGACCCTCGAACTCCGTGGTCTGCAGGTCAATCGCATTGCCGTTCAGGTCGAAACCGGTGAGGTGCACGGCGTTCGCACGGGTGATATCCCAGCTAAGGCCAGGCACTGAGAGACAGCCCTCCTCGTAGGTCCATTCGCCGTCGGTCTCTTGAATGACTGGATTGACGACGACGACCGGCCCTTCGCCCTTGTCGTAGACGAAGAGTCGTTTCTGGACGCCAACCTGATTGGCAGCCAAGCCCACGCCGGGGGCCTCGTTCATGGTCTCGATCATTCGCTCGGCCAAGGCGACGACGCGCCCGTCGATGGTGTCGATCTCGGTCGTCAACTGGTTGAGAACCGGGTCCCCGTACACACGAATTGGCAGCGTTGTCACTCCCCAACGATACCGGAGTGTTCGTAAAGTCAGGTACCTCGCGGGTCGCCTCGCTAACCGCGTCGTCTAGGTAACTGCGACGCGAAGGCGCCCGAGAGGTCGAGGCGTCGCGACGAGCGCCGCGCTCAGCGTCGCAACGTCGGGCGCGTACACGACGTAGCTTGACGGCCCGTGGCTGACGCGCACCGTTGGGGGCAGAGCAGCGACGAACACGTCGGCGCCATCGCCAGATATCTCGGCCAACGCCCCGTAAGGTGGTAGCGCGAGGAGGCGAGCAGTCGCAACGTCCTCGGCGACCAAGTCGTCGACGTCGCCGCGCAGCAATGACGCGAGCACGGGGTCCTCACCGCGTCGCGTCTGGAGCACCACCGCGCCGCGGCCCTCGCGACGTGAACCCACCAGTCGCCCGGCTTTGCCAACGGCGGTGACCGCACTGTGGCGCGCCG
>JAYVNV010000097.1:0-4682 GCA_043758265.1 Acidimicrobiaceae bacterium
CGGCCTTCGAGCTGTTCGATCGACGGTGCCAGGATAAGAAAGATCACCGCGTTCGGCTCCTGATGGCGTACCTGTTCGGCCCCTTGTACCTCGATCTCCAAGAGCACGTCGTGGCCCTCAGGTACCTGTGGTCGCGGCGTGCCGTAGAGATTGCCGTGAAATTCGGCCCACTCGAGGAAAGCCCCTTCGCCAACGGCCTGCTCGAAGGTGGAGCGATCGACGAAGTGGTACTCGGTTCCCTCTTCGCCCGAGCGCTTCGCTCGTGTCGTCCAGCTCTTGCTGAGCCAGAGGTGTTCGTCGCCGTCAATGAGACATTGCGCCAGTGTTCCTTTGCCGACACCGCCCGGACCAATCAGCACCGCCAGAAGCGGCTCAGCGGACAAGGGCTCGAAAGAGTTCGGCGCGCTGTTTAGGACCCAGTCCGCGAATCCGACGAGTTTTTGCGATCGCCGCGTTCCGCATGATCCGTTCGGCCTTGACCTCACCGATTGCCGGCAACGCACTAATGAGGTCATAGGCGCGCATCTGGGCGACGCACTCTTCGCGAGCGGCCAACTCGAACAATTCCTCGAGTGAGAGTTCGCCGGACTTCACCTGACGCTTGACCTCGGCGCGGCGGCGGCGGTTCGCTACCGCCAGTCGCGACGCCTCGACTCGCTGTTCTTGCGAGAGGGTGGGCGGCGTCGGAGTCACGTGGTCAGATTACTCCCCAGTCGTGACTTCTGTTCAGGTCAGGGCCGAACTGAGGTCGTCGCGCCACCGACGAGCACCGTCGCGCAGGGCCGCTTTGTCCGGTCCCGCCTGGAGAATGGCCCGCCCGACATTCACCAGCACCGTGCCGGCCGGGCAGCGTTCGAACAGTCGTGCGACGTTTTCAGCGGTTGCGCCCTGAGCGCCGACACCCGGAACGAGGAACGGGCCACCGAGTGTGGACAGCTCAAAGTCCGGTCGATCACGGTTTGCGCCGAGGACCGCGCCAATCGACCCGAGGCCGTCATCGCGGCGGTTGAGTTCCGACACCACCCGCAGCACCAGCTCCTCGATTCGTTCGTCGTCGGGTGTACGAGCTGACTGAATCGATCGCCCCTCCTCGTTGGAGGTGGCGACGAGCACGAAGACGCCACGACCGGTTTCAGCGGCCACTTCGAAAAGCGGTGCCAGGGCCGCGACTCCGAGATAGGGGCTGGCAGTGACCGCGTCGACGCAGAGCGGCGAACGATCACTCAGCCACGCTTCGGCGTAACCCTCGTTGGACCCAACGACGTCGCCGCGCTTCGCGTCGGCGATCACCAGCACGTCGGCGTCACGCGCCTCCTTGATCAGCCGTTCGAGAACTCGGTATCCCTCGGAACCGAAGCGCTCGAAGAACGCGACCTGGGGTTTGATCGCGACTGCGGTGCCCATGACAGCCTCGAGGACGCTGAGCGAGAAGAACTCGAGACCTTCGACGATGTCGCCGCGACCCCACGATTCGAGCAGTTGACCACTGGGATCAACGCCGACGCAGAGTGGCCCGAGGGCGCGAATGCGCTCCTGGAGTCGAACACCGAAGGGGTCACGCATGAGCTGCTCCTATGAGGTCAGCGACACTTTCGGTGCCGTGTCGTTTCATCCACTCCTCGACGCCTTGGAGCACGAGCCACGGCGCGCGTGGCGTGGCGAACGTCGCGGTACCAACCTCCACGGCGTTCGCACCGGCCATCAGCATAGCGACGGCGTCCTCACCCGTCGCGACACCGCCTACGCCGACGATCGCCGCGTTGGGGTAGGCAACGCGGCAGTCGAAGACGGCGCGCAGTGCGACCGGCAGGATGCCCGGGCCGCTTACGCCGCCGCCGCCGTTGCCGAGCGACGGACGTCGCCGTTCGACGTCGATCGAAAGCCCGAGGACCGTGTTCACGAGTACTAGTGCGTCGGCGCCGGCGTCGAGCGCAGCGCCGGCGATCTCGACGAGGTCGGGCGTATTGGGACTGAGCTTGATCCAGATCGGCAGGCCGGCCACCTTGGCCGCACGCACCACCTCGGCGCACGAAAGTGCTGAGTGGGCGAACATCGTCGCGCGGCTCTCGAGATTGGGGCAGCTGGCGTTCACCTCCAAGGCGACGAGCCCGGCGTCTCGCATGGCGGCGGCGGCGGCAGCGAACTCTTCGACAGTTCGACCCCAGATTGATCCCACGACCGATGCACCGCGTGCGAGCAGCGCCGGCAAGTACGACGCGCGCCACGAAGCAACCCCGGGACCGGCGAGGCCGACGGCGTTCAACATGTGGCTGCCCGATGCCGCGACGCGCGGCGGCGCGTTGCCCTCCCACGCAAAGGCGGCGAGCGACTTGGTGACTACTGCGCCGAGCCGTGTGAGGTCGCCGTAGCCTGCGAGCTCGTCGCCGTAGCCCGACGTGCCCGCCGCGGTGAGGATTGGCGTTCGAAGGGTGAGCTGACCCACACGCGTTGAAAGATTCCTCACCGATGCAACTCCTGGAGTGAGCGCACACGCCACCCCTTCGTTCGCGTGTCAGCGATGCCCTTCGCGGCGGCGAAACCGGCGCTCAACGTAGTAAGACACGAGACGGCGTGCACGACGCAGGCGCCACGGATCAGCGCCCCGTCAGCGTGTGCTCCCCCGCCCGACGGCGTATTGATGACGAGCTGCACGTCGCCGGCGGCGATCATCGACACCGCGTCCGCGCCCATTTCAGCCAGTCCGACCTTGCCCACCAACGTCGCCACCGTGACGCCGTGCGCACGTAAATAGCCCGCGGTCCCGAGTGTCGCCGCGAGCGTGAAGCCCAGTTCCATAAGCAGGCGCGCGAGTTCGAGACCCGCCACTTTGTCGCGGTCGGCCAGCGACAAAAAGACCTGCCCCTCGTCGGGCAGGCGCGTGCCGGCGGCGAGTTGAGCCTTCGCGAAGGCAATGCCGAAGCTCTCGCCGATACCCATGACCTCGCCCGTTGAGCGCATCTCCGGGCCGAGTACGGTGTCGACGCCGGGGAAACGACTAAAGGGCAGCACCGCCTCCTTCACTGACACGTACGTGGGCACGGGCGTCGTCTCGGGCACGATGGCTAGGTCCCGCAGAGCCGCGAGGGTCTGACCCATCATCACGCGCACGGCCACCTGCGCCAGAGCCACGCCAGTGGCCTTCGCTACAAACGGCACCGTGCGACTGGCCCGGGGATTGGCCTCGAGAACGAAGACCTCGTCCCCCTTCACGGCGTACTGCACGTTGATGAGTCCCACCACCTCCAGTGCGTCACTGATCAATCTCGTGTACTCGTGCAACGTCGCGATCACAGCGTCACTCAACGTCTGCGCCGGCAAAGCGCAGGCCGAGTCGCCGGAGTGCACGCCGGCCTCCTCCACGTGCTCCATGACGCCCGCGATGTAGAGGTCGCCGGCCCGATCGCGCACTGCGTCGACGTCGACCTCGACGGCGTCCTCCAGAAAGCTGTCAATAAGGATTGGTCGAGTGGCTGAAACGCCACCCTCGCGCGCGAGCGAGCCGTGAACGTTCGTGAGATCGGCCATGACGCGAGCCAGCGACGCGTCGTCGTAGACAATCTCCATGGCGCGACCGCCGAGCACGTAACTCGGTCGCACCAGCACGGGGAATCCAATATCTCTCACTATGGTGCGCGCCTCGGCCAGGGTCAGCGCCACGGCGCCCGCCGGTTGGCGCAGCCCGAGCGTGGTGCAAATCGCCGACCACCTCTCGCGGTCTTCGGCGGCGTCGATTGACGCCACGGGCGTGCCTAGTACGAGTCCCTGGTCGATTGAGTGCGAGAGCGTGAGTGGCGTCTGACCGCCGAGTGACACGATGACGCCCAGGACGCGCGCGCCGTCGACGCAGGCTGCCTCTTCGGCCGCGATGACCTCGGCTACGTCCTCGGGCGTGAGCGGCTCGAAGTAGAGCCGGTCGGACGTCGAGTAGTCCGTCGACACTGTCTCGGGATTGCAATTCACCATGACCGTCTCGTAGCCCATTTCACGCAACGCGTACGCAGCGTGGACGCAGCAGTAGTCGAACTCGATCCCCTGGCCAATGCGGTTGGGTCCAGATCCGAGGATGATGACGCGATCGCGTGACGACGTGGTCACCTCGCTCTCGTCCTCGTAGGTGCTGTAGTAGTACTGCGTTTGCGCGTCGAACTCGGCGGCGCAGGTGTCGACCGTCTTGAATGTCGTGTGCACGCCAGCGACGCGACGAAGTCTCGTCACCTCGGTCGCGTCGACGCCACCGAGCAGCGCAATCTGAGAATCGGTGAATCCCCACTGTTTATAGCGTCGCCAACCGCGTCCGTCAAGTGCGCCTAAATCGAGGCCGTCGCTCAGCTCTCGCTCACGCTCGATGATCGCGACCAGTTGATCGATGAACCACCGGTCGATCCCGGTACGATCAGCGACCTCATCGCCCGCCACGCCGCGCCAGAGTAACTCGTGCAACGCGAAGAGCCGCTCGGGTGTAGCGACCACGCAGTCGTGCCAGAGCGACTCGAGGTCCCGCGAGACGAACTCTGACGATCGCCCGAGTGCAAATCCGGCCCTCCCCTGCTCGAGAGAACGCACAGCCTTCTGAAGTGATTCGGCGAAATTGCGTCCGATGGCCATTACCTCGCCGACCGACTGCATCCGAGTGCCGAGTCGGGGCTCCGCGCCCGGCAGTTTCTCAAAGGCCCACCGGGGAA
>JAYVNV010000098.1:0-13962 GCA_043758265.1 Acidimicrobiaceae bacterium
ATCATGGCGCCCAGGTGGTGGTGGCTGGTCGTCGAAATCCTGCGTTCGACCCCCAACGGAGTGGTCGCGATTACTACGATGGCGTCGCTAAACACCTCAAGTTGTTTCGAACCGCTGTCCGACGAGCGTGGCGGCGCTAGTGCCTACGTCATCGTCCTCCTCCAGTCGGCACGCAGCCCGCAAAACGGACTTCTCTAGCCTGCGCGGGCGATCGCCCGTAGGACACCGAACCAAAGGTGGAAAGATGCGCTGTTGGTCGTGCCGAGATGAAACTCCTGACGCAACGCCGTTCTGCGCAAATTGTGGAGTCGCCATGGCCGCACATTGCGCGGGGTGCGGCTACGAACCCGTGGCGAACAAGCCGTTCTGCGCGAACTGTGGCACCGCGGTCGCCGCGAGCACCGTTGCCTCCGACCGACTCTCGACGAGCGTAAACCAAGGGACACCAAAGCCCGTCGCCGAGCGACACCTTTGCTCCACACTCTTCGTGGACCTCGTCGGCTTTACGCCGCTCGCGGAAAAGCGCGACCCCGAGCACATCCGTGAGCTCCTGACCCAGTACTTCGATCGCGCCCAGCGAATAATCGACAACTACGGCGGCACCGTTGAGAAGTTCATCGGCGACGCAGTGATGGCGGTCTGGGGAGCACCAATCGCCAACGAGGACGACGCCGAGCGAGCAGTACGAGCGGCACTCGAGGTCGTGGCGGCGGTCACCGAGTTGGGTCGTGACGTTGGACTACCCGACCTTCGCGCTCGCGGTGGCGTGGTGACCGGCGAGGTCGCGATCACGATAGGCAAGGTCTCGGAGGGCATGGTGCTGGGCGACACAGTGAACTCGGCTTCGCGCCTGTAGGGCGCCGCGACACCTGGCACGGTCCTCGTCGACGAGTCAACCTGGCGGGCCGCGTCGGGTGCCATTTCCTTCGAGGAGTTTGGGGAACTGAAGCTCAAGGGAAAGTCCGAGAGCGTCTTTGCGTGGCGCGCGTTACGGGTAGTTGCCCAGCGCAAGGGACTCGGGCGGACCGAGCGCCTTGAGCCACCATTCGTCGGCCGCGCCGAGGAGATCCGACTGATCAAAAACCTCTTGCACGCCACCGGACGCGAACGGCGGGCCCGTCTGGTTTCAGTCACCGGCATGGGGGCATTGGCAAGAGTCGACTCTCGTGGGAGTTTTTAAAGTACGTCGACGGCTTGGCCGAAACGGTCCTCTGGCATCAGGGTCGATCACGGACCTATGGCGAGGGCATCATCTTCGGTGCCCTGAGTGAGATGGGGCGAATGCGCGCCGCCATTCTCGAATCCGAGGATGGCGCAACGGCCAGCACCAAGCTTCGCGCGAGTCTCGACCAGTAAGTGAGTGACCTCGAGGAACGTCAGTGGATCGAGCCGTGCCTCGCCCACCTCCTCGGACTCTCCGACGCCCCAACGAACGACCGCGATGAGCTCTTCTCGGCGTGGCGAACCTTTTTCGAGCGCATCGCCGCGACCGGACTGACGGTGCTCGTCTTCGAGGACCTTCAGTGGGCCGACGGTGGCCTCATCGACTTCGTCGAATCAATCCTCGAGCGGTCTCGTAACTTCCCACTGCTCGTTATCACACTGTCTCGATCAGAGTTGATGGAGCGCCGTCCCCAGTGGGGCGCGGGGCAGCGAAACTTCACGTCACTGCACCTCGAGCCCCTGTCGAGGACGTCGATGCGCGAGCTGCTCGACGGCTTCGTGCGAGGACTCACCGACAACATTGCCAACAAGGTGCTCGAACGCGCCGAGGGCGTTCCGCTGTACGCGGTGGAGATGATTCGCATGTTGGTCGACCGCCGCGAGTTGGTCCAGCACGGCGAGAGTTACGTCGTTGAGGGTGAACTCGAACTGAACGAGGTCCCCGAGACGTTGCACGCGCTCATCGCGTCGCGCCTCGACGCGTTGCCGCCCGCGCAGCGCTCGCTCCTGCAAGACGCCGGCGTTGTGGGTTCGACCTTCTCGGTCCGAGGTCTGGCGGTCGTGAGCGGTGGGGCGAGGGACGAGTTGGAGGTCCAACTTCGTGAACTGGTCCGCAAGGCGTTCCTCGTTACCGACAATGACCCCCACTCGCCCGCACGCGGTCAGTGCGGATTCGTGCAAGGCGTCATCCGTGAGGTGGCCGTGGGAATGCTCGCCCGACGTGATCGCAGCGCCAAGCACCTAGCGATCGCGCGCTATGCCGAAGATCTGCGTGACGAAGAACTAGCCGACGTGGTAGCCGCCCACTGCCTCGAGGCCTATCGCGCTGCTCCCGACGCGCCCGACGTCGACGCAACAGTGGCCAGCGCACTCGAGTGGCTCGAGCGAGCCGGGAGTCGGGCACTGTCACTCGGCTCGATGGAACAGTCCTTTGAGAACTTCGAACAGGCCCTGGAGCTGGCGACCAGCGAGCCTCTTCGTGCGGCGCTGCACCTCAAGGCGTCGGACGCCGCAGTGCGGTTCTTCAAAGGTCCCGAGATGGTGGCGCACGCCGAGCGCGCGATTGCCATCTATGACTCCATGGATGACGTGACAGCGTCAGCACTCGCGAAAGCCGAAATGGCGCTCGGCCTGATGTTTTTTCATCAGACCGATGGGGTCATCGAGCGCTGCGAGCGAGCGTTCGAACGTGTGGGGGCGGACGGCGATGTCACCGCACGGGCAAAGCTAGCGTCCGCCATGGTCGCAATCCTTAGTAGCAGCAGTGAGTTGGAGCGGGCACTCGAGTGGTGTGAAACAGCCCTCACCCTCGCCGAGCAGCTCGACGATAGCGAGATACTGTCGAGGACCCTAGGCTCAAAATCCCTGGCGCAGCTCACGCTTGGGCGCCATCGAGAAGTGGCGGGTGCTCGAAAGCCTGCTGGACCTCGCGTTGTGCGAACTCGATCTCGTCGTCCTGCTCGGCGGCGAACACCCCGACGTGACCGCCGGCCAAGAGGCGAAGGACATCTTCACCCAGCTCGGGGCACGACCATTTCTGCAACGACTTAGGGCGGCCACGGACGGCCGCGCGCAATAGTGCTGCCCCAGTGGACCTGGACTCGAAGTTATGAATCCGTCGACGCAGCGATTTTCTCATAGCATGGCAAAAGTCATATAAAGGAGAGATCGATGCGCGTCTTAATCGTGGGCGGAACGTCATTTGTGGGGCGCGCGGTGGCGTTCGCCGCGCTCGCGAGCGGTCACGATGTAACCATCATCAACCGCGGTCAGACCCCAATCGACCTCCCCGACACAGTCACTCGACTCATCGGCGACCGACAGGGCGACCTGTCGGCTCTCGGCGCACTGTCCTTCGACGTGACGATCGATGTCATTGCCTATCGGCCGAACGACGTCGTCAATCTTCGCAACGCACTCGGCGAACGAGGTGGTCACCACATTCAGATCTCGTCAATCTCGGCGTACGAGGACACACCAGCGGGCGGCGCTACCGAGGAGACCGCGCGGTTGTACAGTGAGGCCCCGAGCGAACCAGACGCCGCGATTACGGCCGAAAGTTACGGTCCGTTGAAGGCGGCCTGCGAGCGCGCCGCCCACGATCAGTTTGACAACGTCACAATTGTGCGGCCAACGTACGTCATAGGCAGCCACGACGCGACGATGCGCTTCCCCTACTGGGTGCAGCGAATTGCGCGAGGGGGAAACGTCGCCGTGCCCGGCCCTCGCCACCACGCGTTGCAGTACATTGACGCTCGCGACCTTGGCCAGTTCGTGGTGACGCTCGCCGAGCACCACACGCTGGGCGCGTTCCACGTCGCGGGCCCCTACCCCGCTCCGAGCTTCTTCGACGTGATGAGCGCGATCCTCGACCAGATTGGGCCCAATGAGACGCGACTGGTCGAAATCTCGCCGCGCCACGTCTCGAGCCACCATCTCAACGCCAGATTCCCGTTGTGGTCGGGTGCCACCGGTGAGACGGACCTCGTTGTCGACCCCGCCAAGGCATTGGCCGCGGGACTGACACTGCGCGATCTGAGTGAAAGCGTGAGTGACGTGCTCGCCTGGTGGGGCGACCGCGAATCACCCTCGTGGTGGTTGACCCGCGAACAAGAGGCGATGCTCGTGCGAACGAACTCGTAGGGAATTCGGCCGCTTCAACGTCCCGTGCGCGACTTTCAGTGGCCGGCCGGTAAGAATCACGCCGGACCGGACAGGGCAAGGTAATGGGTTCACCTAAAGACGACCGTTTTCGCTGCCTCGTTCATGAGCACGGTGCCGCCATCGCGAACTACCTACGACGCCGGCTCTACCCCTTAACGGTGGCTGACCTCGATGACCTCGTCGAAGAGACCATGCTCGTGGTCTGGCGACGACTCAACGACATTCCCCGAGAGGCCGAACTACCCTGGATGATCGGCGTCGCCCGCAACATCTTGCGCAACGCCCGGCGCAGCCAGTACCGCAAGAGTAACTTCGAAGCCGCGCTGCGCGCACCCCACGACCATTCATCAGCCGAGGATCACGTCATCGCCGACGCCAGCGTCCGCGACGCACTGACTGCGCTCAACGAGGACGATCGGGAGGTCCTCTTGTTGAACGCTTGGGACGGTCTTGACACCCACGCCCTCGGCGTCGCGCTCTCAATCACCACCAACGCGGCGGCGGTGCGCCTATCGCGCGCTCAATCGCGATTTCGAGAACGCTTCACGTCCTTGGAGGTCCACTGAAAGTTCTGTGTATCTCTCGACAAGAACTAAGTATGAAGGCGAAGGAAATTTTATGAGTGACTTTGGGAGTCGTCTGCGTGACGCCGATCCGGCCACCGGACTGAACTACGAACACCCGAACGCCAACGCCATGATCTCGAGGATCATTGCGACGACGCCCCGAGAACGCAGTCACGTACTACGGAGCTTCCAGTTGCGGATGGCGGGCGCGGTGACGATGGCGACGGTGCTGACCGTCGGGGGCATCGCCGCACTCGAGAACGCCGCCCCCACATTACAGATCCTCTCGCTGAGTGCCACGGGCCAGGGCCCATACTCCACGACCGGTGCTTACAGCCCCTCTGTCCCCAAATACAGCACGATGAGGATCTACGAGCAGTTCAATTTCAGCGCTGGATCGAGTCTCAGCACCGGTGGCTCAAGTGGCGCGGCCTATCAACTTAGGCTCCCCGCCAACCCGTCGGCCGAGGCCGCCCGGATTGGCTCAATCTTCGCCGTCTCGGGAACACCGACCGACCAAAACGGGGATGGCAGTGACTGGAACGTCAGCGACAGCAACGGTAGCTCGGTCGACGTTAGCAACTACGGCGGCGTTCCCCAGTGGTTCTTCAACCTCAGTTCACTGGCCACCTCGAGCGTCACGCCGGGCACCAGCTCAACGCAGGTACCGAGCCTGTCCGCACTCGACGCGGACGTGCAAGGACTCTTGCGTCGGCTCGGTTACGCCTACCAGGTTGGCGACCCTCAGGTCTCGACCGCCACAGTGTCTGGCGGTGCACTGGGTCAAACGTCCGACACCACCAACGAAGAAACGGTCTCCTACGTCGTCCTCGTCAACGGCGTGTCGACCGATCAGACGCTGCAGCTCAGTGTCGACTCCAACAATCAGATCCTCAACGCGTCGGGCCCGGCCTTCACGTTGCAGCCGTTGGTGAACTACCCGCTGCGGAGCCCGGTGTCGGCCGTGGCGGTCCTCGATGCCCAGCAAAAGGCCGAGTTCGCCACGAACGCCAGTGGTGGAGTCAACACCGGCTCGGGAACTGGCGGCACTGTCACATCCGGCGCGTCGGGCTCGAGCCCCGCCCCGCCGACGCCCGACGGGTCGGGCACTGGCCCCACAACGATCGCGCCATCAGGTCCGGCGACGGTCGACGTGACACTCGACGGCGTCACGCTCAAGTTGCAGTCGTATTGGCTCACCGACGGCACCGTCTGGCTGTTGCCGGTCTACGACTTCACCGGTACCGTCGTGACTACGGATGGCTCGTCGTACCAGGGCGACTGGACCACCATCGCCGTCGACCCCGCGTACGTGAATCTCGACGTCACGTCGAGAGAAAGTCCCAATCCCAAGGGCTTAATGCTCTACTAAACACGGTTTCACCACCCGTGCGAAGCCCGCGCAGACGTTCTAGTGTCAGGCGTCCGCGCAACTGAGTCCCGTGCCACCGGCCCGGTACACATTCAATTACGGCTTGGGGCCCGTCGAACGTCGAAGGCGCGTTGCGCGCTGACGAGGTGGGTTCACTACGTCGGGCCGCTGACCCAACGGGGCGGCCTTGCCCGATGGTGCTCGATGTGGCGGGCGCTTTGGCGTCACAGTTCCGGCGCGTAGGTGGCGACGGGTACCCGACCACGGCGCCGGCGGTGCCGTGTACTGGTCGGCCAACAGATAGGCCGAGGTCTCGTAGTTGATTCGCCAACCACGAAAGTGCGGCCAGGCCTCTTCGGCCGTTCGCTCCATCGTCAGACCGTTCTCGCGCAGCATGTCGACTGCTTTCGCGAATTCGTCGAACTCGAGGCTGATCGCGCCGTCGGGGTCGGGGTCGGCGTCCACGTCGTAACCAATCGACAACGCAATGCGATTGAACAGGGTGAAACCCATGCGCAAGCACAGCCGCGTCTGGCTGGGCGCGGTCGTTGGGTTGAGGGCCAGTTGCATCGCGCCCGCGTCGAGCACCGCGAGGAGACCGATTATCCACGAGAACCAGGGCTCGGGTGAACGAAAGAGCAAGAGGACCGGATAGGTGACGTGGCTCTCGGTGACCTCGGCGGCCCAGGCCTCCCAGTCGGCGTAGAGCGCGGGGAGGGCGTCGTTGATCCCGACCAGCTGATGGCGCGCCAACAGTTCCGGTCCCCAGGCCGGCGACCCGGCCCGGCTTTCGAGCATGGTCACTAATGATTCACGCCGGCTAAAGGCGTTGTAGAGCGACGGTAGATAAGCGATCTGCAGTGCAACGATGACAACCCATGTCGCGCCGGCCGTGATGTCGACCGCCGTATTCGTCACGCCTCCGCGGTGAATCGATCCAACGGTGAACAACGACGTCAATGCCTGCGTGAACCCCTGGAAGAACGAGTGGGTCGTCGGCATCAACATCAGCGCAAAACCAACGACGAGGCTGACGGCCCAGAACAACAGCTGTGCGACCAGCGCGACCGGCGCGGTTGGAGCGAGGATCAGATCCTTGGCCTCGTAGGACTTCGCCGCTCGCGACAGCGCGAGAAACAATACGCGCACGCTTTGATTGACCACGACGGTGAGCCGCTCCAGCCCCTGGGGCTGGCGAGGAAGAACGAGGATGAAGACGACACTGGTGACAGTGATGACAACAACGAGGAGTCCGAGCGCGAACCAGATCCAGTTCACGCCGTCAGCTCCGACCTTCTCGGCGTTGCGTCCACGTTCCGTGCACCATAGTGTTCACCTTCGTTCCCCCTTGCCCCTTGACTTTAAATCACCGTCACGACCTCGGTCCGAGCGTACGACGTCACCGCGAACCGGCGACGCGTCCTTCTACGCTGGCTCCATGGGTTCCTTATCAGTCACTCTCACTGGTCGCATAGTCACCTTGACACCGCTCTCGCTCGACGACGTCCCGGGGCTCGTCGCCGCAGCCTCTGAGAATCGTTCAACGTTCCACTGGACACACGTGCCCGACACTGTCGAGGGAATGGCGCGAATCGTGCGAAGTCTGCTCGCCGACGAGGAGGTACGGACTGCTGTTGCATTCACGACCCGGCGCCGCGAGGACGGTGAGATCGTCGGTATGACACGGTTTCTTCTCCTGCGCTGGTGGTGGCAACGAGACTTTCCCGACGCAGCGGAGATCGGCGGTACGTTCCTCAGCGCCTCGACACAGCGCACCGCCTTCAACACCGAAGCGAAGCTCTTGATGTTGCGCCACGCGTTCGACGTTTGGGGGGTCCAGCGACTGGACCTCAAGACCGATGAGCGAAATACTCGTGCACGCCACGCCATTGAGAGGATCGGCGCGCGATTCGACGGCGTCCTTCGCAACTGGCAGATGTCACAGGTACCGGGTGAGGGGGATCAAGCTCGCAGTTCCGCCATGTACTCAATCCTGCCTGACGAGTGGCCCACGGTGCGCAACGGCCTCCAACAGCGCCTGAAGTGACTACGGCCGGGACGACTGGCTCGCGGGACGTCGCTCGACGCACGTGGCGCGCCGTCGCTGCCCCCAAGCGCCGCGGAGAGCGGGTTGATTCTCGTCGCCACTGCACCGACGTTCGGCGGTGCGGGGCCGTGGTTCTTCGACCAGACGAAGGTCTTGTCAACCTCGTGCGGGCCGAGCGGGACCGGTCGGAGCAATCAGTCAGTATTCGACGCGTTGGCCACGATGGCCGCGTGCGTTGACGCCCCTTGCGTACACCACGAACTCGCCATTCAGAGCGCCTTCAAGCGAGCAGTGCGTTGTCACCCACTTGTTCCGTGTTGACCGACATCGACGGATGTCAACTCCGAGGTGAATCAAAGCGCACCGCAACCGTCGAGCCACCCGTGGGTGCACCCGCGCACGTGAGACAGACCCACCGTGCGTCGTGCTCAGCGCTGCTCGACAAGATCCATGTACTCGTCGCTCCAGAGGTCGAACAACTCCTCCGGCAGTAGCACGGCGTGCGTCGGCTCGAGTTGCTCGACGAAGCCACGCTCGTGGCTCACCGCGACGACGGTGCCCTTCCAGCGGCGCATCATCTCGCCCAATGCCACGACGCTGCCCGGGTCGAGGTTGTTGGTTGGTTCGTCAAGAAGCAGAAGGTTGGCGTCCGACGAGGCCAGGATCGCCAGCGCCAACTTCGCGCGCTCCCCACCCGACAAGGTGCTTGGCATCTGATGAGCCGCCGAACCCTTCAGGCCGAACGCTCCGAGGAGAGAGCGGCGCTGCACTTCGGTCACGACGGTCGCGTTCTCGAGGTTGCCGAGGACGGTCTTGTCGAAGTCGAGTTGCTCATTCTCCTGGGCGAAGTAGCCGACCTTTACGTTCGCGCCGAATTTGACGAGGCCGGTCTGCGCCTTCTGTGTACCGGCGAGACAGCGCAGCATCGACGACTTTCCCGCACCGTTCTTGCCGACGATCACGATTCGGTCGCCGCGGCGCGTGATGAAGTTCACGTCTTTCAACACCACCAGTGATCCGTAACGCACGGCGACGTGCTCGACCGTCATGGGCACGTCGCCACTGCGCGGTGGCACGGGCAGTTTGAAGGTGACCTTCTTCTCCCTCTTTGTAACCTCGACACGGTTGTCCTGAAGCTTTTCGACCTTGCGGTCAAGCACTTTGGCCAATCGCGCGCGCTTCTCGGTCTGTCCACGCATTGAGTCGGCGAGCTTGGACAGTCGGTCAATCTGATCGTCCTGGTGCGACGCGAGTTTCTCTTCACTAAGTCGCCGTTCCTCTTCGAGTTGGAGGAACTTGGAGTAGTTGCCTTTGTACTCACGCAATTGCCCTTCGCGAAGCGCCAGCACGCGATTAATCGACTTGTCCAGTAGGGGCAGGTCGTGGCTGATGACAATGACGGTGCCGCGAAAGCGATCGAGCTCCTCGAAGAGCCACCGCTTCGCGGCCTTGTCGAGGTGATTGGTCGGTTCGTCGAGCACCATCGTCGTCGGCTGCTCGTAGAGGACGCGCATCAAGTCGACCCGCCGACGTTGTCCACCCGAGAGTGAGGTGAGGTCCTCTAGCAAGAGGTCCTCCTTGAGACCGAGTCCCGCGGCCAGACGTGATACCTCGGACTCCGCTTCGTAGCCGCCTCGCTCACGGAACTTCTCCTCCAGGGCCGTAAATCGCTCGATCGTCGCCTCGGTTGGGTCGGCGGCCAGCTCGTGTCGGGCGTGCTGCATGTCGGCGTCGAGTTGGTCCAATCCACGCGCCGAAAGCACGTGACTGAGTCCGATGGGCTCGACGCCGAGTCCACCCGGAACTGGCTCCTGGGGCAGGTGACTCAACGTACCCTGGTGGGCTACGGTGCCCGCGAGTCGAAGATGCTCGGGGTGGGCGCCGAGCAGAACCGAGAGCAGCGTTGACTTTCCCGCCCCGTTTCGCCCGACCAGGCCCACCTTCTCGGCGTTACCGACCGTGAACGACACGGGATTGAGGATACGGCGCGCACCGATCTCTATTCCCAAATCTCGTACTATCAGCATCTAGCGACCCAGCAACTCGGCTGCGGCAGAGAGTTCGTCTCGAAACTGCGGATGGGCGATGCTAGTCAGTGCCCGGGCACGTTCCTTGACCGTCAGACCGCGCAGGTCAACTGAGCCGTGCTCGGTCACGATCACACCGGCCAGATGGCGTGGCGAAGCGACGGTGGAAAACGGGGTCATCTGAGCAATGATACGGCTCTTCAGCTGGCCGTTCACCGTGACGGTCGACTGTAGACAGACGAGCGACGTGTGCTCCAGCGAGAGACTCGTCCCCTCGACGAAATCCTGGTGTCCCCCGACGCCCGAGAACTGTCGCGCGCCGATCGTGTCGGCGACTATCTGACCCTGCAGGTCGACCTCCAGTGCGGAGTTGATCGAGACCATCCGGTGGTTCTGGGCAATGACGTGGGGATCGTTCGTATAAAAGACGGGTGCGACACCGATAGTGGGGTTGTCGTCGAGGTAGTCGTACATCGCGCGCGTCCCGGCGGCGAAGGTGACGACCGACGTACCGCGATTGATTGTCTTCCTGGAGTTGGTCACCTTGCCCGCCGCCATGAGTTCGTAGAGGCCGTCGGTGAACATCTCTGAGTGCACGCCGTACTCTCCCCCGTCACCCTTCACCAGGGCCTGGGCGACGAGGTTCGGCACCGCGCCGATGCCCGTCTGGAGGGTCGCACCGTCGCCAACATAGGTGGCCGCGTACTCCGCAATCTTGACATCCTCGGGCGAACCGACGTCGTTCACGAAGGTCGTCGGCTGTTCATCGGTGTAGACGATTACGTCAACGTCTTCGAGGTTGAGGAAGTGATCGTGACCGGCCAAGGCGTGCGTGCGCGGAAAGTGCGGCGAGCTCTCGACAATCAGGAGGCGATCAGGGTCTCGTCCGGCACGCACCAGTTCATCGAAATGCGCCCCGTTGTGAAGCGAGAGACTAACCAGGCCCTTCGCGTCCGGTGCCGAGACCGGCGCCATCATGACGCGAGGCCCGAGGTGTTGAATCATGAGCCCGTAGTGGCGAAAGAATGAGGGTACGTGTTGCGTGTCGGCCCCCTGCGCCACCAGTTGACGCTCAACGGCGCCAAAGAACGTCGCTCGGTAGTGGACATTGGGATGGAGGAAGAGGTCCAGACCACCGAGCGCCAGACCGCCGCTCACCCACAGGTCCTCCCAGTCATCACGCTTCGAAAGGGCGCGCAGGAGGGCGACCGGCGTGCCGGTGATGATGCCAAATCCGATACCGTCGCTCGAGCGAACGAGGGCCGCGGCGGCGTCGGCGCTCATCGGTCGGGCGGTCATTGAACCATTCTGCCCGACCACATCATCTGCGGCACGATTCACACGTGAGCGACGCCCTTGCGGTTGACCTCTGGAGCGACCTCATCCGTCCGTTCTGTTATCCCGGTCGCCGCCAGCTTGCGCGAGCGCTGGAACAGTTCGAGCAGCGCGAATGCGTCGTGATCGAACATCATGACTTCGAACTCGATCCTCACTCCCCCACGATCTACGACGCGACGCTCGTTGAGTGGATGGCGGCGAGGTACGAACTTCCTCTCGAGACGGCCATCGCCCTCGACACCACTCAGGGACTGTTTGACGAGCTCGTCGAACGCTACTTTCGCGCCTATGTCAGTGAGGGCGAGCTGATGAGCGACCAACGGCGACTGAGCGAATTAGCCACCGAAGTTGGCGTCACTGACGTCGCTGAGCTGTGGGTTAGTGATGCCTGCGCCACGAACGTTCGCGACGACGAAGCGCGAGCACTCGGCATCACGAGGGTGCCCACTTTCTTCATTGACGCTCAGGTCATGATCGTGGGCGCCCAGGGCCCGCGAGAAGCTGCTCGCGGTAGGAGACATGTTTGGGCCCTTCAATCGCCCTAGTCGTCACCTTCGACTGGGACGACGGCGGCGGTTGCGACCGAATGGCCCTCGTCGAGGTTCATCACGCGCACGCCCGTCGCGTCGCGACCCTGTGATGAGACCTCCCGCACGGGTGTGCGGATCAAGACGCCTCCACTCGACGCCAGCATCACTTCATCGTCCAGACGCGTCATGAACGACGCCACGACGAAGCCGCGCGCGGCCGTAAGTTTTATAGCGCGCACGCCCTGACCGCCCCGACCTTGCCGATTGAATCGTTCGGTCTTTACACGCTTGCCGAACCCGGTGTCGGTGACGAGGAACAGGTCGGCGTCGTCACGAACGACGTCGAGCGCGATTGCCTTGTCGTCGCCACGGAGCTTGATGCCACGCACGCCCATCGAGTCGCGACCAACCTCTCGAACCTCGAGCTCGTTGAATCGAATGGCCATACCCCGATAGGTCACGACCATCAACTCTTCGCTACCGCTCGTCGCCACGACGCGGACAACTTCGTCGCCATCACGCAGATTGATGGCGATCCACCCCTCACGCCTTGACTTGTCGTACTCACTGAAGGCCGTCTTCTTCACCGTTCCGTTCGCTGTCGCGAACACCAGGAACTTGTCCTTCGGAAAGTCATTGGTAGTCACAATCGCCTGGATGGACTCGTTCGGCTGCAGATTCAGGAGGTTGACGATCGCCGTGCCTTTGGCGGTGCGCTCCTTCATTGGGATCTCGTGGCCTCGAAGTCGAAATACCCGACCCCGGTTTGAGAACAACAGAAGGTAGGCGTGGGTGGTTGTGTGCACTATCTGTTGAACAAAGTCCTCGTCGCGCAGCTTGGCGCCCTGGACACCACGGCCGCCCCGGCCTTGAACACGGAATGCGTCTGACGCGACAGACTTCACGTAGCCGGCCTGAGTCATCGTGATCACGATGTCCTCGTCGTCGATCAGGTCCTCCATTCCGAGCTCGCCCGGATCGTTCACGATCTGCGTGACGCGATTGTTGGCGTACTTGTCGCGGATGGCAGCGATCTCGTCGGCGATCACCCCGCGGAGCCGGACGTCGCTCCCGAGAATCGCCTGCAGTTCAGCGATCAGATCGAAAAGCTTTCGCATCTCCTCTTCGAGTTCACTGCGACCGAGTCGAGTCAGTCGACCAAGCGTCATATCGAGGATGTGGTTCGCCTGCTCTTCCGAGAAGTCGAAGGGTGCGGCCATCAAGGCAGTACGCGCCGAGCCTCGGTCGTCCGACCCTCGAATCGCCGCTATAACCAGGTCCAACATATCGATGGCCTTCAGGAGTCCCTCGACAATGTGGGCACGAGCTTCGGCCTTGCGGAGACGAAACTGGGTGCGACGCGTGACGACCTCGACCTGGTGAGCGATGTAGTGCGTCAGTGCCTGGGCCAGCGTGAGGGTACGCGGCACGCCGTCGACGAGCGCCAACATGTTGACGGCGAACGTCGTCTGCAGCGTTGTGTTCTTGTAGAGCTTATTGAGTACGACGTTGGCGTTCGCGTCACGCTTCAACTTGATGACCAGGCGGGCCTTTCGCCCGGCGGAGTCGTTTTGCACCGCCGAGATTCCGTCGATGTCGCCGTTCTTCACCAGGTCGTAGATCTTCTCCTCGACCGACTCAACCGAGACCTCGTAGGGGAACTCGGTGACGACGATGCGAACGTCCTTCGCCGTCTCTTCGATCTCCGCGACGGCGCGCATCTTCACTGAGCCGCGCCCAGTACGGTAGGCGTCAAGAATTCCCTGTCGACCGAGGATCTGCGCACCAGTTGGAAAGTCCGGACCCTTAACGAAGGCCATTAGGTCGTCAGAGGTGGCGTCGGGATTCGCGAGGAGGTGCAGTGTGGCGTCAATGACCTCGCCGAGGTTGTGCGGCGGGATCTTCGTCGCCATGCCAACGGCGATGCCTTGTGAGCCGTTCACCAGAAGATTTGGAAAGCGCGACGGCAGCACGG
>JAYVNV010000099.1:0-4618 GCA_043758265.1 Acidimicrobiaceae bacterium
CTGCGTCTCCTTGGGCTTGGCTGAGCCATCGATGCCAATGATTTTTCGCGGCAGGTCGTTCAGTGCGAAACCAGCGACCATGCCCGCCTGCGTTGAGCCGGTGACCGAGCAGACAACGACGTAGTCGAAGCCGACGCCCAATTCGATCTCTTGTTGTTCCACCTCACGGGCCCAGCCCGCGAAGCCGAGGCCCCCGAGGGGGTGGTCGGAAGCGCCCGCCGGAATGGGGTACGGCTTGCCGCCACGTTCCTCGACCTCGCGGATGGCGTGCTCCCAACTCTCCTTAAATCCGATGTCGAAACCGGCGCGAACGAGTCGCACGTCAGCGCCCATGAGACGGCTCAGCATGATGTTGCCAACGCGGTCGTAGGTGACGTCGGGCCAGTCGACCCAGCTCTCTTGGATGAGGACGCATTTCATGCCCGTCTTCGCCGCGACCGCGGCCACCTGACGGGTGTGGTTTGACTGCACGCCGCCGATCGAGACCAGAGTGTCACAGCCAGTGGCCAACGCGTCGGCGACGAGGTACTCGAGCTTTCGGACCTTGTTGCCGCCGAACGCGAGTCCGGAGTTCACGTCGTCACGCTTCGCCCAGATGGTCGCACCCGCGAGGTAGTCGCTCAGTCGCTCGAGTTGGTGGATGGGCGAGGGACCGAACATTAGGGGGTAGCGGGCAAATGAGTCCAGTGTCATGGTTCCTCCTAGGTCGAACGCACGTTCGAAGTTACCTCATGGCCCCAAAGCCGCGCGGGACGATTCACGACGGTGTCATCAAGGTGCGTTTACTGCTTTGAGCGACGCGACCACCGCTTATCGCGTTGGTAGAGAGTCGCGAACTGTGCACGACGGACCTGGTAGAGGTCGTGGTGCTCCCTTTCAGGCTCGAAGGTCCGACCTCGAGGGCCCAGCGTTGCGAGGTCCTCGAGACGATGCGCGCCCAGCGTCACCGTGGCGAGCAACGCCGCCCCGCGCAGTTGAGCCACCATTGGTTCGCGAACCTGCTCGACCACGCGGTCGAGCAGGTTCGCGTAGATCTGGCACCACTCCAGTGACTGGGCGCCACCGCCGAGTAGGCGCAGCGGCGAGAGTTCGCGACCCGTGAACTTCTCGACGTAGTGAAGGAGCCAGGAGCTGTTGGTGGCGACACCCTCGAGGACCGCGCGGATGAGGTCGGCGGTGCACGACGTGACTGAGAGATTCGTGAAGCCGCCTCGAAGGTGCTTGTTCTCGACGGGGGAGCGCTCGCCGGCCAACCACGGCGTGAACAAGACGCCGTTCGCGCCGGGCGGTGAGGTCACAGCGAGTGCGGTCATTGCCTCGTAGGACATCACGTTGCCTGAACCAGCGAGAACACCGCGGAGCCACTCGAGCGCCCTCGCGCCCGTCTCTTGGTTGTTGATGACGAGGTACGAATCGTTGGTCAACCCGGGCGCCGACACAATTGAATGACTGATGTCCGTCTTCTTCTTTGGCACGGGGCACGCAATCCACGACGTTGTGGATAGCGCGACGTGCGATTCGTACAACTGGGTCGCGCCCGAGCCCAACGCCGCCGCGTGAAGGTCGGGCACGCCAGTGACGACAACGGTGTCGACTCGCAAGCCGAGGCTCGACGCGACGTCGGCCGTCACGGTGCCGACAATCGAGCCGATCGGGACGAGGGGAGGTAGGCGCGTGGCGTCAAGACCAACCATCGCGAGCAGGGTCTCGTCGTACTCGTAGCGCGTCAAGTGGCGATTGTCGGTCATCCACATTGCCAGTCGCGAGGCGTGGGTCGCCGACGCCACGCCACTGAAGCGCATGGTGAGGTAGTCGACCGGCTCCAAGAGCCAGCGGGTTCGAGCCAGCAGTTCGGGGTCCTGGCTCATTAGATAGAGGATCTGCCCCACGGGATCGGCGCCTGACATCGAGGGTCCGCCGCCCGAACGTTGAATGAATTTGAGCACCTTGCGGGGGTCGTACCCCATGACCGGTCCACCCAGTGCCCTTCGGATAAACGGTGCGCCGCGCGTGTCCAGCCACGTCAGACACGGTCCAATGGGAAGTCCGTTCGCGTCGACTGGCACCGTCGACGCCCATTGGCCGGTGACCGCGACCGCTCGAACGCGCTCACGGTTCACGCCGGGAAGTTCGAGCAGTCGCCTAGAGGCGGCGCAGATGATCGACCACCACTGCTCGGCGTCCTGCGTCGCCGCACCGTCGTCACCGAAAGTGGTCACGACCGAGTGCAGCTCGTAGGCAAGGACCTCACCCGAGAGGTCGACGAGACCGATCTTTGGACCACCCGTGCCGAGGTCGATGCTGAGACACAGCGCCTCGTCGCTCATGGCGAGGGAATCGACCCCTGGTCGTCCATCATGTTGGCCATGACAGCACGGATAAATTCGTCGGCCTGGTTGGTCATGCCGCCAGCGACGCCGCCATAGATGGCCCCAGACTTGGCTGTTTCGTCGCGGTGGGCGAGCGCGTAGTCGACGCCGTCGGCGAGGTCGTTCGTCCACTTCTCGGTGACGCCGGGCTGGGTCTGGGGGCGCGTGACCGCCATGTGCAAGGCATTCGGATACTGCTGGCCGTTTAAGCGCCATCCTCGTGTTCGAAGAAAATCGTTGACGAGGTAGACGTCATAGTTATCCGAGGTGAACGAGAAGAGGAAGGTGGGCGAACCGAGGATGCGCAGTGATGGGTGGCTCGACACCGCCAGCTGCATCGTGGACGACGTCTCGAAGATCTCCTTCGCGTAGTGGCGATAGCCCGAACGGCCAAGGTTGATCATCGCGGCCCACGTGGCGGCGAGCAGTCCACCCGACCGGGACCCGTCCATACCCGGGGAGCAGTACTTTCCGCCTGACCAGTCAGTGAGGTAAAAGTACTGCGCGTTACGCAACGACTGGTCAGCGAAGGCGAGCACGCTCGTGCCCTTTAGGGCGTAGCCGTACTTATGGGTGTCGGCCGAGATCGTCGTGACGCCCGGTACCGAGAAGTCGAACGGGGCGATGTCGTGGCCGAGTTCGCGCCCGAAGGGGAGGATGAAGCCGCCGAGGCAGCCGTCGACGTGGAGTCCAATGTCGTGCTCGAGAGCCAGAGCGCCCAGTTGCGTGATTGGATCGACCGTGCCGTAGCCGTAGTTGCAGGCCGAGCCAATCAGAGCGACCGTGTTGACGTCGATGTGCTTCGCCACCCAGTCGAGATCGACCTGGGTGGTGATCGGATCGACCGGGGCGATTCTCATCTCGACGCCGAAGAGGTGACCGGCCTTGGTGAAGGCCGGGTGCGCGGTCTCGGGCTTGATGATGTTTGGCCGCGACAACGTTGAGGCGTTGGCTTCGCGGTAGGCGAGCACCGCGTGCGCAATCGATCCCGACCCGCCCGACGTGACGAGCCCGCCCGGCGACGATTCCTCAAGTGCGCCCGCACCGAGCAGGTCGAGGGTCATTGCGATGATCTCGGCCTCGAACTTGGTGGCGCTCGGGCACATGTCGCGCTGGAGCGAGTTGACGTAGGAGAAGTTGGCGAACGCCTCGTTCAAGAAGTCGTAGTGGTCGTGGTCGCCGCAGTACATCGTGCCCGAGCACTGCCCCCCTTCCCATACGACGTTCTCTCGGTTGGCGAGGTCGGCCATCATTTCGAGGATGTCGTGACGGTCAGTGCCGACCTCGGGCAAGGAACGATGTACCTCGTACGTCTCGGAATAGGGAAAACCACTCACGGCGTCTCCAGTCGATGTCAGGCACGAGGCTAGGGCAACTATCGCCTTGGTCAGATTGACGAGCGAAGGTGGCCGGTGCCGTCGAAGTGCCCCTCGAGGCTGGGCGCCCTCTCGATTGCCTCGAACGCAGTGATCTGCTCGCCGCGCAGCATCGTGAGCCCGATGTCGTCCCAGCCATTGAGGAGCCGCTCGCGCGTCATCGAGTCGAGTGCGAACGACCGCTGCCAACCAGATTCGGGCACTTCGACGAGCAGCTGCTCAATGTCCACCACGACGAGGCGCGTCGGTTCGGTCTTTACGATTTCCATCAACTCCTCGACGTCGGTGCCCGAGAGGACGACGGTGACCAGACCCTGCTTTGAAGCGTTGTTGGCGAAGATGTCGCCGAAGGATGGCGCGACGACAGCCGCGAACCCGAAGTCCATCAGGGCCCATACCGCGTGCTCGCGAGAGGAACCGGTGCCAAAACGAGGTCCCGCTAGAAGGATCGTGGCGCTCACGAACTGCGGTTGGTTGAGGACAAACTCGGGGTCGTCACGCCACTCGCTGAAGAGACCGCGTCCGAACCCCGTCCGTTCAACGCGCTTCAGCCAGTCCGACGGGATGATCTGGTCGGTGTCGACGTCGGAGCGTTCGAGCGGTACGGCCCGTCCTTCAACGACGCGAACCGGCCTCATGCGCCCAGCTCGTCCGGTGAGGCGAATCGGCCGAGAAGGGCGGTCGCCGCGGCGACCGCCGGCGAAACCAGGTGCGTGCGTCCGCCGCGGCCCTGTCGTCCTTCGAAGTTCCGATTGGACGTCGAGGCGCAACGTTGACCGGCGCTGAGCTGGTCGGGGTTCATTCCAAGACACATCGAGCAACCGGGCTCGCGCCATTCGAAGCCGGCGTCGAGGAAAATTCGGTCGAGTCCCT
>JAYVNV010000100.1:0-4607 GCA_043758265.1 Acidimicrobiaceae bacterium
GAGACCATCTCGTCACAGATCAGCAGTTTTGGGCGCATCGCGAGTGAGCGAGCAATCGAGATCCGCTGACACTGGCCGCCCGAAAACTGTCGGGCGTAACGATTGCCATACACGACAGGGTCGATACCGACTTTACTCAACAGATCATTTACGAGCGCGTCTCGCTCCTCGCCCCGCACCCTCTTCCAGCAGTCGAGTGGCTCGGCCACGATGTCCTTCACTCGCCGACGCGGGTTGAGTGAGCTGATGGGGTCCTGAAAGATCATTTGCATCCGGGTGCGCGCGTTGCGCAGCGCCTTACCCTTCTGTTTCGTGATGTCGACACCCTCAAGTTCGATCGTGCCGCTCGATGGCTCAACAATTCGCATGAGCGCCTTGCCGGTCGATGACTTGCCGCAGCCGGACTCGCCGACGACGCCCAGCGTCTCTCCCTCGAAGATGTCGAAGCTGACTCCGGCGACGGCGCTCACCTTGTGCCCATGCTGGTGGAAGGTGACCTTGAGGTCGCGGACCTTCAAGAGGGGTTGACGTTCGTCAGTCACTATGCGCTCCGGGTGCTCGGGAGGGGATTCCAGCAGGCGAAGGAGTGTCCCGATTCTTCGGCCGGTTGCAATTCGGGGCGGACCCGGTGGCATTGATCGGTGGCGTACGAGCAGCGCGGTGCGAAGGCACAGCCGTCGCTTAGCTGCAGAAGATTGGGCGGTCGACCGGGAATTGTCATAAGACGGGTGTGCGAGGGGTTCGAGACTTTGGGCGAGCTCTCCAGCAACGCGCGGGTGTAGGGCATGCGCATGTTGTAAAAGACCTCGCGCGTCGCACCCGTTTCGACGATTCGACCGGCGTACATCACCACAATCCTCGACGTTCGGGTCGCGACGACACCGAGGTCGTGGGTGACGAGAATGACCGACATTTTAAGCCGGTCCTTCAACTCGTCGAGGAGGTTAAGAATCTGCGCCTGGATCGTCACGTCAAGGCCGGTCGTCGGCTCGTCGGCCATCAGCAGCTTGGGTGAGCAGGCGAGGGCCGTCGCAATGACGACGCGTTGGCGCATGCCACCCGAGAGCTGGCCTGGGTAGGCGTCGTAGATGTGCGCTGGCGACGGGATGCCGACCAATTCAATGAGCTCCAACGCGCGGGCCTTCGCCGACGCGCGGTCCATGCCAAGGCGAACGCGAAGGGCCTCGTCAATTTGCTTGCCGATCTTCATAACCGGATTAAGCGACGTCATAGGGTCCTGGAAGACCATGGCCACCTCGGTACCCCAGATCTTTCGCTTCTCGTCCTCACTGGCGCCCACGACCTCGAAACCGTCAATGATGGCCGAGCCGGTCACAGTCACGTTCGTGCGAGGCTGGAGCCCCATGATCGTTCGCGACAGAACGGTCTTGCCCGAACCGGATTCGCCCACGATGCCCAATGTCTCGTTCTGTTCAAGATCGAACGAGACGCCGCCGACTGCGGGCAACGGTCCGGACTTGGTGACGAACGTCGTCGCGAGGTCTTTTACGACCAGCAGTTTGTTGTCGACGCTCACAGTTTCACTTCGGTGACGTCAAAGTGGCTCCGGAGGCGGTCGCCGATGAAGTTGAGGCAGAGGAGGAAGGCGCACAAAGCCGCTGACGGGAAAATTACCAGCCAGGGGTTCTGGGCGAGGACGGTGCGCGACTCGTTAATCATGTTGCCCCACGACGGTGTCGGAGGGTTGACGGAGAGTCCTAGGAATGCGAGTGCGCCCTCGATGGCGATGACTGTCGCGATACCAATCAAGAGGAACGAGACGAGGATCGGTGCGACGTTAGGGAGTAGTTCCTTCAACAAGATTCGCCAGTCGGTCGCGCCTTGGACCTTGGCAGCGACGACGTAATCCTTGGTCGCCACGTTGAGCGTGGCGGTTCGGATGACGCGATAAACGAGTGGCACCGAAGCGAGACCAATCACGAAAATGATCTTCAACAGGGCCCGGGGCGTCCAGAAGGACAAAACGGCGATTGTCGCAATGATGGCTGGGAAGGCGAGAAAGATGTACATGAATGTCGTGACAATGGTGTCGAAGCGCCCTCGTCGGTAGGCGGCCAGCATGCCGAGGGGCGCGCCGATGCCAAAGCCGATGACCATCGCGCCGGCACCGACCGCGATCGAGACCCGAGAGCCGAATACAACGCGTGAGAAGATGTCACGTCCGAGGTCATCGGTCCCGAAAAAATGATGGGCGCCCGGTCCGACGTTGATCGCGCTGAAGTCCTCAAAGGTCGGACTCTTCAATGGCAGGATGTTGGCGAAGATGGCCCCGAGGAGATTAAGGGCTATCCAACCGACGCAAATCCAAAAGAGGACGCCCAATGCTTCGCCGCTCTCGTGATTCGCATCCTGCATCTCGTCGGTGAGGATCCGGTTGTAGGGAATGCTGTCACTCACGGCTGATCCTCGGATCGACGATATTAATGGCGAAGTCGAAAATGAAGTTGACTAGCACGACCCCGACCGACACGGTCAGGACAATCCCCTGTACGAGCAGGAAATCACTCTCGTAGATCGCCTGAATGAGGGTGTAGCCAAGGCCGGGGATCGCGAGCAGGTACTGCACCACGAAACCACTCGCGAGCAGGCCGCCAATATTAACGCTAGCGGCGCCGAGCAGGGCCACGGAAGACGGTCGGAAGGCGTGTCGCCAGAGGATCCGCCGCTGACTAATTCCTTTAGAGCGAGCCATCGTGATGAACTCCTCTTGTAAGGTCGCGATGAGGTCACTTCGCAGGACTCGGTAATAGACGACGAATGATCCGATCCCTAAGGCAATCGAAGGCAGTGCGAGGCTCTCGATATTGCCCAGCGGATCGGTGACGAAGTTTACGTAGGACGAAGGACCGGTGTGGGGGACCCCGAGTTTTATCGAGACGAACAACACCAACAGCACGATGATGATGAAAGCGGGAATCGACAGCAGGGTGAAGCTGGCCGCCCCGAGGATGCGGTCCACGGGGCCGTCGGGCTTGCGGGCCGAGCGCATCGCGAGAGGGATTGCGGTCGCGAAGGCCAGGACTTGACTCAACACGATGATTTCGAGATCAATGGGCAGCGCAGATCGAATTGTCGCCGCCACCGAAGTGTGCGAAACGAAAGAGGTTCCCATGTTGCCCCGGATTATGTGGCTAATCCACGTCAGGTACTGCAGGTACACCGGTCGATTGAGTCCTAATAGCTCGAAGAGGTGGGCCTTGGCGAGCGGCGAGGCACCAGGTCCAAGTATTACTACCGCTAGGTCACCCGGTAAGAGGTGTATTAGATAAAAGCTGCCGATTGAAATGACGAAGACGATACCGATAAGCATCACCACCCGCTTCGCCACGTATTTGAGCAACTCTTCCCCCTCCGAGACTGTTGAAAACCTTACTCAACGCTGAGGACACCATCGTGTCACCATGAGAGCCACCGCAGCGGAGAATTTCGTATGATCTCGCCGAGAGGTCGACTCACAAGCCCGTCTAGGTGGGAGGGTTACAAGGGGCTGTCGCTGTCCTGGCCCGAACGCTCGCCGAGGAGAAACGACTTTTTCAGTGAGGAAGTTCTCATGTGTCGTTTTCCTTGTCTCAGGGTCTGACTACCGTGTTCTAGTGAAAAGAATTGCTATCGCGGGCGGGATCGGCGCTGGAAAGACTGTGCTGACGAACCGTCTTCGAGCGATCGGCTTCGACGTCGTCGACGCCGACGAGGCTGCGCAAGTCGTGACCGCCGAGGGGACGCCAGCCAGGCGGGCCCTGCGCGACGCATTCGGCGACGCAGTCCTCGGTGATGACGGTTCACTTGAGCGCCAATTCATCGCCGACGTTGTCTTCAACGACCCTTCAGCCTTGCGTCGATTGAATTCGATCACTCACGGACGGATCGGCGTTGAAATCCTTCGTCAGTTGAGTGCCGCCGCCAGCGAGGCTGTCTTTTTAGGAATTCCGCTCTTTCGCGCCGAGCACCGGGCGGCGTTCTCACTGGACGAGGTGTGGGCAGTCCTGGTGAACCCAGAGACTGCTGTTCGACGACTGATAGGTTCACGGGGCTTCAAAGAAGAAGACGCCCGGGCACGGTTGGCTAGTCAGATGACCAACGACGAGCGTTCGGCGATTGTTGATCGCGTTATGTGGAACGAGGGCACCCCGCAAGACCTCTTTGAACAGCTTGACGGAGTTCTTCGAGATTCGGGTTTAGTTCGTGGATAAGTTCCTCGTCGAATCGCCGTTCCAGCCAGCGGGCGACCAACCGGCCGCAATTGCGGCGTTGGCGCAGGGCGTCGAAGACGGCCTGCGGTTTCAGACTCTCGAAGGCATCACTGGCAGTGGCAAGACCGCAACTATCGCGTGGCTCGTCGAGCATGTCCAGCGTCCAACTTTGATTCTCGAACCGAATAAATCACTCGCCGCACAGTTAGCGTCGGAGTTAAAGGAGATGCTGCCTCAGAATCGCGTCGAGTTCTTCGTTTCGTACTACGACTACTACCAACCCGAGGCGTACATCCCGAGGACCGATACGTTTATCGAAAAAGATAGTTCAATCAACGAGGAGATTGACCGACTACGTCACGCCGCGACGTCGTCGCTTCTAACGCACCGCGACAC
>JAYVNV010000101.1:0-13741 GCA_043758265.1 Acidimicrobiaceae bacterium
CCCGACGGCGTTGTCTGCATCTACGTCGCTATCGGACAGAAGGCCAGTACCATTGGAAACGTGCAGCGGGCGCTGGAGGCCGCCGGCGCGATGGAGTACACCATCATCGTCGCCGCTACCGCCGCGGATCCCGCGCCCCTCCAGTACATCGCGCCCTACACCGGCTGCGCGATCGGCGAGTATTTCAGGGACAAGGGCCAGCACGCGCTCGTCGTCTACGACGATCTCTCCAAGCACGCCATCGCCTATCGCCAGGTTTCCCTGCTGCTGCGCCGACCGCCGGGCCGCGAAGCGTATCCGGGCGACGTCTTCTACCTGCACAGCCGTCTCCTCGAGCGCGCCGCCAAATTGAGCGACGAGCGCGGCGGCGGATCCTTGACCGCGCTGCCGATCATCGAGACGAAGGCCGGCGACATCTCGGCCTACATCCCAACCAACGTCATCTCGATCACGGACGGTCAGATCTTCTTGCAGTCCGACCTCTTCTACTCGGGCGTTCGCCCGGCAATCGACGTGGGCAACTCCGTGTCGCGTGTCGGTGGTGCCGCCCAGGTGAAGGCCATGCGATCGGTCGCGGGAACGCTCAAGATCGACCTGGCTCAGTTCCGCGACCTCGAGTCGTTCGCCACCTTTGGCTCGGAGTTAGACAAGTCGTCCCAGCAGCAGCTCGACCGTGGCTACCGCCTGACCGAGCTCTTGAAGCAGGGCCTCAACGCACCGGTCCCGGTCGAAGAGCAGTGCGTTGCCATCTACGCGGGCACCAAGGGCTGGTTGGACGAGGTCCCCGTCGAAGACGTGCGCCGCTACGAGTCCGAGCTGCTGACGACGTTCCGGGCCCAGCACGCGGACCTGTTGGAGCAGATTCGAACGACCGGCGCCCTGCCCGACGCCGAGAAGCTGGACGCAGCCATGCAGTCCTTCGCCAACGGCTTCGCCGTCACCAACAAGTAACCAGACCACGAGTTAGAAAAGAGAGGAGGAGCGATGGCCGGTGGACAGGAAAGGATCCTGCGTCGACGTATCAAGTCGGTGCAGTCCACGCGCAAGATCACCAAGGCGATGGAACTCATCGCCGCCTCCCAGATCTCTCGCAGCCAGGCCCGAATCGTCGCGAACCGCCCCTACCGAAACGGGATGAGGCGCATCATTGTTGAGGCGGCCCAGGCCGACCCGGCCGGCGCCGCCAAACTGCTCGCCGCGCCCGAGCACGTCACCACGGCCGTCGTGCTGGTCCTGACGGGCGACCGCGGTCTCTCGGGCGCCTACAACTCCTCGTCGCTGCGCGCCGGTGAGCGCTTGGTGCGAAAGCTGCGCGACGAAGGCACTGACGTACGCCTCTACTGCGTGGGCAAGAAGGCCGCCGCCTTCTATCGTTTCCGCGGCATCGCCGTTGAGCACAGCTTCGTCGCCATGGCCGACAAGCCGACCTTCGCCAACGCGCGACTGGTCGCGAGCCACGTCGCGGTGCCGTTCATCGACGGCGACGCTCAACAGGTCCTGCTCGTGTCGACCAGGTTCCTCTCAGCCGCCACCCAGGCCGTGCAGATCGAACAGCTGTTGCCACTCTCGATGCCGGCCGACGCGCTCGAGGAAGCGCCCAAGGTGCTGAAGGGCTACACCGAGTTCGAACCCGAGGTCGAACAACTGCTCATCTCGTTGGCGCCGCGCGCGCTCGAGAGCGAGATCTTCTCGGCGCTGCTCGAGGGAGCGGCGTCATTTCACGTCAGCCAGCAGCGCGCCATGGCCGCCGCCACCGACAACGCCGACGAACTCGGCCAGAGCCTAAGTCGCATCATGAACCGAGCCCGCCAGGACTCGATCACGACCGAAATCATGGAAATCGTGGGCGGCGCCGAAGCGCTCCGCTCGAGAAAGTGAGAAACGAATGACCATCGCTCCTGACAAGACCACCCTCGAGACGGGACGCGTAGTGGCAATCGCCGGACCGGTGGTGGACGTAGAGTTCCCACCGCACTCGTTGCCTGAGATTAATCACGCCGTTGAAGTCGACATCGTCATCGACGGCGTGACCATCACCGTCACTGGTGAAGTCGCCCAGCAGATCGGTGAGGGACGCGTGCGCTGCGTGTGCATGAAGCCGACTGACGGACTCGTGCGCGGCGCCGTCGTGCGCCAGACCGGCCGGGGCATCACCGTACCGGTGGGCGACGCGGTCCTCGGTCACGTCTTTAACGTGATTGGTGAATCACTCGACACCAACGACATCGGACCGGTCGAGGACTACTGGGAGATCCACCGCAGTGCGCCGGCCTTCGACCAGTTGGAGCCGCGAGCGACCATGTTCGAGACCGGCATCAAGGTCATTGACCTCCTCGCCCCGTACGTGCAGGGCGGCAAAATTGGACTCTTCGGCGGGGCCGGCGTCGGCAAGACCGTTTTGATCATGGAGATGATCCGCCGCGTGGCCTTGTTGCACGAGGGCGTCTCGGTCTTCGCCGGCGTGGGCGAGCGCACCCGCGAGGGGACCGACCTGCTGTTGGAAATGCGCGAGTCGGGCGTCATTGAGAAGACGGCCCTGGTCTACGGGCAGATGGACGAGCCACCGGGTGTGCGCCTTCGCGTTGCCCTGGCCGCCCTCACCATGGCCGAGTACTTCCGAGACGTGAAGAACCAGGACGTGCTCTTGTTCGTTGACAACATCTTTCGCTTCGTACAGGCCGGTTCCGAGGTCTCGACGCTGCTCGGTCGCATGCCGAGCGCGGTGGGCTACCAGCCCACCCTCGCCGACGAGATGGGTGAGCTGCAAGAACGCATCACGTCCACCCGTGGTCGATCGATCACCTCGCTGCAGGCCGTCTACGTGCCGGCCGACGACTACACCGACCCGGCACCGTTCACAACCTTCACGCACCTCGACGCGACGACTGAGCTGAGCCGCCAGATCGCCGCACTGGGCATCTACCCCGCGGTCGACCCGCTGTCGTCAACGTCGAACATCCTGGCGCCCGAGATCGTCGGGGACCGCCACTACGCCGTAGCGCGTCAGACCCAGCAGATCCTCCAACGCAACAAGGAGCTTCAGGACATCATTGCGATCCTCGGGCTCGACGAGCTGTCCGAGGAGGACCGCATCACCGTGACGCGCGCGCGAAAGATCCAGCGCTTCTTGTCCCAGCCGATGTTCGTGTCCAAGATCTTCACCGGTATCGACGGCATCAACGTGCCCGTGCAGGAGACGATCGAATCGTTCGAGCACCTCGTGAAGGGCGACCTCGACGGCTTCCCGGAGCAGGCGTTCTTGAACGTGGGCGGCGCCTCCGACGTGGAGCGCAAGGCCGCGGAACTTACGCGGGGCTAGTCGTGGCGACGCTGAAAGTGGAGATCGTGACGCCGGAGGCGGCGCTGTGGGTGGGCGAGGCGTCGGCTCTCGTAGCGCGTTCGCGCGAGGGCTGGTTCACGATCCTGCCCGAGCACACCGAGACGGTGGGCGACATCGTGTCGAGCGTGGTTCGTGTCGACACCGCCGAGGGGGCACTCTCCTTCGCGGTGCACGGCGGCTTCTTCCAGGTGGGACGCGAGGGCGAGGACGTCACGCTCGCAACTATTCTGGCCGGCATTGCCGAGAAGACGACCGAGATTGACGTCGCGCGCGCGCAACGGGCCAGGGACAGCGCCGAGCAAGAAATTGCCGCCCAGTCGCGCGGCGACGCGCACGACGCGTCGGCGTCACTGATGGCGCAGGCGGCGATTACCCGGGCCGAACTTCGTCTGAGCGCGGCGACGACGTAACTACCACGACGAGACGTAGTCGAGCAGGTCCTTCTTCTCGTGCTCGAGTTCGTCGAAGCGGGCCTTCACGACGTCGCCGATTGAGATCATCCCGACCAGTTGGCCCTCGTGCACGACCGGCACGTGACGAATGTGACGCTCAGTCATGAGACCCATCAACTGGGTGGCCGTGGTGTCGAGGTCGCACGTCGTGACGTTGCCCGACATGAGTTCTGCGACGCTCTGCTCGAGGGCGGCCGCGCCGCTCGTGGCGAGCGCGCGCACCGCGTCTCGCTCGGAGAAGATGCCCACCAGCGGCGGCGTGGGTCCGGTGACGATGAGCGCGCCAATACCGCGCTCCTTGAGTAGCGCGAGTGCGTCGTTCACCGTTCGCTCCTGAGAGATCGTCGCAACCTCCGCGCCCTTGCTGGCCAAAAGATTCGAAACCTGCACAAAAACCTCCTCGATCGACGACCTGCCTGCGAGTCCCGCGGGCTCTAGTGCGGACCTTACGCCCGCCCTTCGAAGTTTGCAATACGTCGACGGTTGCGAAGCCCTAGAAGATGGCCCTATGTGAACTATCTCTCAAGGGCTAGAAGCCGGCCGACGTGAACTCTTCGAGTTTGTTGTGTCGATGGAAGGTCTCAATCGTGCGCACGGTGCCCGAGCGCGATCGCACGACCATTGACTGCGTCGTCGCACCGAAGTCGTGGAAGCGCACGCCGCGCAGGATGTCACCGTCGGTGATGGCGGTCGCGGAGAAGAAGCAGTTGTCGCTCGCGACGAGGTCGTCGGTCGTGAGCACGCGTGTGAAGTCGTAGCCCAGCGCCTCGGCCATGCGACGCTCCTCGTCGTCACGGGCGTACAGGACACCCTGGATTTCGCCACCCAACCCTTTCAGCGCGGCGGCGGCGATGACGCCTTCGGGCGTGCCCCCGATGCCAAGGAGGATGTCGGCGCCCGAGTTGGGCCAACCGGTCGCGATCGCTCCCGCGACGTCGCCGTCGGTGATCGAGAGCACCCGGGCGCCGGCCTCACGGACTTCGGCGAGCAGCTCGTCGTGGCGCGGACGGTCGAGGATGACGACGCCCAGTTCCTGGACCGGCTTCTTCAACCGCTTCGAGAGTTCATTCAGGTTGTCGGTCGGCGAGGCATTGATATCCACGGAGCCGCGGCCGCGAGGGCCAACGGCGATCTTGTTCATGTAGACGCACGGACCGGGATTGAACATGGTGCCGCGCTCGGAGAGCGCGATGACCGAGAGCGCGCCGTTGCGCCCCATCGCCGTCGGCGCGGTGCCGTCGATCGGGTCGACGGCGATGTCGACCTGGGGCGGACGGCCGTCCCCGAGGTGCTCACCGTTGTAGAGCATCGGCGCCTCATCCTTCTCACCCTCGCCAATGACGACGATGCCGTCCATCGCGATTGCGCCCAGCACGAAGCGCATGGCGTCGACGGCGGCGCCGTCGGCGGAGTTCTTGTCACCCCGTCCGGACCAACGGGCGGCGGCGATCGCGGCGGCCTCGGTGACCCGGATCATCTCCAGCGCGAGGTTTCGGTCGGGCTTCGAGGGTGGCTGCACTAGGCCATCGTACTTGCACTGCTCGCCCGCATTGAGGGGACGAGTCACCGTGGTGGGAACGGCAATACTTGAAGGGTGACAACCCTCGTCGTCAAGCCCGCCGGTGCCCTCGCGGGCGACGTGCGGGCCTACGGCGCCAAGAATGCCGTGTTGAAGGAAATGGCCGCCTGCCTGCTGGCGACCGGTGATCACCACCTCACCAACGTCCCCAACATCACCGACGTCGCGGTGATGGGCGAGCTGCTCGAATCACTCGGCTGCACCGTGTCGAGACCGCGCGACCACGAACTCTCAATCACGGTGCCCGACTGCGACGGCATCAACCCGGTGGCGCCGCCGCATCTCTTCGAGGCCATGCGCGCCTCAATCGTGATCCTAGGACCCCTCCTCGCGCGCTGCGGACGGGCCAACATGGCGCTGCCCGGCGGCGACGACTTCGGCCAACGCCCCATCAACTTCCACACCGACGGCCTAACGGCGATGGGCGCGACCTTTCACAACGACCGCACCTCAATCCGTGCGTCGACCGAGCGACCCCGACTTCGCGCGACGCGAATCACGCTCGAGTACCCAAGTCACACGGCGACTGACAATCTCTTGATGGCCTGCGCGCTGGCCGAAGGACGCTCGGTGATTGATAACGCCGCACGAGAGCCCGAGGTCGAGGACCTCGGCCGACAGCTCCAAGCCATGGGCGCCATCATCGACGGGCTGGGCACCTCACGGCTGACAATCGACGGCGTCGCGCAGCTGCGTCCGGCCTCCCACGAGGTCGTCACTGACCGCGTCGTGAGTGCCACGTACCTGGCCTCGGGCCTCATCACCGGAGGTAACGTGCGCGTGCTCGACGCCCGAGCCGATCACATGGAGATGCTGCTGCGAAAGATTGAGGCGATGGGCGGCGTCGTTGACGTGCGGGGCGAGGGTGTCGCGGCGCGAGGCCCGCGCCGACTGCTCGCCTGTGACGTGTCGACGTTGCCGTACCCGGGCGTCGCGACCGACTACAAGCCCCTAATCACGACGATGCTGAGCGTGGCCAACGGCGTTTCAGTCGTCACCGAGAACCTCTTCGTCGGACGGTTCCGTTACGTCGACGAATTGGTGCGACTAGGGGCGAGTATTACGACCGAGGGCCACCACGCCATGGTGCGTGGCGTCGACCACCTGGTCGGGACGTCGGTTCACGCGAGCGACATCCGCGCCTGCGCGGCCCTCGTACTGGCCGGACTGGTCGCCGAGGGCGAGACGACGCTCACCGGTCTTGAGCACATGGACCGCGGCTACGACGACTTCGTGCGCCGTTTGAGCGCCCTCGGCGCCAACATCGAACGGTTCGCATGATCTCTCGCGATCCGGGTGAACTCGTTCGCCAAGCCGAAGCTGGTTCGCGCACCGCGCTGGCGCGATTGCTCACGTTCGTCGAGTCGGGCGGTGACGACCAGCTTGCGACCGCGGCGTTGGCCTATCGGGTCGCGCCGCCCTACGTCATTGGCATCACCGGACCACCGGGCGCCGGCAAGTCCACGCTCACCGACCAGTTGATCGGGACCGCCCTCGAGAAGGGTTCGTTCAATGGGGCCAACGAGTTCAACGAGGTCGCGGTACTCTGCGTCGATCCCAGTTCGCCCTTCACCGGTGGCGCAATCCTTGGTGACCGGATCCGCATGCAAGGCCACGCCACCAACGATCACGTCTTCATCCGTTCAATGGCGACGCGCGGCCACTTGGGCGGTCTCTCGTTGGCGGTGCCCGACGCGCTGCGCGTGCTCGGCGCGGCGTTGTTCCGCTTGGTCCTCGTCGAAACCGTCGGCGTCGGGCAGATGGAGGTGGAGATTGCGTCGGCCGCCGACACCACGGTGGTGGTGGTCAATCCCGGCTGGGGTGACGCAATGCAGGCCAACAAGGCCGGACTCCTGGAAGTCGCCGACATCTTCGTCATCAACAAGGCCGACCGCGCCGGCCTGCGTGAGACGCGTCGCGACCTCGAACAGATGCTCGACCTCGGCGCGGGGCACGAGTGGCGCCCCCAAATCCTCGAGACCGTCGCCACGACGAATACCGGGACGGAGGAACTCTGGGCCGCCCTGGTCGCGCATCGCACCTTCCTCGAGCACGGTCGCCTCGACGCTCACCGACGTTCGCGCATGCGCCGCGAGCTCGACAAGGTTCTGTTGGTGACGGTGCGTTCGCGGATCGGTGCGCTCGCGCACGAAGAGGCGTACGAGGCGCAGGTCAACGCGCTGCTCGCCGGCACGACCGACCCCTACCGTGCGGCCGAGGCGTTGCTCGCGGAGCCGTGATAGCGACCTCCGTGGTCTACGACCTCGTGTTCTTGGTGCACGCCCTCGCGGCCGTCGCGACTCTCATCGTGTTCATCACCATGCGACAGTCGGCGCTCAGCGTGGCGCGAGGGGCCGACGAGTCGGTCCAGCGGGCCCGGTTCCCCGGGCGCCGTAACGTCGCCGCGAGGGTGTTGCACGTTTTACCGGTGAGCGGACTCGTGCTGTCACTGTCGGGCAACAGCTCCGTGTCGCTCACCAAGGCGTGGATCGCCGTCGGAGTGCTGTGTTACCTAGCCGCCGCCGGGCACCTCGAAGCGAGGACCTTGCCGCTGGAGCGGGTCGTGGCCGAGGTCATCCACCACGACGGCGTCGCGTCGCGCGAGCGCGGCCAGCAATTGGTGCGTTCCATCGACGTGCTGCTGGGCCTCATCGCGGTGGCCCTGGTCGCAATGGTGGTGCAGCCCTAGCTAGAGGAATGAGGCGTGGCCGACCATGCCGGCCGCCACCGTCGCGTTCGTTGCCTCGTCGATGAGGACGAAGCTCCCGGTGACGCGGTTGGCGCGGTAGTCGTCAACGACGAGCAGGTCCGCGGTCTGAAGCGTCGCGAGGCCAATGTCGTTCGTCGTCAGCGACGTCGACTCGTCGATGTCGAGTTCCTCGATGTCGATGACGCCGTTGATTGACTTCACCCGCACCGGCGTGACCTTCGTCGTGTGCTTCATCTTGAGCCGCTGACCAACGACGAGAGGCCTGTCGCCAAACCAGCAGATCGTGGTCTTGAGCTCATTGGTGACCAGGGGTAGCGGCGCCGTCGCGATCAGGTCCCCGCGCCCCGCGTTGGTCTCGTGCGCCAACTCGACGTCGGCCGCGAGGCCGACGCCCGCGTCGTCGACCTGAACACCGCCGAAGTTGATCGCCGTGATTGTCGTTTCGACGTTGGCGGGCAGCAACGTCACGCGCTCACCCACGTGCAACGCGTCGCCGTTCACCATGCCGGCGTAGGTGCGACCGCCGCCCGGTTGTCGCAGCACCCACTGGATTGGCAGGCGCGCGCCTCGAGTCGTGGTGTGCTCCCACGCGCCGGCTTCGCTGCCCTCGAGCGCCTCGAGTACCGACGGGCCGTCATACCAGGGGAAGCGGTCCGACGACGCGACGACGTTGTCGCCCAAGAGCGCGGAGATCGGGATGATGGAGACCGACGTGAAGTCGAGCACGCGTGACAGGGTCTCGATCTCGTCGACCACGCGATTAAAGGCCAGCTTCGACCAGTCGACGGCGTCCATTTTGTTTACGGCGACGATGATCGAACGTACGCCGAGCAGCGCAGCGATGCAGAGGTGGCGACGGGTCTGTTCCTTCAGACCGGAGGCGACGTCGAGCACGACGAGCGCGAGGTCGGCCGTCGACGCACCGGTCGCCATGTTGCCCGTGTACTGCACGTGGCCGGGGCAGTCGGCGATAATGAACTTGCGCGTCGGTGTCGTCGCGTAGCGGTAGGCCACGTCAATGGTGATGCCCTGCTCGCGTTCGGCGCGCAGCCCGTCGGTGACGAAGCTGAGATCGAGGTCGCCGACGCCGCGCTTTTCCGACGCGGCCGCGACGGCGTCGAGTTGGTCATCGAAGAGTTGGCGCGTGTCGACGAGTAGACGGCCAATCAACGTGGATTTGCCGTCGTCGACCGAGCCGATCGTCGCGAGTCGCAGGAGGTCCTTGGTGGCGAGCGCCATCCTAGAAATACCCTTCTCGCTTGCGGTCTTCCATGGCGGTCTCGGAGAACTTGTCGTCGGCGCGGGTGGCGCCGCGTTCGGACACGTTGGCGACGGCAATCTCGTTGATGATGTCCTCGAGCGTGCGTGCGTTTGAGATCACGGCGCCAGTGCAGTTGGCGTCGCCGACCGTGCGAAAGCGCACGGTCAGGCGTTCGACGCGCTCGTCACCACGTGGTTCGACGAACTGACCGACGGCCAGGTACATAGCGTCGCGCAGTACGACGTCGCGCTCGTGGGCGAAGTAGATCGCGGGTAGCGCCATCTGCTCGCGCTCAATGTACTGCCACACGTCGAGTTCGGTCCAATCCGACAGCGGGAAGGCGCGCACGTGCTCGCCGGGATTGACTTTGCCCTGGTACAACTGCCACAGCTCGGGCCGTTGCTTGCGCGGGTCCCACTGACCGAACGTGTCGCGAAACGAGAGGATGCGCTCCTTGGCACGGGCCTTATCCTCATCGCGTCGAGCGCCGCCGAAGGCGGCGTCGAACTCGTTGTCGGCGATGGCGTCAAGCAGCGTGACCGTCTGAAGGCGATTGCGCGAACCCATCAGGCCGGGATCGACGACCTTGCCCTGATCGATTGAGTCCTGGACCTTCGCCACGACGAGGCGCGCGCCGAGCGCGGCGACCGTCACGTCACGAAAAGCCAGGACCTCGGGGAAGTTCTGTCCGGTGTCGATGTGCAAGACGGGGAAGGGGAGCTGCTGGGGCGCGAAGGCCTTCACGGCGAGGTGCAAGAGGACCGCCGAGTCCTTACCGCCCGAGAAGAGGAGGACCGGTCGCTCGCACTCGGCGACCACCTCTCGAAAGATGAAGATGGCGTGTGACTCGAGGAGGTCGAGGTGGTCGGTCGCGTGCGGCGCGCGTTCGGGGATCGTGGTCATAGTCCTTGGGTCTGGGTATATCCTACTAAAGCACTCGTGAATGTGAGCTACGGACCCCATGACCCTGATTACACCCACGCCCGAACTCCTCGATGAACTCGACTTGACGAACGAGCGCTTCGAGCGCTCGACGCCCCTGCAAATCCTGCAGTGGACCTTCGAGCGCTTCGACGACGACGTCTCGATGGCGTGTTCTTTCGAGGACGTCGCGCTCGTACACATGGTGCACGAGCTGCGACCGTCAACCGAGGTCATCTTTCTCGACACGCGGGGCCACTTTGATGCGACGCTTCACTTCGTAGAAAAGATCGAGCGCGAGTGGTCGCTCAACTTGACGCGTACGGCGCCCGGTCCCGAGGCCGACGCGTGGCCGTGCGGCACGGAGAACTGCTGCGCGCTTCGAAAGGTGGCACCGCTCGGTCGCGCACTGCAGGGCCGCGCGGCGTGGATCACGTCGGTGAAGCGCGTTGACGCGCCGTCACGAGCCACCATGAAAACCCTGATGTGGGATGAGAAGTTCAATTTGGTGAAGGTGAATCCGTTGGCGTCATGGACCGACGACGACGTGGCGTACTACCTGAAGTCGAACGAGCTGGCCGAGCATCCTCTGTGGGCGCAAGGGTACGCGTCGATTGGTTGCGCCGCGATGACCGAGAAGCCGCTCGTGCCCGGCGATCGTCGATCGGGTCGATGGGTCGGCGCCGACCAAGAGGAGTGCGGCCTACACGAGGCTTAACATCCACCAATTTTCACTGATCCGACTGTAACTTTGACCTCAATGTCAAGGTTGTGTGTCAAAAAGTTGGTCGGGTGATGCTGATAATCCTCGCCCTCTTCTGGGTGGCGCTCCTAGCTCCCCTGGTCGTAAAGCGCCTTCGTGACGGTGGTACGGATCGCTCGATTAACTCGTTCCACGCGGAGCACGAGGTGCTAAAGCGTCAGGAGTACACCGTTTCTCCGGCCCACCGCCTGGACCGGCCCGATGGGCCCGAAACGCTCGGATCGAGTGAACTTCACCGGCCGCGACTCACGGTCGTTCACGCCGACGACACGTACCGCTCACTGGAAACGCGCAGCTCCTGGGACGAGTGGAGCGAGGACTACAACTACGACGATCGGCCGCGAAGCCAGCGTGAACTTTCGATGAATCGCTACGCCACGGCCTATTCGTCGGTCCCGAACAAGACCAATGTGCAAAGCGAGTACGAGGCGCCGATCCGGTACCGGACAATGAAGTCGCGACGCAAGGTTATGTTCACTCGTCTCGTCGTGGCCGCTGTCCTCTTGACGACCATCGCCGTTTTTTCTGGCTACTCGATGGTGATGGATCTCGCAGTCGCGTCGTGGGTCTTCGTCGTTGCCTTCATCGCCCTGGCCCTCTACGCGGTCAGCCAGGGTTACCTCAACGAGTCGTCGCTGCCGGTGCGATTCCCGCAGCCTCGACAACTCGCGACTGTCCAGCCGCTCCACCGTGGCGTAGCGCCCGATGGTGATGACGAGTTCGCGTCCGAGTACTACGAATCCGAGTACTACGAACCTAGGGTCGAAGATGGTTGGCAGCGCGAATCGCGGTCACGAAGGGCGCTGGGCTAAAGTTAAGGCCTCTTCGGGGGTGTAGCTCAATTGGTAGAGCGCTACGTTCGCAATGTAGAGGCAGTGGGTTCGAATCCCATCACCTCCACTCGATGGGCCTGAAGCCGTTCATCATGTCGGCCGCGTCCTCTCTCGGAAAAAGCGGGCGAACGCTCAGGTAGTTTGGCGAGATGTCGGACCTCGCGGAATCGTCTTTCGTGGAGCGCCTACTGGCGGCGCCCGCTGGAGTGGCGCTCCTCGCTCGATTGGAAGTTGAGGAGCGCGACGACGTCTCGTGGTTCAAAGTACCAAAGGACTCCAACCATGACGCGGTGCGACGAACCGCCGTCTCGGTGTCGAAAATGTCGTTCGGGAATTTACTAGCAATGGCCATCTCCTCGGCCGAATTCTTGGCGGGCCCCTGGAGTGGTCAGGCGCTGTTATCGCTCCCTTACCTCTACGAGTGCGCTCCCCAGCGCCGACTCATCGCGGAGGCGGTAGCAGAACGCTTTGGATCACGACTTCATCAAAGCGCAGACCTTGACGCACAGCAATGGTGGTGCGTCAGCTACGCGGTCGAAGGATACGTCGGACAGCCTCTGTTTAGAAACTTCTCCGAGGTGTACGGAAATGGCGAGTTCACAACGTCAGGGTTGTGGACCGTCTCCGATCCGCCACTGGAAGTGAATGACGATCTCTTCTCAGCGTGGGATTTTTCGCGCATGCCCGTTACACGCTGGCACCTACCGATTCACGCGGGGGTGCGACTCTGGGACGTGGATCGTCCGAGCGATTGGGTGCGTCTAGTTGAGACCTATCCCAAAGTTGCGACGCGACCTCATAGTGGCTGGGAACTTTCCGGCCCGAATCAATACCCTTCGGACACGACGATGTTGCGGTCGTTCAAGAACCAAAATGCGGTGAGAATCTCAGTTGATCGTCACGTTCTGCCCGACTGGGACGCCGTCGCCCACGACTTTGATGGGGTACAACTGAGCTGGGCCGGTTTTCTGACCACCGAGGGATTCGTCAGTGATCTCTCTGCTGGTGGCGTGACGATGCTTCGCTACTGGGGAAGCGAAAGGACACTCTGGTTGCACGATGTCTTTGGCAGTCCGGCCCCGCTGACACCCCCCGCTTTTTCGAATCGCTTTGGTATGGACCACGAGATTGACGATTCGCAGGTAGAGGGTCGCCGGGCGGAAGACCGCAGGGTGCTGCGTACACTCCTGGGGCGCTAGGAGTTGGGCGGTTCCGTTTCAATCGTCGCGGCCGGGGGCGGCTCGCTGCGCGCGTCGCCTTTCGGACCATTCCCACCAGTCAGCCAACGTGAAGGAAGTGCGTTTTGGTGTCGTTGTCGCCCGGGATGTTCGCACGCCGATCGAAGAGAGGGTCCGTTTGATGAGCTACGAAATTACGTAGCCACTCCCAGCACAATGTGCTTCGCTTCAGCGATGACAAGGACCTTCGCGCAGCGCGAACTTCGAAACGAAAACGCCGAAGTGATAGCGGCAATCGTCGCGAGCGAGAGTGTCGTTGTTACTCGCAACGGCGCGCCAGTGGCGGAGCTTCGTTCGATTGTGACCACGCGGCGCTCCTTTGTCGCCAAGGCGGAAGTCGTGGGGTTTTTCGCCGCCGGACCACGAATTGATTGCGAGCAGTTCGGGCGGGTCCTGATCGTGTCATTGACCAGAGCTTGTAGATGTCGTTGGGCCCCATGGAGACGTCGGGTGTCATTGAGTTGGACGGTCCAGTGGTTGTCGCGGCTTCACCAGACGAGTTCAAAGTGTGTGCCATTACTTTGGCTGAATTGGCCGCCGGTCCCCACCTCGCTTCCACGAGTTCTGAAAGTGCCCGTCGTTAGTCTCGAATTCAGTGAGTTGAGGCAACCTTCGAGCCTCCTGCCTTTGATGCAGCTGCCGCG
>JAYVNV010000102.1:0-13599 GCA_043758265.1 Acidimicrobiaceae bacterium
GAGGAACAGCGCTACCTACGCGGGTTCATGAGCTTCAACGAAGAGCGCGTCGCCCTCGACGCCGCCGACAAGGCGTTCAGCGAGTTCCGTAATCAGGACGCGTCGAGCATCATTGGTATTTTGACGAGCAACGCCCAGACTGGTCCGGCCGTGTGGAGGTTCGCAACGGCCCGCTGGGACGAGGCGCTGAAGAAGTTCCCCGTGAACACGCTTAGTTACCTGACGCTCGGGATTCGCACCTTCATCAACGACGCCACCTTCGCCGACGAGGTCGAGAAGTTTCACCGTGATCACCCGTTGGGTGGCGAACAAAAGGCGGTCCAACAGGGCGTTGAGCGGATGCGAGTGGGACTTACCTTCGCCAGCGCCATGCGTCAACAGCTCTAAGCGCGGTAATGAACTTCGGAACGTTCCTGGGCATCTTCGCCCTGATCTTTATTCTCGAGCTGCCCGACAAGACCTTCATCGCGACAATCATCATGAGCACGCGAGCTCGACCGCTCATGATCGTGATCGGCTCTTCGATCGCGCTCACCATCCACATGGGCCTCGCCGTCGGAGCGGGGTCACTGCTAACCCTCTTCCCCTCGTTTTGGAAGAACCTCATCGTTGGACTCCTCTTCCTCGGCGGGGCCGCCTACCTCCTTCTCGTGTCAGAGGAGGAGGAGGAGAAGAAGGGCGAACTTGAAGCGCAGCCCGAGAAGAGCAGTACACGCTGGAAGGAGATTTCGACGGCATTTGTCGTAATCTTCATCGGCGAGTTCGGCGACCTGACCCAGATCCAGGCGGCCAACTTCGAGGCGAAACTCCACCAACCTCTCGAAGTCTTTCTAGCCTCGACCCTCTCGCTGATCTGTGTCACCGTCCTCGGTGCCTACGGCGGCAAGGTGTTGCAGCGGATCATCCCGCTGGCTCGCATCCGCATCGGTGGTGGAATCATCTTCGCGGGCCTCGGTGCCTGGACCCTCATTTCGCTGGCAATCTCGTGAACCGCGAGGGTGAACTCCTCACGCTCGCCGACTCGATCAAGGGCTTCATGCCGCGCGTCGAGGGTCTGGCGCTCTATCGCTACGCCCTAAAGCACGCCAACGACTCCCCGGCCGGGACGTGGCTAGAAGTTGGTGCGTGGTGCGGTAAGTCAGCCGTCTACCTCGGTGCCGCGGCGGAGTCGTCGGCCTGCGTGCTCTACTCGCTCGACCACCACCACGGCAGTGAGGAGAATCAGGAGGGATGGGAGCACTTCGACCCAACGCTCGTTGATGAGTACGACGGACGACTGAACACGCTGCCCACCTGGCAGCGCACGATCAGCGCGGCCGGCCTCGAAGCCACGGTGCTCGGCCTCGTCGGCCCGTCGATCACCGTGGCCGCGCACTTCAGTCAACCGCTCGACCTACTCTTCATCGACGGTGGTCACGGCCACGAAGTGGCGTGGGGCGACTACGAGGCGTGGACGCCCAAAATCGTCATCGGCGGGCTGCTGCTCATCCACGACGTCTTCGCCGATGCGAACGACGGCGGTCGTGCGCCTTACGAGATCTACTGTGCGGCACTGGAAAGCGGACGATTCGAGGAGTCAGCGCTCGTTGGATCGTTGGGGGTGCTGCGGCGAATCCCCTAGCGCTTCAACGGGCAGTCCGGTTCGGCCAAGTCGAGGGGCAGGGGCAACGTGTCGTGTCGAAAGAGGCCCGCGGCCTTCGACGACGACGTGAGGGCATCGGCGGCGAGAATGATCGCCGCCGAGGTGTACGAAGTCGTCTCACGGTCCGGGAAGGTCACCTGGCTCGGGTAGGCGATGCCGGTCCAGTACGCGCCGTCGGCACGTCGGTGGCGACGGGTGTGACTAAAGAGCTCGAGCGCGCGGCTGGTGAGGCCGAGGGCGTCGAGGGCCAGCACGCACTCGGCGGTCTCGGCCGCCGTCACCCAATCGCTCGTCGAGACGCAGCGAACGCCCAGCCCGTCCATCACGTGGCGATCCCAGCCGTCGTCGATTCGCCGCTCACCCGCGGGACCGGTGAGCGCCCCCGAGAAGATCGGGTAGTACCAGTCCATCGCGAACTCATTCTTCGGAGCGAAGGCGCCGGGGTGGCGCGCGACGGCGTGTCCGAGTCGCCCGGCGCTGAACTCCCACGCCGGCCGCTCGAAACCGAGTCGCTGGGCCAGGGCGATTGCACAGCGCAGCGAGTGAAAGATCGACGACGAGCCGGTGAGCAGTGCGTAGGGCTCGACGCGGCCAATCGAGTCGAGGGACCAGCGCACCGTCCCGTCACGTTCCTGCCAGCGAAGAACGAACTCAATGGCTGCCTCAACGCACGGCCACAGTTCCACCGCGAAGTCGACGTCATCGCTCGCCAGCACGTAGTGGTAGATACCGGTGGCCACGTAGGCGCAGACGTTGGTGTCGAGACGGGTGTCCTTCACCCGGTCTCCGACGTAGTAGTTGAACCAACTGCCGTCGCCGAGCTGGTGGGCGGCCAACCACCGGTACGCCGCGCGAGCTTCATCGCGGTGACCGGTGACGGTGAGGGCCATCGCCGCCTCGACGTGGTTCCACGGGTCACAGTGAGCGCCGCGGTACCACGGGATCTGGCCGGTGCGCACCTGCAGGGACGCGAGGTGCGCCGCCGTCGCGGCGATCTCGTCGCCACTGAGCAGGTCCGGGACGCCCTCGACGGCGTTCCAACGCGTCCTCACGAGACCGGCTTCGACAGGTAGACGACGATGGACTTGCCAATCAGTGGCGCAAGGACGGCTTCGGCGTAGCGCGTCGGTCGTGGCGCCTTCATGATGTCCCACACGAGCAATCGGTGGTAGAGCTTCACCAGGCGGTGGTCGTCGTTGGTCGTGCCGACGAGGCACTTGAGCCACCAGTACGGACTGTGCAGACCGTGGGCGTAGTGGTGCGCGGTATCGGTGAGACCGACTGAGCGAAGTCGCTCGGTGAGCACCCGGCGGCGGTAGATACGGATGTGGCCACCGGGCACGTTGTGGTACTCGTCGGAGAGCGCCCAGTTGATCAACTCGGGCCCAAAACGCGGCACCGTCACGGCCATCGTGCCGCCCGCTCGCAGGACCCTCGCCAACTCCTTCATTGCCCCCACGTCGTCGGGGATGTGCTCGAGGACCTCCGAGCAGATCACCCGGTCGAAGGAGCCGTCGCCGAACGGGAGGTGCAGCGCGTCGCCCTGTACGGCCACCGTGCGAAGCGAACCGGCGTCGAGTTCGCCCGCCGCGACCATGGCGGCGAACATGTTGCGCACGCCTTCCACCTCGTCACGGCCCGCGTCGAGAGCTACGACATCGGCGCCGCGACGGGCGGCCTCGAAGGCGTGGCGGCCAAAGCCGCAGCCGAGGTCGAGGACCCGGTCACCACGCTCCAAGCCCAAGTCGTCGTAGCGCGCGGTCAACATCAGTCGAAAGCCATCCCATCTGGCAGGGGGCGGTGACTTAAGATCGCGTCGTAGCAGAGCTCGGTCCCGCGCGCCGTTACCTGCCACGTGAAGCGCTCGATTACGCGCTCGCGTCCGGCCGAGCCGAGTCGAGCGCGAAGTTCGGCGTCGTCGAGCAGCTGGGCAATAGCGCCAACGAGCGCGTCGGGATTGTTCGGTTCGACCAACAGTCCGGTTTCGCCGCTGACGCCAACGACTTCGGGGAGGGCGCCACCGGTCGTCGCGACGACCGCAACGCCACAACTCATCGCTTCGATGGCCGGCAGCGAGAACCCCTCGTAGAGGCTGGGAACAATCGCCACCTCGGCCTCGCCGTAGAGGCGGGCGAGTTGCTCGTCGGTGACGCCCGAGATCGTGGTCACGATGTCGCTCAAGCCGAGGCGCTCCATCGCCAACGCGACGCGTCCATTGGCCTTGGGCTGGCCAATGACGATGAGGTCGATGTCGCGCTCGGCGCGCAGCTTGGCGATCGCCTCCAGCAGCGGCACTAGGCCCTTCATTGGGACGTCGCTACTTGAGGTAACTATCAGGCGACCCTTGCGCTTCACGACGTCGTCGTAGGGGCGAAAAACGGTGTGGTCGACGCCCACGGGCACCACCGTCAGACGTTCGAGCGGGACTCGCATCTCAGCGCAGATGTCGACCTTCGAGTTGTGCGACACGGTCAGGACCGCCGGCAGTTGCTTCACCACGCGAACTTGCATGCGCAAAAAGCTGAACCAGCGCTTCGTGTTGAAGCGCTTCCACGCCGTCTCGGCGTGATCGAGGGCGATTCTGCGATCGACGGTGATCGGGTGGTGAAGCGTCTCGAGTACTGGCCAGCCCTCTCGATGAAGTTTCAAGATCCCCGTCCCCATGCACTGGTTATCGTGGATTATGTCGAAGTCCGCTCGCCGGCCCTTCAGGATCTTCTCGATTCGCAGCGAGTAGGCCAGGGGCTCGCCAAAGCCACCGCCCATCATGACGGCGAACTCCGCGACGTCGGCGAGCGACGTGAACTCCGAGCGGGCGGGGATCCGAAACGGGTCGGGGTCGCGGTATAGATCGAGACCCCGCACCGCCGTGAAGCCGACGCCTTCGTCGAGCTCGGGCCACGGCGGGCCCGAGAAGACCTCGACGCTGTGGCCTAGGGCGACCAGCTCGCGGGTCAGGTGGCGCGTGTAGACGCCCTGGCCGCCGCAGCGCGGATTCCCACGGTAGATGAGAAAGGCGATTCGGTACTTGCCCGGCTCGGCCGGACGTGGCGCGACGTGCGCTGGCGTGGTGATAGTGGTGGAGCGGACCCAGGACGCCCTGGTTTCTTCAATCGTCTCGCGCAGGGTACGGGTCAATTGGCAACTCTCGGTTTATTAGAAGTCCACCATTCTCGCCGAATTCACAAGGGGGCACAAATGCCGACGAAGGAACGCGTCGGGCTGGCTACATTGTCTCAATGGACTTGAACTACCCCTCTGAAACCGAACCGTTCCGCAAGGAGATCCGCGCTTGGCTCGAGGAGAATCTACCCGACTATTGGTTTGAACCGGACTTCAAAATGAGTGACGAAGAGCGCAAGCGCTTCAATGACACCTGGAACACCAAACTCTTCGCCGGTGGCTGGATCTGCGCCGGCTGGCCCGTCGCCTACGGTGGCAAGGGGCTGTCAATCATTGACCAGGTCGTACTCAACGAGGAGTTCGCCAAGGCCGGTACGCCAATGCGCGCTGACTTCTTTGGCGACACGCTGGTCGGCCCGACGATCCTCCAATGGGGCAGCGACGAGCAAAAACGCGAATTCATCCCGGGCATCTTGCACGGCGAGATTGCGTGGTGCCAGGGATTCTCCGAGCCCGACGCCGGCTCGGACCTGGCGAGCCTGAAGACGACCGCTGTGCTCGACGGAGACGAATGGGTCATAAACGGTCAAAAGGTCTGGACGTCGCAGGCTCAGCACGCCGACTACGTCTTCTTGATGGTGCGCACCGACCCCGACGCGCCCCAGCACGCCGGCATCAGCTACCTGCTGGTCCCCATGCACCAAGAGGGCGTCGAGGTGCGCCCGATCATCCAGGTCGATGGTTCGGGCGACTTCAACGAAGTCTTCTTCACCAACGCGAAGTGCCCCAAGGGCAACGTCGTCGGCGGCGTCAACAACGGCTGGAAGGTCGCAATGACGACCCTCGGTTTCGAACGCGGTTCGTCCTCCACTACTGGCTACCGTCGCTTCTTGAAGGAGTGGGAGGAGATAGTGAAGAACGCCAAGCGCCTCCACAAGAACAACGACGCACGGGTTCGTGACGAATTGGTACGGGCCTGGCAAAAGGTCAAGATTATGCAGATCAACGGATACCGCTCGTTGACCGACTCACTGAACGAGACGCACAACGCCGCGCTCCTCGGTGCCTGCAACAAGATGTTCTGGTCCGAGACTCATCGAGCGACGATGGAACTGGCGCTCAACGTTCTGGGCATGGAGGGCCAGATCCTCACCGGCAAGGGCGCCGTCGAGGGCTCCGTCGCGGGAAGCCGTCGTGGCCGAGCCGACTACCCCGTGTCGGAACTTCAAGGATCGTTCTTCTTCTCCCGGTCCGAAACAATTTGGGGTGGCACCGCGGAGATACAACGAAACATCATTGGTGAACGCGCGCTGGGCCTCCCGAAAGAGCCCAAGGTCCAGTCCGTCTAGATCGACGCCAGGACCCGTTCGCCACGAAGGTTGTGACGAAGGTTCAACAAAAGCCAACCGCCAGTCATGAGCGTCAGAACCGCACCGACGAGGATGCCGATCCTCGGGTTCGACCATCCGACGATCACCCCGATGAGTGGCGCCCCGATGGGCGTCGTACCGAGGAAGGCCGTGCCGTAGAGGCTCATCACCCGCCCGCGCATCTGTTGGGTCGAGTTCATCTGCAAGGTGGCGTTGCCGGTCGAGATGAAGGCGATGGAGAACGCCCCCGTCGGAATCAGAGCGATCTCGGCCAGCGTGACGTTGGGCGCGAAGGCGACCAGCGTCATGCAAAAGCCGAAACCGAGCGACATCACCACGAGCAGCTTGGGCGTTGGCCGCGAGCGGTGGGCGATGTAGAGGCCGCCGATGATGGCGCCCAGTCCCATGGCCGCCATTAGAAGTCCGTACTGGGCGGCCGTCTTCTGGTGAAAGGTGATTCGCGCTAACAGCGGCAGCGTCACCGTGAAATTGAAGGCGAAGACACCCACGACCGCTACCGCAGCGATGACGTCGCGCAGCACCGGCGTTCCCCACACGTAACGCAGTCCGAGGCGCAGCTGGCCGCGCTCGCGCTCGACTCTCGCCATGGGTAAAAAGTCCTTGGAGCGCATCATCACCAGCGCGAGCAGCACCGCCAAGTACGAGGCGGCGTTCGCGTAAAAGCAGGCTGCGGTGCCGACAATGGCGATGAACGCCGCGGCGATTCCCGGGCCGATGAGTCGCCCAGAGTTCATCAAGACGCTGTTGAGACTCACGGCGTTGGCGATCAGGTCGCGACCGACCATCTCTTGGACGAAGGCCTGACGGGCCGGCATGTCAAACAGGTTCACTAGACCGAGCGCGAAGGCAATCACGTAGACGGTCATTGGCGTGACGTGGTGGATTGTGATGAGAACGCCAAGCAACAGCGCCAGCAGTCCGGCCGCTATCTGGGTCAGGTAGAGGATGTTGCGCTTCTCGTGGCGGTCGGCGACGAGGCCACCGTAGGAGCCGGCGAGCAGAATCGGCACGTACTGGAGCGCAATGGCGATGCCGAGGTCGACCGAGGACCCAGTGAGTTGCAACACGAGCCAGCCCTGTGCGACGGACTGCATCCAGGTGCCCGATACCGAGATCAATTGACCTACGAAGTAGAGACGGAAGTTGCGCACGCGCAACGCGGCGAAGGTTCGCGAGGAGAACTGTCGGGCTGCGCTCATGAATCTTCCAACAACACTTCAAGGAACGTGGCCAGTTCGTCGGCCTTGCGACGATCGCTCGGCGAAAGGGCGATCAGCTTACGTTCGAGAAATTCAGTCTTTCGTTGACGAATCGTCGCGAGCTCGCGCTTCCCCAGCGCCGTGATCTGCACGCGAGTGCATCGACGGTCTTCGGTGTCCGAGGCGAGCTTGATGAGACCGGCCAGTTCCATGGCATGGACCATGCGCGTTACCGACGGTGGCTGGACCTGTTCGGCGAAGGCGAGTTCGCCCAGAGAGGGATTGTCGCTTTTTTCAATGGAGGAGAGCATCGACGCCTGAGCCGGCGAGATGCCGCCATGGGACGAGAAGCGAAGTTTCCTATTCATTCGCGTGATCGCCCGGCGGAGTCGAGCCGCGGTCTCAGTCGTAGAGGTATTTTCCATTAGTTCACCTAAGTAAATAATAGTGGATGTTCGCGCCAACGTGTCGCCCTTCATGAGGAGCGCGAACCTCTGGCGGCCGTGGGACCCCTCGACGGCTGTCGTGAGTCGTCTAGAGCGAGCAGCTCTTTCACTCCGTGGATTCACTAAACGTGCTTGACCACAGCCATGGCCGTTGCCCGCACAACGCTCACCCGTCTAGTCCGATTCGGTTCCGATTCCCGCTCTGCGCTCGCTCGAGAGTCGTTGCATCTTGGCCGAGTAATCACTTTCGCGTGCGAATGCGCGACCAAAAATTTTAATCGAATTGAAACGGACGCGCTCTCGCGCCGGGCACCTTTATCGAGGGACCAACGTCAATCTACGCAGGCATCATCGAAGCAATCAATTAGTAAGCGACCATCTCGTTACAGCTGTCGATAACGAGGAACGTAACCACCAACGCCCAGTGACATCGAGTCCTCGGGGTCCATGGAATCGTCGACCCCGCCAATGACCTCGGTCACCCAGGAAAGTCGGTCGGTCAAGATCCGCGTCACCCCACCCTGGAGCGTGTCTGAGGAGATCGCGCAACTCGAGCACGCCCCCTGGAGCTGCACCTCGACCACGCCCGTCTCAACGTCGGCGCGGACGAGGACGAGATCGCCGCCGTCGGCCTGGACCGCGGGGCGCATCAGGTCGAGCAGTGCGTTGAGCGCCTTTAGTCGGCTCGATCGCTCTTGGTCGGTGAGTTCCATTCCCCTATTCTGCCGCAAGTCGGTGTCAACGTGACCTCGATTCCTCTACTATGAGCGCCATGGACACCCCCAAGACTCTCACCGCCGATGAGATCGACCTCGCTTCGTTGGCGTTCTGGCAACGGCCCTGGGCCGAGCGCGACGCCGCATTCACAACTTTGCGCCGTGAGCGACCAATTAGTCACTACGAGGAGCCGACCATCGCGAACTCACTGGTCGAGTTTCCACCCGGACCGGGCTACTACGCCGTGACGAGACACCGTGACGTCGCGACGGTCTCTCGTCACCCCGACGTCTTCCTCTCGGGACCGGGTGCGGTCTCGATCACGGACCTCCCGAGCGAAATGGTCGAGTACTTCTCGGGGATGATCTCGACCGACAATCCCAAGCACGCGCGCCTTCGCCGCATCGTGTCCAACGCCTTCAATCCCCGAACGGTGCGCGCCATCGAGGACTCGGTGGAACGCATCGCCGATGAACTCATCACGCGCGCTCAACGCGGGGGCACCGGCGACTTCATCACCGACTTCGCCGCACCCTTCCCGTTGCAGATCATTTGCGACATGATGGGAGTGCCGCCGAGCGAGTACGCCACGGTGCTGCATCATTCCAACATCATCCTCTCAATGGGCGACTCGGACATCATGCCCGAAGGCGTCGACCCAATCATCACGACCCTGGAGTCCGGCGCAGCACTGACGGCGTTGATGGAGGAGTTGGGCAAGTACCGCGTGGACAATCCCGTGGATGACATTACGAGCGCTCTCGTGAACGCTGAGATCGAGTCGGAAAAGCTCACCCAACAAGAGCTGGCCTCCTTCTTCGTGCTGCTGGTCGCGGCCGGCAACGAAACGACGCGCACCGCCATTGCCCACAGCCTGCACGCCTTCAGCGAACACCCGCACCAGAAGGCCCGCCTCGCGGCGGACTTTGCGGGTCTGCACGCCACGGCGACCGACGAGATTGTCCGATGGGCGTCGCCCGTTACCTGGATGCGCCGCACCCTCTCTCAGGACTACTCCCTGTCCGGGACCGATTTGCACGCCGGCGACAAGGTCGTCCTGTACTACAACTCAGCCAACCGCGACGAGGAGGTCTTCGACGACCCGTTCACCTTCGACGTGGGGCGCAAGCCCAACGACCACTTCGGCTTTGGCGCACCCGGTCCGCATTTTTGCCTCGGCGCGCACCTCGCTCGACGAGAGATCACAGTCATGTGGCGCGAACTCCTGAGGCGCTGTCCCGACATCCGCTCCACAGGTCAGCCGGCCCAACTGAAGTCGAGTTTCATCAACGGCATCAAGCGACTGCCCTACAGTTTTTAGGCCGAACGTGCCTCGAGCGCCTCGTCGAAGGCCCGCAGGGCCCGCGGCCCCCAAACGGTGCCCGGTCCCCCATTCATCACAATCGCCACCCCGATCGCCTCGGCGACCTGCTGACGCGTCACGCCCTGATGCGCGGCACCCCTCGTGTGGGCCACGATGCAGCCGTCGCACTCTCGCGTGATTGCGATCGTCAGCGCGAGGAGTTCTTTAAAGGCCCTCGAGAGCTCGCCCTCAGCCAGGGCCGCCTTTGAGAGTTCGGCGTAGCCCTTCATCACGTCGGGGATCAGACCGCGCAAATCAAGCGCCGGCTGGCGCAGTTCCTCTCGTACCTCGTGCGTGCTTTCCATAGACACCTCCTGCAGCGATCGTAGTGACTCGATCACGACGAGCATCGAACGACCGGCCCGTCGTGGATTCGTAAGATTGATCAATGAGCGCAATTGACGATCTTCTCGAGAACAATCACCACTACGTAGAACGACATGGTCATCGGATTCTGCCCACCGTGCCGCAACTTCACCTCGCGGTACTCACCTGCATGGACTCTCGCCTCGACCTCTTTGGTGCCCTCGGTCTCGACCTCGGACAGGTCCACCTCATTCGAAACGCCGGCGGCCTCGCGACCGACGATGCCATTCGCTCGCTGTTGCTCAGCCAACAGCTCCTCGGTACCCGCACCATCATGGTGGTCCACCACACCCGGTGCGGCCTCGAGTCGTTCGACGAGGAGGAACTCTTGGACAGTCTCGAGACATCGCTCGGGGCGCGACCACCCTTTCGCCTCGGTGCCTACACGAACGTTGAAGAGGACGTGCGCGCGACGGTCGGCGCGCTGCGCGAGAGCCCCTTCGTCGACAGCACCGAGATCCGGGGTTTCGTCTTCAACGTCGACAACGGTGATTTCACCGAGGTCTTCGATCGAAGCGCTTTTTAGAACCCTGGCTGGCGGCCTCGTACCGGTGTGCGAGAGAGTACCGGTGCGCTTCAACTCGAACCTCGCGACTGGTGAGCTCGATCGAGTGACCGCCGCGTCGCTTCGCGAATCGCGCCAATCCAGCGACCGCGTTCATTTCTGGCCAGGTGCTCACTTTCGAGCTCGCCGCCGTATCTAAGACTGCGTTGGAAGTGGGGAACGTTGATGACCTTCCAGAGCCCGACCGCGTCGCTGACGACGTCGGCGACGCGCACGTCACCGAGCCGCCCCTCACTCCCGCGGGTCGATTGGGGTGAGCACACCCACCGCGCGCTCGATTGCTTCCGCGGCGTCGAGGCAGAGGTCCTCGCGGTACATGGTCCCCATCACCTGCACGCCGGTCGGCAGTCCGTTTGACTCGCCCGTCGCCACGCAGGCGGCGGGCAGGCCCATCAGGTTGGCGGGCAGGACGAAGCGGAACAGTTCAACGACCTTCAGCGCCGACTCCTGGTCGCGAATGTCGAAGCCGTGTTCGAACGGGGGCTGCGTCCAGACTGGCCCGACAATCAACGGGTAGTCCGTCATGAACCCGCGCCACGCCTTCTCGACCTGGTAGCGGCTCTCGTGCATCAACGTCAGCGACTCCGGTGTCATCGGGAATTCGATCTTCGTCAACTCCAAAAAGCGCTGTCCCTCATCGCCCATGAACATCTGTAACTGCGACTCAGTGACGCTGAGGCTCGTCATCATCAGCTCGGACCACGCGAGATAGGCCTCAATAACCATCGGCGGATCGATCTCTTCGACCTCGTAACCCGCGGCCTCGAGTGCCCGGCCCGCGATTCGCACGCCTTCGGCGACGTCCGGGTCCGTCTCACCGCCAATCGGGAAGGGCACGAGCGCGACTCGCTTGGGCGCCGCCGGACCGCGCAGGGGCACGTCGACCGACTGAGGATCGGCGCGGTGCGCGCCCATGATCGCCTCAAGCCCGAGGCGCACGTCGCCCACGTGCCGGGCGAGCACGCCCTCGACCAACATCAGCTGGGAGTTGATTGATGTGCTCAAGACTGAACTCGGGTTGCCCTGGGGCACGCGGCCACGCGAGGGCTTGATGGATGCGATGCCGCAGGCGTACGCCGGGTTGCGCAGCGACCCACCGATGTCGTTGCCGAGCCCGATAGGGCTCATGCCCGACGCGATGGCGGCGGCCTCACCGCCCGACGACCCCCCGGCCGTTCGACCACGCTTCCAGGGATTGTGCGTGCTGCCGTAGAGCGAGGACTCCGTATTGATCCGCAGTCCGAGATCGGGCATGTTCGTTCGCGCCAGCGCAACGGCGCCAGCGGCGCGCATCCGTTCGACCGGTGGCGCGTCGCTCGAGGCCACGAAGTCCTTCAACTTCACGCAGCCCTGGTTGGTCGAGTAACCGGCGACGTCGAGATTCACCTTGATGGTGAAGGGCACGCCGTGCAGTGGCCCGAGCGGCCCACCGGCCCTGACGGCGGCGTCGGCGGCGTCGGCGTCACGCCGCACTTCGTCGGGACGAACTTCGACGACCGCGTTCACTGCTTCGTTCACCGCGTGGATTCGATCGAGGTGCGCTTCGACGACTTCGCGCGACGTGGTCGCGCCGCTTCGAATCATCGCCGCCAGCGACGACGCCGACTCCTGCCAAAGTTCGTTGCCCATTGCCGGCTCCCATTCACTACTGCTCTGGGTATCTTGCCACGCACTCGGGCGCGCGGCTCAGCCGAAGCGTCCGAGCGTGTAGTCGAGGGTCCTGGGGTCGAGTGGGTTGTTGAAGATCTTTTCGGTGGTGTCGAACTCAATGAGCTCTCCAGCGCGGTCCTCGCCCATCAGCAAAAAGGCACAGTCGTCGGAGATTCGCGCCGCCTGTTGCATGTTGTGCGTAACGATGATCACCGTCACGCGCTGCTTCAAGGTCGTCATCAGCTCTTCGATGCGAAGGGTTGCGATTGGGTCCAGAGCTGACGTCGGCTCGTCCATCAATAGGACCTCGGGATCCATTGCGAGGGCGCGCGCGATGCAGAGTCGCTGCTGCTCTCCACCGGAGAGATTGGAGGCGGCGACTTTCAAACGAGTGTGGACGCTGTCCCACAGGGCCGCCGATTTGAGCGACGTCTCGGCCGCCTCGTCGAGTATCGACTTTTTCTTCACGCCATTGAAGCGAAGCCCGGAAATGGCGTTTTCGTAGATCGACATCGTTGGAAAGGGATTGGGCCGTTGGAATACCATCCCCACGCGCGTGCGAAGTTCGGTGACCGTGACGTCACCGCGGTAGATATCCGTCCCCTCGAGCAGGATCTGACCCGAGACCTTCGCGCCGGGCGTGAGATCGTGCAGGCGATTAAACGCGCGCAGCAACGTGGTCTTGCCAGAACCGGAGGGGCCGATCAGACTGGTCACCCGATTCTTCGTGATGTCGAACGTGCAGTCGCGCACGGCGGTGCGACCGTGGAAGGCCACCGCCACGTTCCTCAACTGCATCGCGGGCGCGCCGCGTTGGGGTGTCGTCTTTGGTGTCGCGACTTTCGCCTCGACCTTCGCCATAAATTCCTGATCCATTAGTTACCTTGCCTGTTGCTTTCTCGATGCCCACATTCGGGCGCTTAAACTCAAAACAAAAACAAACACGACCAGCACCAGCGCGATGCCCCACACTTGGATACGCAGACTAGGCCACTCCGACTTCGCGTTCTCGTAGATTGAGAGCGGCAAGGCGGAGACGGGATTCAACGGCTGCCACGAGTTGATGTAGCCGCCTCCGATGACCAGAAGTACCGGCGCCGTTTCTCCGATTGCCCGCGAGATCGCCAGGATGATGCC
>JAYVNV010000103.1:0-13518 GCA_043758265.1 Acidimicrobiaceae bacterium
CTTGGCTCGTGATCCGTCCACGCGGGGTCAATCGCCAGAATGTTCGTCACGTGGGCAGGCTATACCGCCGCGTCGACAACAGCCAGTGTTGGAGGAAAGAGTGGCGAAACCAATGAGGTGGTGGCGAGAGTGCTACGCGCTCGACGCTCGCGTCGTCTCTCACCACACGAGTCCTCTTCGTAGTCCCAGTGTGTTCGACGAGCATCACTACCTAAACCCACATCGTGCAGCCCCTTCGTCCCTGTCGCGGTCTCGCACAACCGGGACCCGGGGGCGGCGCGCTCGTCGATTCATCAGGTTTTGTTCGTCATCCCTGGGCACAAATCGCACGACACGACCTTCACGGGGCTCAACAACAACACGCACCCCCGCAAGACCCTTTCCTTCCGAGAGAAGTTGCTGACCAATTAGTACGTCACCGGTCACTTGGGCCTCGACAGTATCGACCTCAGCGGTGCGATGCACGACGCTGGAGGTTGCGAGGATCCGAGTGACGACACCGATGACGTAGAGGGGAGCCAACGCGACCGACCGGTGCGTCGCCTGAAACCTCTCGCGGCCGAAGCGGTCGGCAACTTGTGCATTCTGGTGTCGGTGGTGATTCCAATGACCAGCAGAGTGCTGAACTGGACTTCGCGCGGCGAACCAATCGCGGGTGGTCGCAGCCCCCAGCGCTACGAATAGCTGGCGACCGGAGTCGAGCGCGGGGACAGGCAAACCACGACCTCGAAGCCAGTCGGCGCTGAATGGTAACGGGCCACCGCCCTACACGACGATGCGGGCCTTGACGCGACGACGGTCGCTCGATTCCGACTGCAGGATCAAGGCTTTGGAGGTGAGCCGGGCGCTCGTCGCGTCAATCAAGCGTCGAGAGTCCGGCCAGCGCCTGTTCGAGGTCGTCCCACAGGTCCCCGGGGTGTTCGAGGCCGACACTCAGGCGCAAGAGTCCACCGGGAACGTTCTCCTCACCACTCCAACGGTTGCGGCGGTCGATTGTGGTCTCCACTCCACCGAGGCTCGTACCCCCGACAATCAGCCGCAGCGCTCCGGTTACTGACTGGGCACTGGCGATGTGGGCGACTTCGAACGAGATCATGGCGCCAAAGCCACTCATCTGGGCCAGTGCTCGCTCGTGGTTCCGATCGGTTGTGAGGCCCGGGAACCGAACTCGAGTGACGCGGGGGTGGCCGTCGAGACGCTCTGCCAGCTCAGCGGCGCTTCGCTGTTGACGGGCCAGTCGCACGGGGAGCGTTCGTAGTCCGCGCAACGCGAGGTAGGCCTCCATGACACCGGGGATGGCCCCTTCGATGGTCCGTCGTCCAACGAGCTCATCACGTTGTTCGGCGTCGGCGACGCAGACCGCGCCGAGGAGAAGGTCGGAGTGCCCCCCGAGATACTTCGTCGCGGAGTGAACGACTGCTGACGCCCCCAACGTCAGAGGCTGTTGGAGGAGTGGCGTCGCAAAGGTGTTGTCGACGATGGTCTTCACCCCGGCCGCGCGCGCCGCGCTCACGATGACGGGCAGATCGGCAATGTCAAGCATTGGATTGGTCGGTGACTCGATCCAAAGCAGGTCGGTGCCTTCAAGCGTGGCGATGACGGCGCTGGAGTCAGTGATGTCGACCGGTCGAAGTCGAAGTCGTCCCGCGGCGTGGTGTCGTGCGAAGAGGCCGCGCGTCCCGTTGTACGAGTCGTGCGGGAAGGCGACCGTGGCGCCGATCGCTAGTGGAGCGAGCAACGCCGAAATGGCTGCCTGGCCGGACGCGAAGGCCACGCAGTGGCCACCTTCGAGCGCACCGAGCGCCGCCTCAAAGGCGGCCCACGTCGGATTGTCCCATCTGCCATAGCCGATGGCCCCGCCATCGCGGTAAGTCGCGGCGAAGGTTGGGGGAACATTGAACGGGGCACCGGGCGAAGGGTCCCGTCCGGCCACGACGGCCAAGGTCTCGGGATGCCATTGCGGTAGGTCTGTCATGTTATAAGTATTGCTGACACGATTCGGCGCTCACGATTGTGTTTTCGAAACCTCAAGGATCAGTGTCAGTGGGTACGAGCGATGGCGCGGCGACGTGTGGAAAGGCGTTTGAGACTCGACCTCCCCGGCCATTCTTGTGGGCTGAAGAATCGCCGTCATCTCCGTGGCCGAGGGCGGGCCTACGAGTTTGCGCGTCAGTGCCGCAGGATGGGCGTTCTTGCGTTGCGCGACCTGGCGCATTGCCTCGTTGCAGACGAAGGCGTCTACGCCGGTGGGCGGTGCGCAGAGTACCTTCGAAAAAGTTCAACGATTTCGCCACGCACTGGCAGAGCTGAGGGCGCAGCGTCGAGTCCTGTTGTCCGTCTTCTCCCCGTAACCAATGATTGGTGTCACTGTGCGATCCACGGTGGCGAGGTGACCTTTCGAAATGTGGTCCCCTGGTTCAGTGGCGTCGGACCCCACATTGTTTCCTTGGCGCTCGTTCGTGCTGTGATTCGTCCGTCGCATAATCTTGTAATCGAGGACCTGTGTCGTCGGATCGCCGACGATTGACTCAACGCAACCGCGAGCATCCTGACGCGTCGCTCCAACTAATTGGAAGTTCGAGGTACATTGCGGACAGGGCCGTGAAGTCGCCGCGGCACCGCGCACTCGTGTCGGACCCGCTGCACGAAAGTGAACGATGCGTCATCTCGACAACGTAGAAGTGCATCTTTAGAGCGGTACGAGGGCCTGAGTCCGAGGGCCTCAGTCCGAGGGACTAGGAAAAACTTTGGGGAGTCAGCGATGCCATGACGCGTGTCACTTGCGTCAGTGCATCATCGACGTTTGAAGTGAGTGTGAGGGCGATACTCAACAGAACCCTGGCCTTCAATCCGTCGAGCAGGCCAGCGCTTAGTACGCCCTTCGCGGCGAGGTCGCTCTCAGAGCCGGCGAAGCCGTAGGTCTTGGTCAGGATCTCACCACTACCCGTTCGCGTCGCCAGCATTACGGGCATCACTCGAGCGAGTTGTGCGATTCTGGCAGCCATGGTCGCCGGCACATGTCCTGCGCCGAAGCCCTGAATGACAGCGCCTTGGTAGCCAAGCGCCACGAGATTCTCAAGAATCCGACCGTCGTCGCCGAGCGCACAAGTGATGAGGGCCACGGGCGCGACCTCTCCTCTTGTTAACGACGACCCAAAGGTGCAAACTCGCTCGACGCGTGCGACAACGCGCACTCGATCCTCGATCACCCATCCCAGTGGCCCGGAGGTAGGTGACTGAAACGAGGCTGGACTCGTCGAATGGGTTTTTCGCACAAAGCGAGCGGCGTGGATTTGATCATTCATAACGACCAAGGTGCCGAGACCACCAGCGAGTGGTGAGGCCGCTACCTGCACCGCCGCCATAAGGTTGGCAGGACCATCCGGGCCAGCCTGGGTCGGATTGCGCATCGCTCCCGTTATGACGACCGGTCGTGAACTCGATACGAGTAGATCTAGAGCGAATGATGTCTCTTCAATCGTGTCGGTACCCTGTGTGACGACGACCCCGTCTACCCCACTCTCGAAACTTCGTTCGATCTCGGCGGCAAGCTGAAGAAGTTCCGTTAGCGTCAGGTCGCCCGACGGCACCTGTCGGAACTCCAACGATTCGATGTGGGCCACGTTATGTAGTTGTGGAACGGCGTCAACTAGATCTTGCGCGCTGAGTCGAGGGGCCACTTCTTCACTCGAAGCTCCGTCACCAGTTGACGCGATTGTTCCACCAAGCGCAAGTACCAACACTCGGGACTTACGGAATTCGTTCATCATGTTTCGCTCGCCACTTTTCCCTTTCATTCCAAGCGTACGGCTCGGCAACACTCACGGCGCGTCGAATGACTCTCCTACCGAGTCCTACCTGAGATCAGCACAACAAGAGTGGCGTTACACCAGTTGCCGGCAATTGAGCGTGCCCAAGTCGTTAGAGTCCGGAAAGTTGACGGACCATCCGTGCCAGGGCCGAGATGTCATCTTCGCCAAAGCCTTGTGATATCAAGTCGTCCTCGAAGGTGGCTGCGAGTGCACTCACTGGTAGCACGGCGCCCACTTCATTTGCTAGGGCGAGTCCGATTGCTAGATCCTTGCGGTGAAGTTCGATTTTAAAGCCCAGTGGGTAGTCGTCATCGATCATTTGGCGACTGCGATTAGTGAACACCCACGAGCCAGCCGCACCGTCCTTGAGCACTTCAACGACCCGTTCCATGTCGAGGCCCGCCTTCAAGGCAAGCGTGACACCCTCGGCGACGCCCAGGTACGTGCCCGCGAGGATCACTTGATTGACGGCTTTGGTCCACTGACCGGAGCCAATGGGTCCCATGTGGGTTACGGTCGTTCCCAGGGCGGCGAAGACATCGTTGGCACGATTCACGTCGGACGCCTCACCCCCCACCATGATCGCGAGTGTGGCGTTCCTCGCCCCCTCCGATCCGCCCGAGACTGGAGCGTCGACCATTGACACGTTGAGTTTCGCCAGACGCTCAGCGAACTCAACAGTTTTGATGGGACTAATCGTCGAGCAGTCGATCACCAGTGAACCGGCAAGCAGCCCCTCGGCCACACCACGGGTGCCGAAGAGGACCTCTTCCAACTGAGGCGAGTCGGTGAGACACGTCACAACGACGTCGCTTCGACGAGCAACGTCGGCGGGGCTGTCAGCCTCGGTCGCACCAAGTTGGACGAGCCCAGCGGCTGGTCCCGCAGTTCTGTTCCAGACGGCGAGGGCGAAGCCGGCGCGGGCGAGATTAGCTGCCATCAATGAACCCATTGTGCCCAGACCGACGAAACCAATTCGATCGTTAGAGATCTCACCACTCGTTGGTTGGTCGGTCATGGTTTCCTCCTCAGTAGTCCCCGGAATGCGCAATCCCTCGATGCCCCCGTCAGACCTCACATAGTGACAGCGTCTCCAATGATTCAATCACCTACTTCAGGAGCGAGGAAAACACCACGTGGTGCTGTGGCAGCCCGCACAGGCAGCTTGACGATAAAGGGTTCGAGCTGGCGGCACTTCGTACCCAGAGCGTTGTGTCTTGTCGTCGGCGAGGACTCGGCAGATGACCTTGCGTTCGTCGACCAACTCGACCTCAGCCATCTATTTCTTATGTGCCAAGTCGGCCATACCGACTTGGCGGTATGAATCGGTCTGGGTTTGCCGGAGGCTCTGTTCTTTGGAAGTAAGGATGGGACATGGCAAAAGAGAAACCCGGACAGAAGAGGTAGTTGCGTTCATTGACGCCCACCGGGACCGTGAGTGCGGTGGGCGTCAATGGGGCGTCGAGCCAATCTGTGCCCAGTTGCAGATTGCCCCCTCCACCTACTACGACGTGAAGAGCCGTCCACCCTCGATTCGCGCGGTCCGTGACGCTGCGTTGGGACCCCCAGCTGGAGGAGATCTGCAAGAAGAACTACTCCGTCTACGGCCAAGCGCAAGCTCACTAAGGTCGCGCTGCGACAAGGTCTAGAGGTCGGTCGCGACCAGGTGGCGCGTCTCATGAAACGCCAGGGCATCCGCGGCTTTTCGAGCGAAGAAACGCGTCACGACGCACGCCGACGCCACTCACCTGCGCGCGCCGGACCTCGTCAATCGAAACTTCAGCGCCACCCGCCCCGATTCGTTGTGGGTCGGCGACTTCACCTACTGCTCCACCGGGAGTGGCGTCATCTACGTGGCCTTCATCATCGATGTCTTCAGCCGCCGGCTCGTCGGCTGGAAAGCCTCCAGGTCAATGACGGCTGACCTCGTCGTTGACGCGCTCAACATGGCGGCCTGGACGAGGCGTCACACTTCGCTAGAGAACCTCGTCTGCCACACCGACGCGGGAAATCAATACACGTCGATCCTCTACACCGACCGGATCGACGAGATCGGTGCCGCACCGTCGATCGGCACCGTCGGAGATTCCTACGACAATGCGATGGCCGAATCCGTGATGGGCATCTTCAAGACCGAGCTGCACCGCAACCCCGCGGTGCTGGCCGGCAACGGCGGACACTGGAAGGGACTCGACGACCTCGAGATCGCCACGTGTTGGTGGGTGCCCGGTGCAACGAGGAGCGACTGCACGGCGACTTCGGCTACCTCACGCCAGCCGAAGTCGAAGAGGACTGTCGTGTCAAGAATCAGGCCAAGGTGGCGTGAGAGAACCAAGCGAAAAGGTCTCCACTACACCCAGATTGATTCACTGTGACAAACTCGCAATCATGGGTTTTGATCCTGAAGAGTACGAAGAGCCGCTCGCTCGCGCTTTGCAGCACGCACGGGACTGGCTTCAGACTGAGCAAGGTCGTCGTATCGGACCGGTCGTAGGAATCGATGAGGTTCTTCGTTCACTTAAGAGCGAGTTGCCTCAGGAGGGTACGAATGCGGCGACGGTCGTCGATGATCTTGCACGCGCCGTCGAACCCGGTCTCATGGCGATGGGATCAGGTCGTTTTTTCGGCTGGGTGATTGGTGGCACGATGCCCGCGGCGATGGCGGCCGACTGGCTGGTGAGCGCCTGGGACCAAAATGCCGGAATGCGCTTTGCGACTCCCGGTGTGGTCGCAGTGGAAGAGGTCGCAGCCAACTGGATTCTCAATCTGTTGGGGCTCCCTACCGAAGCTGAAGTCGGGTTCGTGACCGGAGCCACGATGGCGAATTTCACTGGTCTCGCGGCTGCGCGACAACACGTGTTGACGAAAAGGGGATGGGACCTAAATCGCAATGGCCTCAATGGTGCGCCGCCAGTCACTGTATTTGTCGGCGAAGAACGGCACGCAACCGTGGACCTCGCTCTGCGCTATCTCGGGCTTGGCACGCCAACACCGGTGGCAACCGATGAACAGGGACGCATCCGTCCAGACGCACTGGCCGAACAACTGAAGCAAACTGTGGGCCCAACGATCGTCGCGTTGCAGGCTGGGAACCTGCACTCTGGCGCATTCGACCCGTTCATTGAATCCATTGACCTCGCTCACCAGCATGATGCCTGGGTGCATGTCGACGGCGCGTTTGGACTTTGGGCGGCGGCGACCCCGTCGCTGCGCCACCTCACGTCGGGTGTCGGACAGGCGGATTCATGGGCGACGGACGCGCACAAGACGCTCAACACGCCCTACGACTGTGGCATCGCCATTGTCCGCCATCCGGCGGCCGTCCGGTCCGCCCTCGGGACCAGTGCGAGTTACCTAATCGCCGACGAAAGTCACTCGGACCCCCACGAAGTGACACCCGAACTCTCACGTCGCGCGCGCGGTGTCCCAGTATGGGCTGCGCTGCTCTCCTTGGGTCGAAATGGCGTTATCGAGTTGATTAATCGACTCGCGACCCGCGCCCAACAATTGGCCGATGGAATCAAGACCATCCCCGGTGCGCGCATTGTGAACGACGTGGTGTACACCCAAGTGTGCGTGGCGTTCGAAACAGATGAGCGCACCCGAGAGGTCACGCGCAGACTCCTTGCTAATGGCGTCGTTTGGATGTCAGGCTCACATTGGCGGGGCCAGGACGTTCTGCGCGTTTCGGTCAGCAACTGGAGTACCGACGACGACGACGTGGTGTCCAGCATCGCGGCGGTCCGACAAGCCGCTAGTTGAGATTTTCCTAGTTTGCACTGCGATGGACATAATTCCAGTAATTGAGGGTGGCCTGCAAAGAGCGGGCGACGGGAGTCGAACGCGTTCTCAGCGTGCCAGCAAGGTTAAAGGTGAGTAGCCAGTTTTTTAGGACGTTGGCCAAACCCTCAGGGGCTGCGTCGGCCCCTCGCGAGCGCAGCGCCACTACGCCGTCGGCATCGGGTGTACGCCGCCAAAGGGGTCGAAAAGATTCATAGGTCATCAAGTGCACTTGACGACTTGCGTAAGTTCTGCTCTACTTCTTTAACTGAACCGAAATCTAGTGCTTGGAGCCGATGATGACCTACAGCGACACCTGTCCACCGTGCGGTAAAGTGTTTTCCGGTGAAGATCGCGAGGCGCTCGCGACGGAGGTAATGGAACACGCGCGTGACGCGCACGAGCATGAACTGTCACGCGAGCACGTGCTGGCCCATCTCGACGGCGAGGACCCGCACCACTCGGAGTAGTCGAAATAGGCGCAGTCATGGAGGCCTAATGGTCAATTCCCTACAAACTGCTGACCTAGGCCGCCTCGAGTTTTGATGTGGGAATCGCGGCAAGTGAGAGCTTCCCATAGACAAAAGCTGAGATGGCGGGTCTCGAGATTCATCAGACTAATTTCTCATTTGGTAGATCGATGTCTCCCTTCTCCGTTGGTTAATTCACCGAAACGTCGACGAGGTCGGTGGTGCGGGAAGTTCGCGAACGGACCGTTGACGGTGCGTAGCGTGAGCGTCGAACAGAGCGACACCGCGTCGATCACGAATATCTCCGACTCGGCGCCAGTGGACGCCGAGTTATGCGGGAATCTGGAGTTTGACGTCGTGAGGTTGCGAGCCCGACCGACTTCGTTGGTGGACGTGACGAAGTTTGCCTAGTGGTTTTGCCGTGGCCATCACACGTGGTCGCTTACGCGGCGAGGTGGGCCACTCCGTCAACGAAGCGCACACCGTCAATCAATTCACCGAGTCGCTCGACGGCCGTGGTGCGGGGCCCGCGCTTCTGGGCTTCGAGACCGCGCTGCATCATCATCGCGAGAGCGAAGTCCTTGGAGAAAGCGCCGTTGACGGGTTTGGTGCGGTGACGCGCGGTTGCGAATGTGGATTCGATTGCGTTAGTGGCGCGGATGTGCAGCGCGTGCCCGCCCGGAAAGTCGTAGAAGGCCAGTAACTGATCTCGGTCCTTGTTGAGACACGTGACTGCGCGGGGATACTTGGCCTCGTACTTCTCCTCATCGCGTGCCCTGGCCTCCTCTCTTGCCTCGGCCGTCCAGATCTGGTGCCGAACGTCCTTGGCCTTGGCCTTGGCGCGGGTAGCTCGGGGCAAGTAGTTCAAGACGTTCGATGTCTTGTGGATCCAACAGTGCTGGAACGTGGTCATTGGAAACACTTCCTCCAAGACGGCTCAGAACCCGAGGGCGCCGTCACCGGTGGCGTGCTTGGGCGCTGTCAGCCCGCGGACCTTGGCGCGGAGCAACACCTCGCGCCAACTCTGGGTGGACTCTCTGGTTCCGTTCCCAATGGAGATCAAATGCCGCTGGCCGTGCTCATCCGCACCCATCCGCGCCAGCCACGCAGTTCTTGGGGTTGTTGCCCCGAATCTCTTCGTGAATCCCGTCGGCAAACAGGTGGGTGAAGGTGACCTTGGTGAGGTCGTGGGTGTTCCACTCGTTGAACTCTTTCACCCAGGATTGCTTGAGCTCAGAGAGCACCGCTGGAGTGAGCTTCTTGGCGCCCTCACCGAGCACGACCTCCAGGACCGAGGAGACGTCGCGCTCGGAGATGCCCTTTCGGAAAGCGAAGGCGGCACAGGCCGAGATGGACTCTGAGCGACGCAGATATTTGGGCACCATCGAGGACGCGTAGTCATGGGTTGGGCCTTGTTGAGGTTGATTGGTCAAATGACATTGCAACACGGAATCCGGCCCACCAAATGGACCAGTGGAAATCCTCAACTCACGACGTCGAACACAACGGAGAATACTTAGTGCTAGTGATCCGCCACTGGCCTGACTTGAAACACAACTGACGCAACTTTGCTTCATATCTCAATGAAGGCAGGTTTGATCCAGTCCACCTCATTCACCGACGTGTGTGTCAGCGTATTCAGATTGCAATCGCGTAAAAGTCGTCAAGTGTCAGCGCTCGATAAAGCGATCAGGACATGGTTTGCTGCAGGTCAGGTCGCAGTGCGACCGTGCTGCGACAGTGAGAAGTGACGAAATAGAGCGAACCGTGGCGAACAACGGCGAAAGCCGACAGCGGTGTTTGCTTCGACTTTGTGAGTCGTGGCAACGAAATCAAGCCTTGAGCGGGCGACGAGAATCGAACTCGCGTTCTCAGCTTGTGAAACAGGGGTGACTATCACGGCCGGATTGATAGTCACTGGTTAGTGATTCGGTCTGGGAATTGTGCAAGTCATACTCTCCAGCTTTCCCGTCGCGATTCAATCCCCCTATGGTGGTCAGATGAAGTTCGACTGGCAAGCAAAAGAAATTGTCGTCATTGGGGGAACCGGCGTCCTAGGCGCCGAAATTGCCCGACAGATGCGCAGGGCCGGAGCGACCGTGAGCATCGTGGCTCGGACACCGCAGAACCTCCCCGACGACCTCCGTGACCTGGCCTGCGTTCAGGCCGACATCCGACAACGCGACTCGCTCGCCCAGGCGCTAGCGACCCTGGGTGATGGGTTCGACGGTCTCGTCAATGCGGCGGGAGTGGTCGCCTTTGGCGCACTGGGCGAAGTCCCGGCTGACGTGGTCGCGGAACTCTTCGACGTTAATGCGATCGGCACCATGAACACGCTGGCCCTCGGTGCGGACGTAGTTCGCGAGGGTGGTTTCGTCGTGTCGTTGTCCGGGGCCGCCGCCGACGTCGCCGTTTTGAACATGAGCGCGTACTGTGCCTCGAAGAGTGCCGCCCGCGCGGCGATGGCGGTGGCGTCGCGGGAGTTGCGCCGGAGCAAAATCCTCGTGTTGGACGTGCGGGCACCCCATACCGAGACCGGTCTGACGACACGGGCACGCTGGGGTACGGCCCCAAAGATGCCTGCGGGCTTGGCCCCGAGCTTCGTCGCCGCGCGCATCGTGGCGGCGCTCGCCAGTGAAGAATCCGATCTCCCGTCCGATGCATTCACCTCGTAACGTGGCACTCGATGCCCCGTCGCCGACCCGCCTAACGCCCGTTGCCCGCGTGCCACGAGCCAACTAACGACCGCGTCGCGCCGTGGAAACCATCTGGGTCTTCGGTGACCACCTAAACCGCCAACTAGGACCCCTCGCGACTGCGTCGCCCGCCAGCGCACGAATTCTGATGGTCGAAAGTCGCGCCAAGCTGACCTCGAAGACGTGGCACCGCCAGCGCGCGCATCTGATCCTCACTTCGATGCGCCGCTTCGCCGCCGAATTGCGAGCGGAGGGTTTCGACGTTGACTACCGTCAGTCCCCCACTGTCGTCGAGGGACTATCGGAACATCGAGCGCACTATCGGCCATCTCGAGTGGTCGCCATGGAGCCGAACTCCTTCAACGCACGCTCACTCTGCGTGGGGGCCGGCGTGGAGCTGACCCGCTCGAACCAGTTCCTTTGTCACTACGAGGAGTTCGCCGATTGGTGCGCGTCTCGAAAGAGTGTGCGAATGGAGGACTTTTATCGTTGGCAACGAAGCCGTCTGGGGTACCTGATGGATGGGGACGCGCCGACGGGCGCTCGGTGGAACTTCGACGCCGAAAACCGCGAGCGTCCGCCCCGCGACGGTCGCGCGTGGCCAACGCCACTGCGCACACCGCTTGACGACCTTGACGCCGAGGTACTCGCCGATCTTCCCGCGACGTGTTGGGGGGCGAAGCCTGACGGGACCTGGGCGACCTCTCGTGCGGAGGCTCTCCGGCGACTCTCGTTCGTCGTGGAGAATGTCCTGCCGACCTTCGGGCCCCACGAGGACGCCATGCTGGCTGGCAATTGGCATCTGTCGCACACCTTGCTCAGTCCTTACCTCAATCTGGGACTGCTTATGCCCGCGGAGGTGTGCGACGCGGCCGAAGTGGCCTTTCGCAGTGGTGCCATACCGCTGGCCTCGGCTGAAGGGTTCATCCGCCAGATCATCGGATGGCGTGAATTCGTCTGGGGTCGCTACTGGCAATGGATGCCCGAGTACCGTCACGCGAACGAACTGGGTGCGCACCGCGAGCTCCCACCGCTCTTTCGCGGGGCGCCGACGTCAATGCGTTGCGTCGAACACGTCATGAACGACGTGAGCGAACACGGGTACACCCACCACATTCAGCGTTTGATGGTTCTCGGCAACCTCGGTCTTCTCGCCGGCGTCGAACCATCGGCCCTCACCGAATGGATGTGGGCGAGTTTTGTGGACGGCGCCGAATGGGTGATGTTGCCCAACGTGGTGGGAATGGCGCTCTACGCCGACGGCGGACGGATGGCTACGAAACCCTACGCCGCGGGTGGTGCCTACATCGACCGGATGAGCGACTACTGCAAGGGTTGTCGTTACGATCGCCGTCAGCGAACCGGGCCCTTGGCGTGTCCATTCACCACGCTGTACTGGGCGTTTCTCGACCGCCACGCCGATCGGCTCGCGCGCAACCCGCGCATGTCTCGGCAAGTTGGCGCGACCCGTCAGCTCGTGAACTTGGCTGACGTGCGGGTACGGGCCAGCGAACTATCCAACCAGTTGGACCGCGGTGAGGTCTGACGACGTCCGCCTCCCCCGAAGAATTTGACAGGACCGGCTCATCTTCCCTGCGGTGACGAGGGACGCACCTCGGGGACCGGGTTATTTGGCTGTGACGTTCCTTGAGGAGTCGTTGCTCCCTCGCCATCACCTGTTTGGACTGCGCGAAGAGTCCCACCGCGCTTGTCCTATTGTCGCGAGGCACCTTCGAAGTCGCACCGGTACGAAGCGGGGCCACCTAGTCGACGACCCATTGCGGGGACTCCTGTGAGTGGTCCAAGAGACGCTGGACTGGCCTTTGTGATAATTAGAACTCGTCGGTCACGGACTCAGCTGTCGAACTCAGTTGGCCTCGTGAGGTGGTTCGTGGTTTACTTCGATCGTCGCGATGCGACAGTGCTGCGACAGTAAGAGTTGGCGAACAGGAGCGGCTCGTGGCGAAAGCCAAACCATTGTTTAGAACGATTTGATTAGTCGTGGCAACGAAACCATGCCTGGAGCGGGCGACAAGAATCGAACCCGCGTTCTCATCGTGGGAAGCGATATGTCGCCATCGGTCCAGATTCTGAAATATCTGGTCGTGCGCGCTGTCGGGTGGACGACGAACCGACGATCACCGCCTTGGGGCATCAACTTGGCACTTCACGAAAGTTAGCTGGCGCGACAAAGAGCCTTGGCCCCCGCAGAACTTCGTACCACCATGCGATGGGACAAGGTTTCAATCAAGGCCCTAACAGCGTTGACGACGTGCCGAGGAGCGCGAGTGGCACCACGGCGATTCCGTCGGTGCGGCGGTGAGCGTGAGCGCCAGTCGTGATGACGATTCCATCCAGGAAGTCCACACGTAACTGCTCACGAAGCCACAGTAGGTGCTTGACTTCCTTGTCATCCACGGTTGCCGATAGCTTCACTTCGATGGCCACGATGCGGTGGTCGTTACGCTCAACGATCAAGTCGACCTCGCGCTCCCCGCCTTTTGTGCGAAAGTGAAACACCCTCGCCTCGGACGCTTGCGCGAACACGCGGAGGCCAATGGTGGTCAACGACTTAAACAGGCTTCCGAGGAACGTGCCGGCGCGCGGGATGGTCTCAGGTCCCTTGCCGAAGTGCAACGTCTCTGACGAGCTAACCGAAAGCCTGGCTGCCAGCGCCTGGTCAACCAAATGGTGTTTCGGAGTGAAGGTGAGCCGTGACAGGTGGTTGTTCGCTGGTGCCCAGCCCGGCAGCGGCTCAAG
>JAYVNV010000104.1:0-13471 GCA_043758265.1 Acidimicrobiaceae bacterium
TCGCATCAGGCCACGATTTCTGTGCGGCACCAGTTCTCTCCGGTGATGGTCGACGACTGGCGTGGATCTCGTGGGATCACCCGCGCATGCCCTGGGACGGGACGCGCCTACACGAGGCGGTGCTGGACGAGTCCTATGACGTGGTGAGTGAGCGCATTGTCTGTGGGGGCGATCAAGAGTCGATCGCGGAACCGCGTTACGGTGCCGACGCGAAGTTGCACTACATCTCTGATCGCTCTGGATGGTGGAACCTCTACCTTGACGCCCCCGACGGAGCGACGGCCCTCTCACCGCTCGACGCGGAGTTCACCATGCCGGCGTGGCTCTTTGGCACGCACTCCTACGTGGTGCGCGAGGACGGGTCAATTGTGGCGACCTGGAGCAAAGACGGCATCTCGCACCTCGGGGTCATTCCCGCGGGTGGCGGCCCGATCGCGGAAGTGGCGACCCCGTGGACGTATTTCGCCTCGCTCAGTGTTCGAGGTGGTGCCGTGCTCGCCGTGGCCGGTTCTCCGGTGACGCCGATCGCGATCGTGGAGATCGAACTCTCGACCGGGCAGACCTCGATGGTGAAGGCCAGTCGAGACGACTCGATCGATCCCGCGTATCTTTCCGTCGCCGAGCCATTCGAGTTCACGAGCGAAAACCGCTTGACTGCGCACGCCCTCTACTACGCACCGACGAACCCGGACTTTCGTGGACCCGAGGGTGCGCGTCCCCCGCTCATCGTCGAGAGCCACGGGGGCCCGACGGGCCAGGCCGTCTCGGTCTTCAACTACGCGGTCCAGTACTGGACGAGTCGAGGCTTCGCCGTCGTCGACGTTAACTACGGTGGCTCCACCGGCTACGGGCGCGCCTACCGCGAACGGTTGAAGGACAATTGGGGAGTGGTGGACCTCGAGGACTGCGTCAACGCGGCCAAGTTCCTCGCCTCGAGCGGCCGCGCCGATGAGGCGGCGTTACTGATCCACGGGGGTAGTGCCGGTGGCTACACGACACTGTGCGCCCTGACGTTTCGTAGCGACTTCGCGGCCGGCGCAAGCCACTTCGGTGTCGGCGATCTCGGCGCCTTGGCTCGCGACACGCACAAGTTCGAATCGAGGTACCTCGACGAACTGGTAGGTCCCTACCCCGAGCGCGATGACATCTATCGCGCGCGCTCGCCGATCTTCCACACCGAGTTGATGCACACGCCGATGATCCTCTTCCAGGGTCTCGAGGATGAGGTGGTTCCTCCGGCCCAGGCCGAGGCGATGGCCGAGGCCCTGCGCCTACGAGGCGTCCCCTTCGCGTACGTTGCATTCGAGGGGGAGCAGCACGGCTTTCGCCAGGCGAAGAACATCATGCGCGTCGCCGAGGCCGAGCTGTACTTTTATTCCCAGATCCTGGGTTTCCAACCGGCCGACGAGATCGAACCGGTCGTCATTGAGAACCTCGAGGCGTTGCCGGCTCGCTAGTTGCGTCGGGGAGGGCCAGAGCCTGCTCAGATTCAACGGTCGTCGATACTGACTGCTCGTGGTGCGGTGTCGGTACGACCCCGCTGACGTGCGATGACCAAGAGATAAACGACATTTCAGGTCACGATCTTCATTTGGAACGCTGGGAGTGCGGAAGATGTGGTTACTTTGACCTGCTGCACTTTGGGTTACTGATTTAGTTGTTGAAATTAATCCTGAAATGACAGGCTCAAGCCATGTTGCGTGCGTACGCCTCAGAGTTGTGACGGCGGATGTTCTTTTTGATCTAGGTATCGGTGGTGAGTCGCAGATCGCCCTTAGTTTGATGCCGCGCTCTTTCTTAGATGAGATGCACCATGCCCAAAAATATCCTCCCGAAGGGTACGGCCATGCCAAGCGTCTGGCGCTCGCGTTCTTCGATGACTGCTGGTCAGTCCGGGCGAGATCCTTGGTGCCATGTCGTCGTTTAACTATTTGAGCACTTCGATTATTGGCTTTTCGGACGGCCGAGGTCGTCACGAGAAACGACGAAGTGACAGCGTCTCATCGCAATCCCCATCGGGAGGCACGTAGGACGAGTTGCGAAGGAGGCTGACCGTCGCAGACTTTTTGTGAACCAACCACGTGGTGAAGTCTTGAGGGACCAGTCTCTCGGTCGCAGTGAGAGCCCCGCTCAAATCTTGAACGGTGTCGTGATCGCTTCGTTGCGCCCCGAAACTGTTCGGCGGCTTTCACGGTGAGAGATGTCGATCTACACATCGCGGCGACTGGCCGCGGTGCTCAACCACACGGGCTTGCCGGAGGACTCACGAAGCAATCGATCGAGGTCCTCGACCACGAGGGGTCGGGCGAAGAGGAAGCCTTGGCCGATGTCGACCCGCTCGCTCTCCAGACGGTCGCGTTGGTCATCCGTCTCGACACCTTCGGCGATGGTTTCAATGCCGAGCACCTTGCCGAGTTGTACCAACGTATGCACAATGGCGGCTGACTCCGTCGAGTCGGCGATACCCGAAACGAAGCTCCGGTCGATCTTCAAAATGTCAATCGGGAACTGTCGCAGATAGGCGAGCGACGAATAGCCGGTGCCGAAGTCATCGATTGCGATACGTACGCCGAGGGACTTCAACTGGAGCAGTCGCGAGAGGGTCGCACTCGAGTCGTGCATCAACGAGGTTTCAGTCAATTCGAGGACGAGTTCCTTTGGATCGAAACCGCTCGTCGTGATCGCGTTCTGCACGTCGTTGATAATTCGATCTCGTTCGAGCTGTTTGCCCGACATGTTCACCGATACCGCGAATCGGTGGCCGCGGTCAAGCCAGATCGCACCCTGCCGGCAGGCCTCGTGCAAGACCCACGCGCCGACTTGAAGGATAAGGCCGCTTGACTCGAGGGCTGGAATGAAGTCGTTGGGCTGCACGACGCCACGCTCGGGATGGCGCCAGCGCAGTAGCGCCTCGACGCCGGCGAAGGAACCGTTGGTGAGATCAACGGTTGGTTGGTACTCAATGAAAAACTGATTTGCTTCGAGTGCGCCCTGCAGGTCAACCGCCATATGACGGTGATGGTCGACGGCTTCTTGCATCGAGGAGGCGAATTTGACCGCGCGGTTCTTCCCCGCGCCCTTCGCCTGATACAGCGCGATGTCGGCGTCTTGGAGCAACGCCTCCGGAGTCGCCCGGTCGCCCTCCGCTATACCAATACTGGCCGTCACCTTGAGGGGCACCTCGCTGGCCTCAATGTAAAATGGCGAGGTCAGCACGTCGATGATTCGCCCGGCGACGACGTCGACGCCCGCCTCCAGTGACTCTCCCTCAGCCAAGATGACGAACTCGTCGCCGCCCAATCGACCGACCGTATCGCTCTCACGCACGGCACTCGTGAGACGAATGCCAACGCTCGCGAGCAGCTCGTCGCCGGCGCGGTGGCCCAGCGTGTCGTTGATGTCCTTAAAGTTGTCGAGGTCGAGAAAGAGCGCCGCGACGTCGAGGTGTTGGCGTCGTGCGCGCGACAGCATCTGTTCGATTCGGTCGAGGATCAACGCGCGGTTTGGAAGTCCAGTTAGTGAGTCGTGTAACGCCTGATGTTCGAGTTGGTCCGTGCGTTCCTTGACCAAGTGAAGTGCCCTGGAGCGACTCGTGCCGAGCACGTACGTCAAGAGCGCAACGAGCAGGCTTAAGAGAATTCCAGCGAAGAGTAGTGACCAGGAGTTCAGATTGCCAAAGACATTGCTGGACACCGACGCAGCAAAGACCTGGACGTGCCATCCGTTATGCAGACTCACCGTGGTCGAGCGGGCCGAAGACGGCTTGACGCCCGCTTGGAAGATGACGTTGGAGCCGCCGTTCTTATAGTGGAAGGCAACCGACGTTCCGGGGTGGCCCAGTAGGGCCCGTTCGAGAATCTTCTTCGGCAGGATTTCCGTACCCGTCCATCCAATCAGCGCGGCCTGTCGCGCCAGCATCGTCGCGGGATGGCTGCCGCCTTCGTAGATCGGCGTGCCTACGGCGAAGGCCTCAGGTCCGCCGAGCGAATCAGGTACGTAGATCGCCTGCCCGGAGTTCGCGGCTTGAGTGAGTCGCGGGCCAAGCGCTGTTGAGCAGATGTCAAGTCCGATGGGAATCACTGACAGACCGCGGCGGGCGAGCTCGACTTCGACGAGGCAGTACGACGGGCGCTTGCCCGGGGGAGTCAGCGAGAAAGTCTGCAATGGAGCTTGCGATTGGCGAGCGTTGATGTTGGCCTGGCGAGCGAAGGCCGCTAACTGGTGCAACGGCACGACAACGACTTCGGCGATTGCCAGAATCTCGGGGTAGCGCTTAAACGCCTGCTCGTTGTTGACCCATTGGATGAAGCTGGTCTCCGAGGAGTGAGGGTTCTCGATGACGTACGCAGCAGCACTGAAGGAAAGGTCCTGCTCGTGTTGAATAGCCAGTTGCAGTGTCGACGCGATTTCAACAGATGTCGTTGAGAAGGACTGGCGCGATTGTTGAAGGTCACTGCGAGCGACTGCGAGTGAACCAAAGATGGCACCGAGCGAGCCGAGGAAGACAATGAGTGCCGCGAGGGAGAGCCAGACGGTGCGACGTTGGCCATCGGGCTCGGTGACCTCTCGCGAGTTGCTGCTCACGTAAAACGTCGAAGTTCAATGGCGCCGAACCTCGTTACGCTTATCTGCATAATTTTACTTCTCATTGCAAATGAACAGTGCCGAGAGCATTATGGGTCCACCGTACTGCATCAGCGTTATTTGCAGTAGCTAATTGCCTTCGTGCCCGAATAGGCTCAGCTGGTCTCTGTGGCCGTTCCTTCGAAACGCGTTGCTTGATTACGTCAGCGAGGGCGGCGCCTTTTGGCGTTACGCGTGTGGACGACGTTCTTGCTGTCGAGTGCCAACATGGCATCCGTTGTTCGTCGTCACGTTGGCGGCGACGTCAGGACCAGCCTTCGAGCAGCTCACGACCTTCGGTCGCGATTCGTTCGAAGACCGCGTCGTCGTAGTCAAAGAGGGAGTCGGGTACGGGCGTGTGGATAACGAGCTCAGTAATCTTCATGTCATTGAACCGTCCGGCGAAGTCGAGGAAGTGTTCGTACGAAGTCATGGGCGATTCGTCACCGAATCCGTCGAGGTAGAGCCGCGCGAAAGCGTTGCTTGCTCGACTCTCACCTTCGAGTGCTTCGTCGAGGTGACGTGATTGGATGCGAACGGCGTCCATGGTCGTACGATCCGGGTGTGAAAGTCCCCCGACACTTACCCACCCGTCGCCGACCCGGGCGGCGAAGGCGATGCTTTTCACTCCGAGGGCGCTCACGTAGATTGGGGGATGTGGTCGCTGCACCGATCCGGGATGCTGACGCGACTCCACAATCGGGTAGTGGGCCCCCTCAATGTTGGAGGCCGGTTCGCTTAGCAACTGCGTCAAGGTCGTAGTGAATTCCTTGAAGCGGTTGTGGCGTTCCAACACTGACCACTCTTCGTGGCCGAGGACCGTCACATCGAAGCCTCCGCCTCCGGCACCGACGCCAACGCTCACGCGACCATTTGAGATGTCGTCGAGTGCGATGAGGTCCTTGGCGAGGAGAAGAGGGTGGCGAAAGTTCGGCGTCGTCACGAGCGGGCCCAATCGCAATGTTGTCGTTTCGCACGCCGCCGCCACCAAGACGGGGACCATCGACATCCAGGTCTTGTCCCGGAAGGCGCGCCACGAGAGATGGTCGTATGTGTAGGCGGCGTGGAAACCGAGCCGCTCCGCTCTCAACCACTTCGAGCGGCCGTCGCTCCACCGATCTGATGCCAAGATGACCGTACTGAGTTTCATTCTCGAATCCTAAGTTGCACGAGAACCCGACGATTGCTCGTCGGCCCTCCACTGACTCACAAGGCTGGCAACAATTGCGCACGAAGCGGATGTTAGGTTCGACGAGATGCCCACTCTTGCGCGCAGACATTGATGGCCAGCGAACCGACGACCAAACAACGTATTCTCGACGTCGCGTCGCAGATGATCCGCGAGGACGGCAGCGCCAACCTCCACGTGGCCGAGGTGGCGACGCGCGCGCACATTGGGCTCCCCACGATTTATTACCACTACGAGTCGAGAGCGCGACTCGTCGCCGAGGCTCAGGCCGCCACCTACTTCCGACTGCTGGAACCGCTGCATCACTGTCTCGCAATGGCCGAGCAGGCGGTGCTCAAAGGAGACGAGGCGACGTTCTGGGCGGCGATTGGCGAGGACATGGAGTTAGCGTGGATTGCTGGACAGCCCGAGGACGGTTGGGGGATTGTCAAGCTCCTCCTTGACGTCTGGTCCGACCAGAAGACCCAGGCCATGTTCTCGAATCAGTTGGACACCCAATTCGAACGTTGGATCAACGTTGCCGAGCGAGCGAAGGGTCTCGGGTGGCTCGACGAGCAGGTCAACGTCAAGGTGCTGATCACCTCATTTTGGGCGGCTTCCATTGGTCAGGCGATCATCACCAACTCGTCACGGATGGGTAGTTCTCCCCGGAGCGTACGTGACTTCTACCTGAGCCAGATGGTTGGGTCGCGCGACGTGGTCGGCGACTGATCTCACCTTCGATGAGTGTCGGGCGTCATCGACGTCGGAGAGGTTTTCGTCAAGGCAATGACACCACCGCACATCACCGCGAACGCGAACAGGCCGACGCTCAAGTGCCCAACGTCCGCGCGCAGGTGCTCACGGTAGATCCACACGCCGAGCGCGACGCTCACCACGGGATCGACGATGACGATGAGGGGCTGGGAGATGCTCAGGGGACCCACGTGCAGTGCGGCCTGTTCACACAACAGTCCGGCGACGCCCGCGACAATCAACGCGTAGACCGGCCACCGCGAGAGCGCCCCGCTCACGCCGAGTGCGCTGATTGTGTCGGAGGTCGCCTTAATGAATGTCGCCTCCAACGCCCAAATAACGGCGGTTGCGGAACCGAGGAGCCCAGCTCGTCGTGCGCGCGATCCACGCTGTGCCAATGCGACGAGGAGCGCGGCGACCGCGCCGCACGTGAGCGTCGGCCACGTCCACGACGACGTCGAAGGGGCGAACAAACTAGCGCTGGGCGACGCGGCGACGAGGAAGGTGACGAGACCCGCTGCGGTCACCAGGGCTGAGAACCACGTGAGCGCGCGAATCGATTGACGCAGCCAGACTTGACGAAGCACCAGCGCAATGATGAGCTCGGTCACGAGGATTGGCTGCACGACTGACAGGGGACCGAAGTGCAGCGCCAACGCCTGACATACCAGCGAGGCGAACAGCGCCACCCACCCGAGCAACCACAGGGGGTGACGCAAGAGGTACAGCACAAAGCGAAAGCCCTTCGACTTCGTCGCGTCGCTCGTGCTGGCGATGTGTTGCAGCGTGACCGCGGCGCCATTAGTGAACGACGTCAGCAGCGCAAAAAAAACGCTCACAGATTCGAAGCGCACGAGAGGACGGTGTCGTGCGCACCCGGTCGCGAGTACGTGGTCACGGCGGTGTGGGGCATAGTTGGACGCTACTCAGCGGCTACGCGCGCCCCGAGCGCGAGAGGGGTAACTGATCCACATTGTGAACGAAACGTTCACAATGTGGATCAGGGGACCGCGAAGTGGGTCGTCATACTGTGGATAACATGCGACTAAAGGGTAAGGAAGCTGTGCCCATTAGAGAGAAACTGGTGGGAAAACTAATTCATACTGGGTAAAAGTTCCTGATTTCGCGATTTGACCCGTCCCCCGCTCGAAAGTTCTGGCAGAGTAATTCTCGTAGTTCATGTAGCACCTGTCGATGAGACGCAGCGCCGAAGGGCGTTTCGGATCAGGAGGGGAGAGGGGCCTCGCAAGAGGAACAGAACTCCTCCAACGGGCAGCGGAGTTCGGTCCGCAGTTCGTAACGACAAATGACGTGAAGTGCCAGCCGTCAAATGGTCGCCTGTCCGACACGGGTGATCGCGAGATGTGCCTTCGGGAACCCCGAGGGGCGGGTGAGTTTCGATTCACTGGTCACTCGGGGTTTTCGGCTTTTCTGAGTTAAAACAGCGACGTCGGTGACGCCGGAACGATGAGTTCGGGACCGTCGTTCTTCACCGAGCCAACTGCGCTGTCAACGACGTAGTGCGAGAGCGTGCCTGTGGGTGCCGGCCGCAACAACATGACCCGCTCGTTGGGATCGTGGTCGTGCACGTTGAGCCAGGTCCCGACGTCGTCGTACTCCAAAATGACGGGCATGCGATCGTGGATCTCGTCGAGGTCGTCACTCGGCGTCGTCGTGATGATTGTGCACGTCGCGAGCGGTAGTGCGTCCTCAGGCTTCGCGGCGTCGCGCCAGAACTCGTAGAGCCCGGCGAAGAGCAGCGGCTCGCCGTTGGTGCGCGTGAAGAAGCTCGGTTGCTTTTGGTGACCGGTGCGGTGGTCCCATTCGTAGAAGCCGTCGACCGGGATCACGCACGGCCGTTTGGCGAAGGCGCTGCGGAAGGACGGTTTCTGCGCGACGGTCTCGCCGCGCGCGTTAAAGAGCCGATTACCAATAGTCGGGTCCTTCGACCAGCTCGGTACGAGCCCCCATCGGTAGTAATCGAGGACGCGCCCCTCGTCACGTGTGGTGACGGCGAAGAGTCGGCGCTGGGGCCCCACGTTCCAACTGGGGTGAGCGTCGAGATCGAGACCGGCGGCTAAGGCGGCGTCGAGGAGGCGCGCCAAGCGCACCGGTGGGCTGAAGAGGGCGACGCGACCGCACATAGCCCCTATTCTGCCGTTATTTTTGGCCATTGGCGCGTGTCACCCGAACTCACTACTCTTACGAACATATGTTCGCTTTTTCATCTGATCGCCCACCCCTGTCGCCCGACGTGGCCGCCACGCTTCGCCCCGTCGCGCTCGCCAAGAGTCGAATGCTGCCCCTCGCAGAGCCCTGGGGCGCGCTCGTGCCCGGTGGTGGACTGCGGCGTGGTTCGACTGTCGTGGTGCAGGCGCAGCCAGGTTTTGGCGGGTTGAGCCTCGCGCTCAGCCTGCTCACCGAGTCGAGCGCCCGCGGCCACTGGGCCGCGGTCGTGGGCGTGGACGACCCCGGGATCGTCGCCATCGCTGACCTCGGGGTAGACCTTCGTCGCGTTCTGTTCGTGCCGCGCCCACGCGGCGCGTGGGCCGAGTCGGCGGCCGACCTGCTCGACGGCGTCGACCTCTTGATCGTGCGTCCGCCGTCGCGGGCCTCGCACGCAGCGGCCCGTCGTCTGATGGACCGGGTGCGCGAACGAGGGACCGTGCTGATCGTCCTCGCCGAACCGGCGGCGGCGTGGCCACTGCCGGCCGACCTCTCCTTCGACATCACCCAGGCAAAGTGGGCGACGTCGTCGCGCCTCGACGCGCGCTATCTCACGGTGCGTGTCGGCGGACGGGGCGAGGCGGCACGCTGCGGAGAGCACGTGGTGGTGTTGCCGAATCGACGAGGACGCTGCGAGGCGAACTAGTGGAACGCCTCCTCGCAATTTGGATTGAGGCGCTGCGCGACGAGGCGCCCGACGGCTCGACGCTGCGCAATCACCTCGCGCTGTTCGACGCGTTGACGATCCTCTGCCCCTTCACCGAGTCGATCCGCCTCGATCTCCTCGTGCTACCAGTGCGCGGTCCGAGTCGGTTCTTCGGCGGCGAGGCCGCGGTGTTCGACGCGGTGCGCACGACCGTGCGCGACGTCACGCACCACGAGCCGTCGCTCGGCGTCGCCGACGGACTCTTCTGCGCCGAGACGGCGTCGCGTCACGGTCTCGTCCTCGCCCCCGGTACGACCGAGTCGTTTCGTCGCTCGCTGCCGCTCGCGGTGCTTGGTCGAAAAGACGTCGCCACGACCTGTCAGCGGCTCGGCCTGCACACAGTCGGTTCGTTCGCCGACCTCGAGGTTGGGCGCGTCATCGAGCGTTTCAACAAACACGCACTGGTGCTGCACCGCGTCGCGCGCGGCGAGGTGGGCGAACTGGTCGGTCAGCGAGACCTCACACTGGCGAGGCGTCTTCGCCAACTGCGCGGCGATGATGAGGTGCGTGATGAGCAGATGGGTTTCTTCGGCCAGCGCGGCGCAGGTGACGACCGGACCGAGGCGGCCGCGCACCGTGTACGTCGGCGACTCGGCGCCGACGCCGTCGTCGTGGCGTCGCTGCGCGGTGGTCGCGTCCCCGGGGACCGTTCGACGCTGGTGCCGTGGGGCTCGCCGCTGTTAAACGCGCGCGACGCGGCACCGTGGCCCGGTCAGATGCGCGCGCCCTCTCCGGCGACGACGCTGGCGCGTCCGGTCGCGGTGCAACTACGTGACGCGCGCGATCAACCGGTCGTCATGGAGACGCGGGGCTTATTGAGCGAGACGCCCACCGTGGTGTTGTTCTCGCACCAGCTGCGCCGTGACATCACGTGGTACGCGGGCCCCTGGCCGCTGGTGGAGCGGTGGTGGGCGCTCAATCGCCGCCGCGCCCACCTGCAGGTGCTGCTCGCGGGCGGTGAGGCGTTGTTGCTCGCGGCGGAGTCGAGCCGGTGGTGGCTCGCGGGGATCTACGACTGATGGCGAGCTACGCAGAGCTCCACGTCCACTCGGGCTTCAGCTTCCTCGACGGTGCGAGCGACCCCGAGGAGCTCGCCGCCGAGGGCGCGCGCCTCGGTCTGTCGGGGATGGCGCTCACCGACCACCACGGCCTCTACGGGGTCGTGCGCTTCGCCGAGGCGGCGCGGGCCTTCGGACTCGCGACGGTCTTTGGCAGTGAGGTGGCCCTCAACGCGACCGACGACCGCGTCGGCGTGCACGACCCCTCCGGTGAGCACCTCGTACTACTCGCGCGTTCACCCGAGGGCTATCGCGCGCTCTCGACCATGCTCGGCGAAGCGCACCTGCGACGTGGTGAGAAGGGCGCACCGCGTTTCACCCTCGACGAGGTGGCGAGCAGCGCACGCGAGTGGCTCGTGCTGAGCGGCTGTCGCAAGGGTCCGCTGACGCGCGCGCTGATGGAGAAGGGACCGCGCGCCGCGCGGCACGAACTCGAACGGCTCATTCGCGCCTTCGGTCGCGACAACGTCGCCGTCGAGATCTGGGACCACGGCGCACCCGATGACGTCGCGCGCAACGACGTGCTAGCCGAACTCGCCGTTCGCCACGACGTCGCACTCGTCGCGACGAACAACGTGCACTACGCCACCCCCGACGCGTTCGCGAGGGCCAACGTCCTCTCGGCGTTGCGCGCCCGCCAGAGCCTCGAGGAGATGGAGGGCTGGCTGAACGCGTCGCCACTGGCGCACCTGCGAAGCGACGCCGAGCAGCGGCGGCGCTTCGCGCGCTGGCCCGGAGTCGTCGACCAGGCCGGTGAACTGGCCGCGGTGCTGACCTTCGACCTGCGACTCGTCGCGCCGAACCTCCCGCCGTTCGCGACGCCCGAGGGGATGGACGAGCAGTCCTACCTCGAGGTGCTCGTGACCGAGGGCGCGACGCAGCGCTACGGCACCCGCGAGCACGAGCGCGTGGCGGGCGCGTGGCGACAGATCGATCACGAACTCGGTGTCATTTCAACCCTTGGCTTCGCCGGGTACTTCCTCACCGTCTGGGACATCACCGAGTTCTGTCGACGCCACGACATCTACTGCCAGGGCCGCGGCTCGGCGGCGAACTCGGCCGTCTGCTTCTCGCTCGGGATTACCAACGCCGACGCGGTGAAACTCAACCTCTTCTTCGAGCGGTTCCTCTCGCCGGCGCGCGACGGCCCCCCCGATATCGACGTCGACATCGAGTCGGGCCGACGCGAGGAGGTGATCCAGTACGTCTACGACCGCTACGACCGTCGTCACGCCGCGCAGGTCGCCGCGGTGATCACGTACCGCCCGCGCTCGGCGCTGCGCGACGTGGCACGGGCCTTCGGGTTCAGCGAGGAGCAGGCCAACACGTTGCGCGACAGCGTAGACCGTCACACCATGACCGCGAAGGACGACGTGCCCTCGCTCGTGACGACGATGGCGAGTGAGCTGTTGAACCGGCCCCGTCACCTCGGTATCCACTCGGCCGGCATGGTGCTCTGCGACCGACCAGTCATTGAAGTCTGCCCGGTCGAGTGGGGCCGCATGCCCGGGCGCACGGTGCTGCAGTGGGACAAGGACGACTGCGCGGCCATTGGTCTCGTGAAGTTCGATCTCTTGGGACTGGGAATGCTCGACGCGCTGCACCGCTGCGTCGATCAGGTGCGGGCCTTCCACGACATAAGAATCGACCTCGGAGCGCTGCCCCAGGAGGACTGCGTCTACGACCTCTTGTGCGAGGCCGACACGGTCGGCGTATTCCAAGTGGAGTCGCGCGCGCAGATGGCGACGCTGCCGCGCGTGCAGCCGCGCTGCTTCTACGACCTCGTCATCGAGGTTGCGCTGATCCGGCCCGGCCCCATTCAGGGCAACGCGGTTAATCCCTACATCCGTCGACGGCGCGGCGACGAGCCAGTCACGTACTTGCACCCGCGGCTCGAGCCGATCCTTCGGCGCACGCTCGGCGTGCCGCTTTTTCAGGAGCAGTTGATGGAGATGGCGGTCGCGGTAGCCGGGTTCTCGCCAGCCGAGGCCGACGAGTTGCGCCAGGCCATGGCCGCTAAGCGCTCGGAGTTGCGCATGATGAAGTTGAAGAGCCGCTTCTACGCCGGCATGGCCGAGAACGGCATCATCGGCGCGCCGGCCGACCAGCTCTTCGACGCCTTGGCGGCGTTCGCGAACTTCGGCTTCCCCGAGTCGCACTCGGTCTCCTTCGCCCACCTCGTCTACTGCTCGGCGTGGCTCAAGGTGCACTACCCGGCGGCGTTCCTCGCCTCGATGCTGAACGCCCAGCCGCTCGGCTTCTGGTCGACGCAGAGTCTCGTCGCCGACGCGCAGCGTCACGGTGTGCGCGTGCGCCGCCCCGACGTGAACTGCTCGGGCGTCGGAGCGACGTTGGAGGGTCCGCGCGAGGATCCCGAGGTGCGCCTCGGGCTGGGGGGCCTGCGCACCATTGGTGAGGAACTGGCGACGACAATCGTCGCGGGCGCGCCGTGGGGCGACTCCTCGGACCTCGTACGGCGTGCCGGCGCCCGTCAGCATCACCTCGAGGTGCTCGCCGCAGCCGGCGCACTCGATTCCTTTGGCGCGAGCCGGCGCGCGCTCACGTGGTCGGCCGGCGCAGCCGCCCAGGGGACGTCCGATCGGCTACCCGGCGTGGTGAGCGGCCTCGTCGCGCCGACGCTGCCGGTGACGAGCGAGCGAGAGCGCGTCGCTGACGATATGTGGTCGATGGGCCTCACGCCCGAGGCGACGGCAATCGCGTTGGTCCGCGCCCAGCTGAACGAGCGCGGGGTGACGTGCGCCAGTGCACTGGTTGGTGCCGAGAGTTTGCGCGTCCTCGTGGCGGGGGTCGTGACGCATCGCCAGCATCCAGAGACCGCCAACGGCGCAGTCTTCATCAACCTGGAGGATGAGACCGGCCACGTCAACGTGATCTTCTCCAAGGGCGCCTGGGCCCGCTGGTCGACGGTGGCGA
>JAYVNV010000105.1:0-4435 GCA_043758265.1 Acidimicrobiaceae bacterium
ACCGCACCCTCCTTCCAGCCCGAGCCGAGGACGATTGCGACGTCGTACGCGTCGAATCCGCTGCGCTCACGAAGATCGTCGGCCGCACGCCGCGCGAGCTGGTAGGGATTGCTCATCACTGTCCGATCGTGTGCCACACCGTGGACGTCTCGACGAAGGCACGAAGTCGTCGAAGTGAGGCGGGAGTGTCACGGCCATCGTGACGCAGGACGCGCTTGATGGTGCCGGCCGCGACGGCGGCCAGTTCATTGGCCAGCTCGAGTGAGAGTCCACCGAGGTCAACGCCATCGACGTCCTCGTGAGCGCAGAGCGTTCCAGCCAACTCATTGGTGAGGCCGGTCACGAGGTTGAGCACCCCACCGGGGAAGTCCGAGGACGCCGTCATCTCACCGAGCAGGACCGCGGGGGTGGGTCGACGCTCACTGGCCACGGCGACCACGGCGTTGCCAACACAGATCGGTGCGAGCACCGCGTCCACGAACGCCTCGAGGGACGAGAACTGATCGGCCACGACGGCCACGACGCCGCTCGGCACGGGCGTGGAGAAGTTGAAGAACGGCCCGGCGACCGGATTGGTCCCACCCATGACCTGGGCGATCTTGTCCGTCCAACCGGCGTACCAGACGACGCGGTCGATCGAACGTGAGACAATCGCCTGCGCCTCCTCATCACGCACGCCCTCGCTCAACGCGACGTGCTGGGCCAGTTCGTCACGCCGCGACTCGGCCATCTCGGCGAGGCGGTAGATGACCTGGCCCCGGTTGTACGCCGTCGCGCCCCACCACCGGGCCTGCGCAGCGCGCGCGGCCACCACCGCGTCGCGAAGGTCCTTGCGAGATCCCTGGGCGACGTTGGCGAGGAACTGGCCGCCCTGCGTCGTGACTTCGTAGCTGCGTCCCGACTCCGAACGCGCGAAGTCGCCGTTGATGAGCAGTTTGTAGGTCTTTCGAACGTCGAGTCGGGCTTCAGACATTGAGATACGCCTCCAGGCCGTGGCGGCCACCCTCGCGGCCAAAGCCCGACTGGCGCATGCCGCCGAAGGGACTCGTCGGATCGAATCGGTTGTACGTGTTGGCCCAGATGACACCGGCCCGGAGCCGTTCGGCGACCCAGAGCGTGCGACTGCCCTTCTCGCTCCAGATCCCACAGGCGAGGCCGTAATTCGAGTTGTTCGCCTTAGCGACCGCCTCCTCGGGCGTGCGAAATGTCAGCACCGAGAGAACCGGTCCAAAGATCTCCTCGCGCGCGATCCGGTGCGATTGAGCGACGTCGGCGAAGATGGTCGGCGCGAACCAGTAGCCCCGATCGGGGAGGACGCACGAACTGGTGTAGCGCGTCGCGCCCTCACGCTCGCCGAACTCGGTGAGCTCGCGGATTCGCTGCAACTGGGCGGCCGAGTTGATCGCTCCGACGTCGGTGTTCTTGTCCATGGGATCGCCGACGCGCAGCTGGTCGACTCGGCGAACCAATCGGCGAAGCACCTCGTCGGCGACGGACTCTTGGACGAGTAGCCGCGACCCCGCGCAACAGACGTGGCCCTGGTTGAAGAAGATTCCGTCGATGATTCCCTCAATCATCTCGTCAATCGGTGCGTCCTCGAAGACGATGTTGGCGCCCTTGCCGCCGAGTTCGAGGGTCAGATGCTTGTGACTCGACGCCGTGCTTTGTTGGATGAGCCGACCGACGGCGGTCGAGCCAGTGAAGGCAATCTTGTCGACGTCACCGTGGTCAACCAGCGCGGCGCCCGTTGTCCCGTCGCCGGTGATGATGTTGACAACCCCGGGCGGCAACTCGGCCTGCTGGAAAATCTCCGCCAGGACCAACGCACTGAGCGGTGTTGTCTCGGCTGGTTTCAGCACGCAGGTGTTGCCCGCGGCGAGGGCCGGAGCGAGCTTCCAGGCCGCCATCAGGAGAGGAAAGTTCCACGGGATTATCTGACCGGCGACCCCTAGTGGACGCGGGTCGCTGCCAAATCCGGCGTGGCCCAGTTTGTCGGCCCAGCCGGCGTAGTAGAAGAAGTGCGCGGCGGCCAATGGGATGTCAACGTCACGCGACTCACGAATTGGCTTGCCGTTGTCCAACGTCTCGACGACCGCCAGTTCGCGCGAGCGCTCCTGGATCAAACGGGCGATGCGAAAGAGGTACTTCGAGCGCTCGGCCCCGCTCGTCTTGGACCAGACGTCGTCGTAGGCACGCCTAGCGGCGCCAACCGCGCGGTCGACGTCGGCGGCGCCAGCCTGCGCGACGCTCGCGAGGGTCGTCTCGTCGGCGGGATTGATCGAGGCGAACTGTTCGCGCGAGGACGACTCGCTGAACTCGCCATCGATGAAGAGTCCGTAACTGGGCTTCAACTTCGCGATTGACGATGATTCTGGAGCGGAGTCGTAGTCGAGCGAGCCGAGCTGTGAGTTGGCGAGTTGGCGTTCGCTCATTTCAGTCTCCGCTGAACTCGTCCGCGCGCACGTAGGCGCCGCGCTGCTGCTTGAGGCGCTGCATCAAGAGGTCGTTCAAGAGCGACGACGCTCCAAAACGAAAGAGCTCGGGCGTCAACCACGTCGATCCGACGGTTTCGTTCACGACCACTAGGTAACGAAGGGCATCCTTGGTCGTGCGGATCCCACCGGCGACCTTCACCCCGACGAGTCGCCCGGCGGTCTCGGCGAAGTCACGCACCGCTTCGAGCATGACGAGCGCGACCGGCTGCGTCGCGTTACTACCGGTCTTGCCGGTCGACGTCTTGATAAAGTCGGCGCCCGCGAGCATGGCGATCCAACTGGCGCGCCGGACGTTGTCGTAGGTGACGAGTTCCCCGGTCTCGAGAATCACCTTGAGGTGTGATACACCGCACGCCTCCTTGACCGCCACGACCTCATCGAAGACCTGCCCGATCCGCCCCGATAGAAAGGCGCCACGATCAATCACCATGTCGATTTCATCGGCGCCGGCCGCCACGGCCTCGTGAACGTCCAACAGCTTTACTTTCAATGAGGCCCGGCCCGACGGGAACGACGTCGCCACGGCCGCCACCTTGACCGGCGACGCTTCGAGGACTGCACGGGCGTGAGCGACCAGATCAGGGTAGAGACACACCGCAGCGACTGGGGGGACGGTGAGGTCGCGGGGATCGGGACGCATTGCCTTGGTGCAGAGCGACGTAATCCGACCGGGGGTATCGGCACCCTCCAGCGTCGTGAGATCGACCATAGAGATCGCCAGATCAATGGCGGCCAGTTTCGTCGACTTCTTAATCGAACGCGTCGCCAGCCTGGCGGCGCGCGCCTCGGCGCCGACTGCGTCGACGCCCGAAAGACTCGTCACGAGCGCGCGGAGCTGCGCTTCAGATTCAACGGCCGGTACCGCCAGTGTGTCGAGGATCCGCACCGTGCGGTCTTGCTCGGAGATGAGACGAAGCGGGGCGACAGTCACTTCGCCAACGCTAGCAATGTCTCGAATCCTCGACCAGCGCCGTCGGAGAACAGTCATTTTTTGAGATGGTCGGGCCCGACGAGGATTGTCGCGCTACTCGTAGCGATAGAGGAGTACGACTTCCCTCTCACGTGTCTCCACCGCCTCAGAGATTGGCGCACGCGTCGCTTACGGTCACTATCGCCACATCAACGCTGAAACCTGTTGTGTGAAGGACGTTGTGCGGAAAAAAGTAACGAACGCCACTGCGGGGCGTGCGTTGGCACCAGTGAGGACAATCGCTCTCGACTCGGCGCAACGTCATCGCTTCGGCCTCCAGACGAGCTTGAACGGTTCGGCTTTTCACTCCATTGGTCGAACTGGCCCGCTAAGTCCTCGCGGCGTCGTGCGCGGCGACGTGCGCACCCGTCACGGCCAGTGTCAACGTGGCGCTCGCTTGACGGTTCACGACACGATTGAAGTCATCACGATGGCGGTCCGCGCATTGGTTGGGCGCCGCACGAGACTTCAATCGTGCGAGCGGACCGCGCGGGGGTTGAAACTGACGCAAAGTACTAGGGAAAGTGAGGAAGTTCGTTCGAGCCAAGTCGTTGGGCGAGTGAAGGTGCCGCCGCGTCCTTTGGACTTACGATCGCGTCACCGGCAATGGTCCACTTGACGTTGATCCGCTCGTCGAAGGGATTGATCTCAAGTTCAGCGCCCGCGTTGAAGGGCGAGGACAAGAGATACGAGAGCGCGGCCTGTTCGCTGTTCACGCAAAAGCCGTGAGCCACGCCGGCCGGTAGCAGGACCGATCGATCGTCACCGGCGCCGAGATGGACCATCTCCCACGATCCAAATGATGGCGAGCCGACACGAACGTCAACGATCACGTCATCGAGTTGGCCAAAGACACAGGTGACGACTTTGGCCTGGCCCTCGGGCGCCACCGAGTAGTGCAGACCGCGAACGACGTCACGCGTCGACATCGAGAGGTTCGCCTGACGGGCGTGAAACTCAATCCCCTCGT
>JAYVNV010000106.1:0-13282 GCA_043758265.1 Acidimicrobiaceae bacterium
GACCTCGAGGCGGTAGCGCGCGCGCACCAGCCACGCGTAGGTGAGGCTGAAGGCGACGAAGCTGAGCAGTAACGTCCAGGCCATCGAGCCGTGGATGAGCAGGGCGCGGTTCGACGTGAAGACGGTCGCACCCTGGTGCAACGTCTTCCACCACAGCACCGAGAAGTGGATGATCGGCACGTTGAGCGCGGCCAGGACTGCGAAGACGGCGCTGCGCCGCGCGCGCTGTTCAACGTCGTCGATGGCCCGACGAAGCGCCAGGTACCCGAGGGCCAGCACGCCCAGAATCGCCGTCGAGGTGAGTCGCGCGTCCCACGCCCACCAGACCCCCCAGGTCGGACGGCCCCAGATCGAACCGGTGATGAGCGTGAGGATGATGAAGAGCAGGCTGACCTCCATGGCGCTGTGCGCAATCCGGTCCATCACGATTGAACGGGTTCGACGCCACAGGTAGAGCGCGCTCGCGATCGTCGCCGTGCCAAAGGAGAGGTACAGCGCGACCCAGGCGACGGCCGGGTGGACGTAGACGAGTCGCGCGAGGTTGCCCTGGACCCTGTCGGGTGGGGTCACCCAAATCCCGAGCCAGATTGTCGCCGCCATCGTCAGTAACGTCACGGGGGCTAATAGTCGTTGCGTTAACTGTCTCATCACGATTCCTCAAGAACACCGTAAAGGAGAATTCCCAGCGCCAGGTAGGCGGCCAGAGCGACGAGCGAGATAACCCACCACTGCCACAGGGCGCCGCCGTGCAGGGCGGCGCTGAAGGACCGTTCTCCAGCGATCAGGAGGGGCGCGAAGGCCGGCAGAGCCAAGACCGGTAGCAACGTCGCTGGACCGTCGTTGCCAGTCGTGAGGGCCCCGTAGAGCGTCCCTGCGCAGGCAATGGCGCCGAGGGTCACGATGATGCTGGGCGTCGCCTTCAGCGTGCCCCCGAGCGCCGTGTGCAAGACAACAACTGATCCGGCGAGTAGGACCGCGCTGGTCAGCCAGAGTTCGAGGGCCAGGGCCAGGGATTTTCCTAAAAAGACGCCGGCGGGGTCGAGTCCGAGGGTCGCCACCGATGAACGGGTGCCCGGCGTGGCCTCGATGGCGTGGCTGCGATTGATCATCAACAGCGAGACGAGCAGGACGACCAAGTAGAACAGTCCCGGTGCCGACGTCGAACGGCCGGCGCGCGCCGGTCCGAGCGCCAGTCCGCAGAGCACCAGCGCCATCACGCCAAAGGGCACGACCTGCCACAACAAGACGCGACTTCGCCGTTCGATTCGCAGGTCCTTGCCCGCGACGAGCCACGCGGTCCTAAGCACGATCCACGATCCGTCCCCCGACCATCACCACTGTCGTTGGGTGCAGCGCGCTACTACGCAGCGGATCGTGCGCACTCACAACGACCGTCGCGGCGCTGCGCTGCGCCTGGTCGAGCAGATCGTCAAAGAACGTGCGGCCCTCGTCGTCCAGTGAGGCGTAGGGCTCGTCGAGGAGCCACAGCTCGGGTCGGCGCAGCAACAGCCACGCCAGGGCCAGGCGACGCCGTTGACCGGCGGACAGGCGTTTGGCCGCGGTGGCCCGTCGCGACGCCAATCCGACCGTCTCGAGCACCGTGGTCAGGTCGTCAGTGGGCCGCGCGAGCGCGCGCGCGCAGAAGCGCAGGTTCTCCTCAACCGTGAGATCGTCGTAGAACGACCCCTCGTGGCCGAGCCAGCCGACGCGCCGGCGAAGCTCGCGGCGCTCCGCGTGCGCGAGGTTGAGTCCGAGCACCGAGCCCTCGCCGTCGCTCAGGGCCACGAGCCCGCCGAGCAGGCGCAGGAGACTCGTCTTACCGGCGCCGTTCGCGCCGACGAGGACCGTCAACGAGCCCGGCGCGAGCTCCAGGTCGACGCCGCTCAGCAGCGCGTAACCGCCTGTCATGACGACCGCCCCGTGAAGCGAGACAGCGGGACCGACGCGCAAGGCTAACGGGCCAGGGCGTCGATGTCCGCGGCCACCATCATCTCGACGAGGCTGTAAAAGTCGACCTCGCACGTCCAGTCGAGCTGTTGACGGGCCTTGGACGGATCGCCAACGAGTAGGTCGACCTCGGCCGGGCGGATGAACGCGGGATCGACAACGACGTGGTCCTGGTAGTCAAGGCCCGCGGCCGCGAAGGCGACGTCGCAGAGTTCGCGCACCGAGTGGGTCTGGCCGGTCGCCACCACGAAGTCGTCGGGAGAATCGAGCTGGAGCATCGCCCACATCGCGCGCACGTAGTCGGCCGCGTAGCCCCAGTCGCGCTGGGCGTCGAGGTTGCCTAGCCGCAACTGGGTGTCGAGGCCGGCGCGGATGCGCGCCGCGCCGTGGGTCACCTTTCGAGTAACGAACTCAAGACCGCGGCGGGGCGATTCGTGGTTGAACAAGATGCCCGACGAGGCGTGCAGGTTGTAGCTCTCGCGGTAGTTGACGGTGATCCAGTGGCCGTAGACCTTGGCGACGCCGTAGGGACTTCGCGGGTAGAACGCAGTGTTCTCGTCCTGGGGTACGGTGCGCACTCGACCAAACATCTCGGATGAACTGGCCTGGTAAAAACGAATTTCGGGGTCGACGATGCGGATGGCGTCCAGCAGGCGCGTGACGCCGAGCGCGGTGATCTCCCCGGTCAGGACCGGCTGGGTCCACGAGGTCTGCACGAAGCTCTGCGCGGCCAGGTTGTAGACCTCGTTCGGACGGTAGTCGCGCAGCACGTTGATGAGCGATACCTCGTCCACCAGGTCGCCCGAGACCAGAATGAGCCGGTCCTGGATGTGGCTGATCCGCTCGATCGTGAGGGTGGAGCTGCGCCGAACGAGCCCCATGACCTCGTAACCCTCGCCGAGCAGCAGTTCGGCGAGGTAGGACCCGTCCTGCCCGGTGATGCCGGTAATCAGAGCGCGCTTGGCCACCGAGTTTCCTCCAGACGTGGGCGCTCGTTAGCGGCCAACACCGTATTTCACCCTACTACTGGCGTGCCATTTCGCCCCCCGGTGCTCGTAGCCTTGGGCAGTGGCTCACCTCTGCGTCGTTAGCTTTCGTCTCGGCGGGACTGACGGCGTCGCCATCGAATCGCAGAAGTGGATTATGGCCCTCGAAGCGCTCGGCCACGACGTGCGAACTGTCGCCGGCGAGGGCGTCGCCGACGTGCTGCTCGACGGACTCGCGATTGGCGCCGATGCCCCACCGACGTTCAACGAGCTGTCCGAGGCCTTGGGCGAGAGCGACGTCGTCATAGTTGAGAACCTCGCGTCGCTACCGCTCAACGTCGGCGCACGTGACGTCCTCTACGAGGCCCTGCACGGGCGAGTGGCGCTCTTCCATCACCACGACCTTCCCTGGCAGCGTGCACACCTCGCTCACCTCGAAGGACCCCGTGACGGGCCGGGTTGGTACCACGTCACCATCAACGACCTCTCGCGTTCGCAGCTCCACGAGCGCGGCGTCGAGGCGGTCACGATCATGAACGCCTTCGACTGCGATCCGGTGCTGGGGCGACGAAACGACACCCGTCGCGCGCTCGGGGTGGGCGCGCAACCTCTCGTGCTGATGCCGACGCGCGCACTCGCGCGAAAGAACATCGAAGGCGCGATCGCACTGTGCGAAGCGCTCGGCGCTGATTTCTGGCTGCTCGGTCCGGCCGAAGATGGCTACGCGGTGACGCTCAACGCATTGATTGCGAAGAGTGGCGTGCAGGTGCGACGGGGCCTGCCGCCGGGCGCTCTCGTGCACGACGCCTACGCGGCCTGCGACCTCGTCGTGATGTCGTCCACGTGGGAGGGCTTTGGAAACCCGGTCCTCGAGTCGGTCACCCACCTGCGACCCCTGGCGCGCTACCCCTACCCGGTCGCGCTCGAGATCGAGTCCTACGGCTTTCGATTCTTCGACCTCGGCGACATTGCATCCATCACGTCGATGCTCGTCGAGGGTGACGAGGAACTACTCCAACACAACCTCACCGTCGCCCGTCAGCACTTCAACATCGCGCACCTGCCCGAGCGACTGGGCTCGCTGTTGGAGTCGATGGGTTACTGCTAGGGCCAAGTAGCCTCTTGATCAATGGTGATTCAGTACGACCGACCCCCGCACGTTGAGCGACGAGCACAGCTGCGCAGCGTCGCGAAGTCCGTCTTCGCCGAGCGCGGCTTCCAGTCAACGACAATGGACGAGATCGCCAAGGAGGCCGGCTTCACCAAGCCGGTCCTCTACCAGTACTTCGAGTCAAAGACCGACCTCTACCGCGAGATCGTCGCCCAGACCGCGGAGCATCTCTTGACGTCACTGGAGCGAGCCGTGAACGCCGCCACGACACCACGCGCCAAGATTGAGGTCGCCTTTCGCGTCTACTTTGAAATGGTCGTGAGCGACGCCGACGCCTTTCGCATCCTCTTCATCCACTCCCACGCCGGCGACACGGCGAAGGATCTTCGTGCCCTCGAACTCGGAGTGATCTCCTTCATCGAACCCTTCATTAACGTCGCATCCAGTGACGAGCACCGACGACAGTTGGCCGGAGGCGTCGTGGGCATCGCTGAGGGGGCGGCCGTTGTCTGGCTCGAACAGCAAGAGGCGAAGGGCTGGCCCGAACCGTCACCCGGCGCCGCACAACGCCTCGCGGCGCGCAGCGCCACCCTCGCCTGGGGCGGGCTGCGCACCGCCCACCAAGAGAACTAGGCCGAGCGTTCGCCCACCAGCCACGCGAACGATTGCGCGAGGTCCCAGAGCGAGTGCGCGCACGCGTCATAGACGGGCTGATCCCCGCCGGCCGGATCGGCGATGTCAAACTCCTTCGACGGCTCGATTGACGTCGCGACGCGCAACTGCTCGTCGAAGGGGCGCTCTTGGGATGCGACGCGCACAAACTGCGCGAGCTGAACGGCCTTGGCGCCCTGCTGGGGAAATTCCGAGCGGACATAGCGAACGTGATCGGCCTCGCTGGCCAACAAGACGTCGGCCCAGCGTGCGTCGTCGGCGTCGAGCTGATGACTGCGGTGCGCACCGTAGTGGTGGACGCCAATGTCGGTGAGGGCGAGCAGCGCGTCACGCGTACGAGCGCTCATCGCCGAACCCTCCACCACGTGCGTGCCGGCGGTGCGGATCGACCACGGCGCGCCCGCGTTCTCGGCGAGCGTCGTAAGCATGTAGCCAAGCATTACCGAGCGCGCGACGTTGCCCGTGCAGAGCGTGACGACCCTTAACGTACGTGGACCCCAGAAATGGCGCGCGCGATGATGAGCCGCTGTATCTCGCTGGTGCCCTCGAAGATGGTGTAGATCTTGGAGTCGCGGTGCCAACGTTCGACGGGGTAGTCACGGATGTAGCCGTAGCCGCCCATGATCTGGATTGCCTCTTCGGTGACCTTGACGGCCGTCTCTCCGGCGTAGAGCTTCGACATCGAGCCCTCGCCGTTCAAGAACGGTTGGCGAGTAGCCGCCATCCACGACGCGCGCCAGATCAAGAGGCGCGCGGCGTCGATGTGCATCTTCATGTCGGCGAGCTTGAAGGCGATCGCCTGGTTCTCGATGATGGCGCGACCGAACTGCTTGCGCTCCTTGGCGTACTCCAACGAGTACTCGTAGGCCGCGCGCGCTATCCCGAGCGCCTGGGCGCCCACGGCGGGGCGGGTCGCTTCGAACGTCGCCATCGCGGCCTGGCTCTGGGAACGCTTGCCCTCACGCACGCGCGCCAACTTCTCGTCGAGCTTCTCCTTGCCACCGAGCAGGCAGCGACCGGGGATCCGACAGTCCTCCAGCACGACCTCGGCGGTGTGGCTCGCGCGGATGCCCATCTTTTTGAACTTTTGGCCCATTCGGATGCCGGGCGTGCCCTCGGGCACGATAAACGAGGCCTGGCCACGGCTGGCGAGCTCGGGGTCGACTGAGGCGACGATGACGTGCAGGTCGGCGATGCCCCCGTTGGTGATCCAGGTCTTGGTGCCGTTGAGCACCCACTCATCGCTCGCCTCATCGTAAATGGCGCGCGTACGGAGCGACGAGACGTCGCTGCCGGCGTCGGGCTCTGAGACCCCAAAGGCCGCCATCTTGATGTCGTCGGGCGTCCCGTAGCACTGGGGGACCCACTCCATGACCTGCTCGGGCGTCCCGTTGGCCACGATGGCGGCAACGCCGAGTGAGGTGCCCAGCAGTGACATGCACAGACCGGCGTCGCCCCAGGCGAGCTCCTCGGTCGCGAGCATGAGCGACAGTCCCGTCTTGTCGGAGAAGGCGTTCATCATGAAGTCGAGGGAGTAGATGCCAATCTGCGCCGCCACCTTGATGAACTCCCTCGGGGTCTCTTCACGCTCGTCCCACTCGGCGGCGATCGGGCGCATCTGCGCCACGGCGAACCCGTGCACCCACTCCTGGAGAGTCTTTTGATCGTCGTTCAGTTCCATTGAGAATTCGCTCATTGTTGCTTCCTTGAGGTGGTTGGTTACTAGTGAGTAACTGGCATCAGACTAGATGAACATGGGGGCAAAAGAACGGCCGCCGACCGAAGGCGGCGGCCGTTGACTACAAAATGGTGCGGTCAGTTCATCACGACGCGCTTGGCGAGCGGTCCTCTATCCCCCGGCTCGATGTCAAACTCAACGCCCTGACCTTCGACGAGGGTCTTTCGACCTTCACCTTCGATCTCCGAGTAGTGCACAAAGACGTCCGGCTGGCCATCGACCGCGATGAAACCCCAACCTTTCTCGTCATTGAACCACTTGACGGTTCCTACAGCCACTGTGGGCCTCCTTGTTTCCTTGGATTAGGCCACGACCGAGTCCGGAGGGAACCACAACGACAGCCTCGAAAAAATCCTAGTTGAGAACCCCTCTGGCCCTCACGGTTCCTCACTGTTCCTACGCTCGACGCACGACGGTCGCGCCGAGCGAATCCTCGACGACCCAGCCCAACGTCACCAGGTCGTCGCGGAGTCGATCGGCTTCGACCCAGTCCTTGGTCGCTCGGGCCGCGTCACGTCGCGCCACGAGGTCCGCGCTCCGCGCGTCGACGTGGTCGTCGCTCGCGTGCAGGGCGAGGCCCATGGAACCAAACAGCGCGTTGATCGTTATCGCGAGGGCGAGCGCCGCCTCGGCGTCGCCGTTATCGGCGCTGCTGTTGGCGCTGGCGAGCGCGTCGAAGAGCATCGCCACGGCGAGGGGCGTGTTGAGATCGTCGTCGAGTACCGCCGAGACGCGCTCTACTAACGCAACCGACGGCCCCTCGAAGCTGAAGTCCGACGCGCGTTCCAAATGCTCCCCGGCCAGAGGCGCCAGCGCGAAGCGTCGAGCGAGGGCGTCGAGGCGCGCCAGGGCGCGCTCTGAGTCAGCGATCGTCGAGGGGGTCACTTCAATGGGCGAACGGTAGTGCGAGCGAAGGACGAGGAGACGATACGCGCGGGCGTCGGTCTTCGCGAGGAGGTCCGTGAGCGACGTGAAGTTTCCGAGCGACTTGCTCATCTTCTGATCGCCGACCATCACCCAGCCGTGATGTCCCCAGTGCCGGGCGAACGACCTCCCGGCAGCGACGGCCTGGGCTCGTTCGTTCTCGTGGTGGGGGAAGCGCAGATCGAATCCCCCGGCGTGGAGGTCGAAGTCATCGCCGAGCAGCCCGAGCGACATGACAACGCACTCGGTGTGCCAGCCGGGTCGCCCGGCGCCAAACGGAGCGGGCCAGCTCGGCTCGTCGGGCTTCGCGTTCTTCCAGAGGACAAAGTCGAGCGGCGAGCGCTTCTCGTCGTTCGCTTCCACGCGAGCACCGGCGCGCAAGCTCTCGAGTGGCTGGCCCGCGAGCAGTCCGTAGTCTGAGACAGATGACACGTCGAAGTAGACGCCGTCACTCGTGGGGTAGGCGACGCCACTTTCGAGCAGTGAAGCGACAAGTGCGACCATCTCCTCGACGTAGGTCGTGGCGTGGGGAATCTCGTCGGGCATCGCGGCGCCGAGCGCGCGCATGGCCGTCCACCATTCGCCTTCGAATCGAGTGGCGACCGCCTCCTGCGTCGTTCCCTCACGGGTGGCGCGGTTGATGATGTTGTCGTCGATGTCGGTGATATTGGAGACGAAGCGTACGTCGAGTCCTTGAAAGGTGAACCAGCGACGCACCACGTCCCAGACGAGGGTCTGGCGGCCGTGGCCAATGTGCGGCAAGTCATAGACCGTCGGGCCACAGACGTACATTGCGACGTGTCCCGGGTCGCGCAGGCGCAGGTCACGAACCTCGCCGTGCAGCGAATCAAAGAGGCGAATCACTGTTCTAAACTACGCCAACCATGAATGACGCCCTGACCCCCACGCCCAACGCGGTGCCCGAGAAGCCAACCATTGACGGCCTCGAGGCGACCTGGCTGGCCCGCTGGGACGACGAGGGAACGTACCGGTTCAACCGCGACGCCACGCGCTCGACAATCTTTTCGATCGATACGCCCCCACCCACTGTGTCGGGCTCTTTGCACATTGGCCACGTCTTTAGCTACACGCACCCCGACGTCGTGGCGCGCTTTTGGCGCATGCGCGGCAAGGACGTCTTCTACCCCATGGGCTGGGACGACAACGGCCTACCGACCGAGCGACGGGTCGAGAACTTCTTCGGGGTGCGTTGCGACCCGTCACTCCCCTACGAGGCGAACTACCAGCCGCCGCTGACACCCGCCGAGAAGAAGGTCCCGATCTCGCGCAAGAACTTCGTGGAGCTCTGCCACATCCTCACCGCCGTCGACGAGGAGGCCTTCAAGGTCCTCTGGCGCCACCTCGGGATAAGCATCGACTGGAGCCTCGAGTACTCGACGATCTCCACGCAGGCCCAGGCAATCTCCCAACGCGGCTTCCTCGAGATGCTCCGTCGAGACGAGGTCTATTCCTCGGAGGCCCCCACGCTCTGGGACATCGACTTTCGAACGGCCGTGTCTCAGGCCGAACTCGAGGACCGCGAACGTCCGGGCAATTATCACCGCGTCGCCTTCGAGCGCGAGGACGACACCGGCACCATCGACGTGGAGACAACCCGCCCCGAGCTGCTGGCCAGTTGCGTCGCGCTCGTGGCGCACCCCGAGGACGAGCGCTACCGGGCGCTGGTGGGCACCTCGGTCGTGACCCCGCTCTTTGGCGTCAGCGTGCCGATCCTCACCCACGAGTTGGCCGACCCCGAGAAGGGAACGGGCATTGCGATGATCTGCACCTTCGGCGACACGACCGACGTCACTTGGTGGCGCGAGCTCCGCCTGCCAACGCGTGCACTACTTGGCCGAGACGGCCGCTTCCTGCCCGCGGGATTTGGCGACGTGGGCTGGCCAACGCGCGACCCCGACCTCGCCCAGGCGTTCTATCGCTCCCAGGTCGAGGGCAAGACAGTCAATCAAGCCCGCGCCGCGATCGTCGACGCCCTGCGCGAGAGCGGAGCGCTGATTGGCGAAATCCGAGCGATCACCCACCCCGTCAAGTTCTACGAGAAGGGTGAGCGGCCCCTCGAGATCGTCACCTCGCGACAGTGGTTCGTGCGGACCCTCGAGCACCGAGCGCAGTTCCTCGAGCGCGGGGAGCAACTGGTCTGGCACCCCGACTTCATGCGCCACCGCTTCCGCTCCTGGGTCGAGGGCCTCAACGTCGACTGGAACATCTCTCGTCAGCGATTCTTCGGTGTCCCGTTCCCGGCGTGGTACCCCCTCGACGCCAGCGGTGAGGTCGACTTCGACTCGCCGATTCTCGCCGACCTCGCGCAACTCCCCGTCGACCCTTCGAGCGACGTGCCGGCCGGTTTCGTCGAGTCACAGCGTGGCGAGCCCCACGGCTTCTTTGGCGACCCCGACGTCATGGACACGTGGGCGACGAGCTCGCTGACCCCACAGATTGCCGGACAATGGGGGACCGAGCTGTTCGACAAGGTCTTCCCAATGGACCTGCGACCCCAAGCGCACGAGATTATCCGCACCTGGCTCTTCTCGACGGTCGTGCGGAGCCACTTCGCGTTCGACAGTTTGCCCTTCAACGACGTGCTGATCTCTGGTTGGATCCTCGACCCCGAGCGAAAGAAGATGAGCAAGTCCATTGGCAACGTCGTCACGCCAATGCCTTTGCTCGAACGCCACGGCGCCGACGCGCTTCGCTACTGGGCCGCCAGCGCTCGCCCGGGCACCGACACCGCGCTCGACGAGGGCCAGATGAAGATCGGCCGTCGCCTGGCCATCAAGATCCTCAACGTCTCGAAGTTCGTCCTCGGACGGCTCGAGGGTGGCGCGATACCGGGCGTCGAGGCGGTCACTGCGCCAATTGACCGCGACCTGCTCGCGCTACTCGCCACGCTCGTCATCGATACGACAAGGGACTTTGAGCACTACGACTACGCCAAAGCTCTCGAACGAACTGAGACATTCTTCTGGTCATTCTGCGACGACTACGTGGAGCTCGTAAAGATCCGCGCCTACGGCGAGGATGACCAAACCGGAACCAACTCCGCGCGGGCGACGCTGGCGATCACGCTGTCAGTCCTGCAGCGACTCTTTGCGCCAATTCTGCCCTTCGTTACCGACGAAGTCTGGCACTGGTGGCACGACGATTCGGTCCACCTCGCGCCATGGCCGATAGTCGAGGAGTTGGGGTCCGCACCGCCAGCGCTCGGGACGACCTTCGCGGCCGCCTGCCAGGTCCTCGAGGTAATCCGACGCGAAAAGAGCACGGCCAAGGTCTCACAACGTGCGGAGGTTGCATCAGTGGAGGTCTCGGGCCCCAACGAGTTTCTCGACGCAGTCCTTGCAGGTGCAAGTGACTTGAGGGCCGCCGGAGGCGTTCGTACCGTCACGACTCGCGAACAGAGTGACGTAACCGTGAGCGTAACTCTGGCGCACGATTAGGCAATTCGCAGCCTCGAAGTACGTTTCACTTGACACCTGCCATCGAACAAACCCCGGTCCCATACAAATACGGATTGCTTAGTTTGGTGCCTTTCGGCGCGTTCTTGCCACCCTGAGTTTCGTCGAATTTTCGTTCATGTCTCGCACCGATTTAAGTGGTTAATCAATGTTTTACAGATTTTGCTTGACAGGAAGAGATGGAAGTCGTACATTCAGCCTCGCATGTGCGGGATGTCATTCCGGATGAGCGCAGTTACCGGTGCGACACCACGCAGAGGAAGTTCGATTCCAAGCGCTGGCGCAAACGCGCCAGCGAAAAAGGGGGGTATTACTATGTCAATTTTGCGCACCATTCTGCATCCACCTCGAGCGACGGTTCACCGCGCGACTCGAGGTCTCGCCGGTCTCTGTCTGGTAGGCGGACTCTCCGGCGTCGCCGTAATCGCAACGCCATTGACGGCGTCCGCGGCGACGACGACCTTGACCGCGCCCACGACACTGAGTGGATCGACGGTACTCAGTTCCACTGCTGTCAGCGCTACGGGCGGGGGCGTTACGGCGACCTTCAGCCTCGACACCTCGGCGAGTTGGACGCAATCGGCGGCAGTGCTGAGCACTGCGTTCGACCCCAATCTGGTCCGACAAGGCCGCTCCCCGAACCCCGCCGACGCCTTCGCAACACCGTCGCCGGGTTCCATGACGGTGACGTGGACGCTCAACAACCTGCAAGTCTCCTGGGGGTTGATCGGCCCACTGAGTCTCGGCTCACCAGGGTTCACCGCGACAGCCCCTTGCACCCTCGCAACGAGCGCACCGAACTACACGTGTACCCTCACGAGCAATACGATCGGGCTCCTCGACACTTACCCCGTCCCTGGCCCCTACGTCACCCTCGGATTGCAAGCCGATGTCACGGTAACGCCACAGGGCATCATGACGACGCGCTCGGTTTCGTTCGGTGGGAACCCGGGGGCAACAAATCCCCTCACCCTCACTGAAACACCGGTGACTGACTCACTGTCGATCCCTTGCACTGTTGGTACGGGTGATGACACGAGTTATGTACTCGGCGCACTCTCCACGGACCCCGGCATCAGTGTCCTAACTAGCCTCGTATTTCACGTCGGCGTTGAGAGCCCACTCCTACTTGTCGAGGTCAAAGTGCCATTTGCGAATCCGACCATACCGCTCGGGACCAATTCAGGCGACATCCACATGTCAGGAGCTGGTGCGACCTTCGATATGGGCAACGTTTTGCATAACAACATCCCACCGACCGTGAGCGCCGGTGGTCCCTACGTGGGGCCGGAAGGATCCGCGTTCTCCTTTGATGGTTCGGGTAGCAGCAGCATCTGTGGCTTCCCAACTTTGCAGTGGAACTTCTCGGACGGAGGTGTCGCCTTCGGAGAGTATCCGCAGCACACGTTCCCGGGCAGTGGTACCTATTCTGGCCTCTTGACGGCAACGGATGTGACAGGCCTGAGCACGACCACGACGTTCTCCGTGACGGTGAACAACCTCCCGCCCGTTGTGGCGGCCGGACCGGACACCACTGCAACGTGGGGACGCTACATTGCCTTCAACGGAAGCGCGACTGACCCCGGCCCGGCCGACCAGTCCACGCTCGTCTACAGCTGGGACTTCGGAGACGGTAGCGCCGCTGGTGGCGCTTCGACGTTCCACTCGTACGCGACGCCGGGCGACTATGCGGCGACGCTCACCGTCACCGATCAGTACGGGGCGTCATCGTCGTCGTCGCGAACCATCCACGTCGTGAAGCGCGCCACCACAACGGCGTACGTGGGCGACGCCACGGGCACCTTTGCCACACCGGCAACACTGCAAGCGTCGGTCGTTGACCAATACGGTCAGTCTGTCGCAGCCCGTTCGGTGACTTTCAACGTGGGAACCGACGGACCGTTCAGCGCACTCACCAATTCGAACGGCCTCGCGTCTCAGTCGTACACCCCGAGCCTTGCCTCGGGGCCGTACGTCACGTCGGCGAGCTTCGCGGGCGACGTCCTCTACAACGCGTCGGCCTCAACGGCATCATTCGCCGTGGCGAAGAAGGCAACCACGACGACGTACACGGGTGCGCTCTCCAGTAAGCCAAACAAGATCATTGCCTTGAGCGCAAAAGTGGTGGACGCGACAGGCACGTTGCTGGCCGGTCGAAAGGTTATTTTCTTATTGGGATCCCAGACGACGAGTGCCATTACCAGCGCACTGGGCGTGGCGTCGACGACGCTGACGCTGAGCCAGAAGAACGGTACGTATACCGTCTCGGCGACGTACGACCCGACCGGCACGCCACCAGACGCGTCGTTCTACCTCGGTTCAAGCCAAGGCGCTACGTTCCTATTGCAGTCGAAGTAATGACTGGTTGATTGTTTCGCGATCAACCTTACGAACGCGAGGAGTCGTGGGGGGGCCGGCCCCCCGGGCC
>JAYVNV010000107.1:0-4376 GCA_043758265.1 Acidimicrobiaceae bacterium
TGGGGAGTGCGGGGGTGGCGGTAGCGCTCGAGGAAAGTCTCGTAGTCGCCGGCACGGTCCTGGTTGGCGACGATCCGAATAATCGAGTTGGCGAGGTCACCACTGATTTCGTTGGCGTCGAAGCGTCGATTCGCCTCGGCTTGGATGGACGCGTCCTCGCCCATGGTGCCGAGTGCGCCGATCACGACGGCGCGCAACTGTGGCGTGAGTTCGCTCTCGCCATCGTGCGAGGACCAGCCGAGCCGGTCGAACTGCGGCTGGAATAGCTCGCGGACGAGTGGCACGAACGACGCGCGCTGGTTCGCAGTGAGCGCCCGATGGACCATGGAGAACGCGGTTGCGACGGTTCCCCACGGCGTCGGCTCGTCCTGATTCCCGAGGCCCTTCGCAATTGCGAAGAACTCCTTCCACTCGATCTGGCTCGACAGCAAGAGGGCCCAACTGTCCGATATCAGCGTGGCGCGCTCGAGCGGTTCGAGTTCACCGACGTGTCCGGCGATCGCGGCCAACTCCGCCGCGCCGTAGCGCGCGCGGTAGTAGCCCGAACCGCCGCCGTTGACGACGACCGGCGACGCGTCATCGATCTCAAGGGGGGCGTCGTGGAGTAGACGGACCTGCGTGGTGAGGCTCGACAGCGAGCGCGTCATGACGGGGATCTTCCACGACGAGCCAATTGAGCTCGTACCGGACGACGGACCATACTCGAAGGGCTTTTGAGTAAGCGTGCCGCCCTCCAACGTCACCAGCGGGTAGCCACCCTGGAGGATCCAAGTATTCATAAGATCGCGCACCGGTTGGCCCGACACCTCTTCGAGCGCGTCCCACAGGTCGGTCGTCTTCGTGTTGGCGTAGCTGTGCTTTCGCAGGTAGTGACGGATGCCGTCGCGGTAGATCGTCTCACCGAGGTACTGCTCGAGCATACGAAGGACGGCCGCACCCTTCTCGTAGGTGAGGCGGTCGAACATGCCGCGCGTGTCCTCGGGCGAGATGACCTCGTACTCGATTGGTCGCGTCGCGTGCAGGCCGTCGATCTCAAGCGCCAAGTCGCGTTCGGCGCCGAAGGCGACCCACGCCGCCCACTGCGGACGAAAGGAGTCCAGAGCGAGCACCTGCATGAAGGTAGCGAATGCCTCGTTTAACCAGATGCCCTCCCACCATTCCATGGTGACGAGGTCCCCGAACCACATGTGGGCTATCTCGTGTAGGACGACCGTCGCAATGCGCTTCAGCTCGACCAGCGACGCGGTCGCCGGGTCGATCAAAAGGTCGGTCATGCGGTACGTGATGCACCCGAGATTCTCCATTGCGCCCTGGGCGAAATCGGGGATGGCGATCATGTCGAGTTTGTCGCCGGGGTAGGGGATGTCGAAATACTTCGTGAAGAAACGCAGCGCGAAGGCGCCCACTTCGAGTGCGGAGTCGGTGAGATGGGCGTTGCCCACCGGGGCGACGATACGCAACGCCACGCCGTCGACGTCGAGCGGCGCCGTCTCCTCGAACGCACCGACGACGAAGGCAACGAGGTAGGTTGACATCTTCATGGTTGGCGCGAAGGCGACGGAACGCTGACCGTTGCCGAGGTCGACGTCGGAGGTAACGAGCGAGTTCGAGTACGCCGCGAGGTGGCTGGGTACCGTGAGATTCACCTGGTACGTCGCTTTGAAGGCCGGCTCGTCCCAGCAGGGAAAGGCCCGACGGGCGTCGGTGTTCTCGAACTGCGTTGTGGCGATGGTCTGCTTCGCGCCCGACGGGTCGATGAACGTTGAGCGGTAGAAGCCGTGCAACTGATCGTTCAAGATTCCGGTGAAGGCAATCTCGACGACGGCCGGGCCCATCGCGATCTCGCTGTCGAACTCGAAGGTCGCGGTCTCGTACTTTTCGTCCAGCTGGGTCTCGACCGAGCGGTGACCGGTCCCGGCGGCGGTGACCGTGGCGGCGCCCAATTCGAGTTCCGTGGCGTTCAAGGTGAATGTCGAAACTGGCTCGGTGACGTCAACGTCAATCTCGACGCGACCGGTGAAGCTCGCGGCCTCGAGGTTCGGGGTAATGAAGATCCGATAGGCCGAGGGAACTACGGTACGGGCGAGGCGATACGGATTTAAGTTTGCAGTCATAAGCAGCCAGCCTATTGCGAAAAGTTCTACGCTCGCTAAGTGACATTCCCCCCCACGCCGGTCTCCCTTCGCGTAAAACCGGGTCCACATCGTTTGGCGGTGACGGGTATCGGCAACGCGATGCTGGACATCATCTCTCAGGATTCGAAGGGGGTCTACCGTGACCTCGGGCTGGTGAAAGCGGCGATGGCGTTGATCGAGGAGGACCAACTCGAAACCTTCTCCAACGCCATGGGACCAACAATCCAAATGTCGGGCGGATCGGTGGCGAACACAATCGCCGGCGTCGCGGCGCTGGGCGGCACCTCGGGCTATATCGGCAAAGTCGCCGACGACGATTTCGGCAAGCGCTTCACGCATGACTTGTCATCAATGGGCGTCGAGCTCGAACTCGCGATCGCGGCCCGTAACGATGGCGCGACCGGACGTTGCCACGTCTTCATCACTGACGACGCCCAACGAACGATGGCGACGTACCTGGGCGCCTCCAACCAACTTCGTGTGTCCGACATCAGCGAGGGGCTCATCTCGCGTTCGGAGATCACGTACATCGAGGGCTATCTCTTCGACCTCGCGCCGGCGAAGGAGGCGATACGTAAAGTGGTGAACTTCGCCCACGAGCACGACTCGATGGTGGCGTTGTCGCTGTCGGACATGTTTTGCGTCGACCGCCACCGTCGTGATTTTCTCGACCTCGTCACGACCGACGTTGACGTGCTGCTCGCCAACGAAAGCGAGATCAAGTCGCTCTTCCAGAAGTCGACGTTGGAGGAGGCCTTCGCGGACCTCGAAGAGCTCGGCATGTTGGCGGTCATCACGCGGGGCCCGATGGGAGCGGAGGTCCTCACCGCGACGGGCGTGGTGAGCGTACCGGCGCAGGAGGTCAATCACGTTGTCGATCAAAACGGCGCGGGCGATCTGTTCGCGTCCGGATTCCTCTACGGGCTCGCACTCGGTGCGGATCCGGTCGAGTCGGCGCAGTTGGGCTCACTGTGCGCGGGCGAGATCATCTCGCACCTCGGCGCACGACCCGAGAGCGACCTCGAGCTGCTCGCCATCGAAGCCGGACTCCTTTAAGGTTCGTTTCAGATACCTTGCGCGTCGAGCTCGGCGTCGATCTCTTTCGTGCGTACGGTCTCCCATCGCACCCAGGCGACCGCGATTGGTATACCGGCGAGCAGCATGAGTGCGTCGCCGCCAATCCACATGATGGCGCCACCGAAGTGGATGTTCGAGATAATGGTCGAGTTCGTCGAACCGGTCGGGGCGGTGCGCAGGTAGCTCACGAACGGGTTGTTCGTCTCCATTGCGAGTGCCAGGCCGGTGAAGGTGTCGACCGGCACCGCCGCCATGATGAATACCAAGAGCAGACCACGGTGCAACGTCAGGCCGCGCTCGAGACCGAAGGCGGCACGAAAGAAGAGGTACCCGATCACGAGGAAGCCCACGTGTTCAAGGTTGTGAACCCACTGATGTTGCAGCATGAAATTGAAGAGGCCGGTGAGGTGGGTGAGTGGAATGAAGACGAAGTACGCCGCGAGGGCCACCAGGGGATGGGTGAGGAGGGCCATAACGCGGCCGTCGAGAATCCGTCGTACGCGGGGCGATCCGGCCCCGTAGGCGAGATCGAGCGGCGTGGCGAACGCAAAAAGGGGCGCCGCGACCATGATCAGCAACAGGTGCTGGATCATGTGGTCGCTGAAGTACGTGTCTTCGAAGATGCCAATAACCGATTCGCAGGCGAGAAACGTGACGAGCAGACCGGCGAGGAACGCAGCCACCCGCGCCTTTGGCCAGGCGGACACTCGTGTGGCGGCGACGAGGTAGGAGAGTCCCGCGCTGATCAGCAGAAGGTTCGCAACGACGTCGAGTTTCCACCGATGCACGTCGTGCCAAGAGAACTGATAAATAATGTTCAACGACACGGTGTGCATTCTACGACAGGGGTGGAATCGAAAATTTCGGTCAGTAGGATGTATTGGTGAAGTCGAAGTACCTCTCGCGCCGAGCGCTCGGCCTCCATCTTGCCCTGCTTATTTGGATCACGATGTGTCTGCTGGCGGCTTGGTGGCAGGTCGGACGTGCGATCAACGGAAGTTCGCTCAGTTACCTCTACGCCATTGAGTGGCCCGCCTTCGCGATACTCGGCGTGCTTGGTTGGTTCGCGCTGTTGAACGTCGAGGGTGTCACCTCGTACCAAGAAGATGTGCGCCGCGAGTTCGAAGAGCGCATGCGAGCTCAGGCGCAGGGCGCGCGCGACTT
>JAYVNV010000108.1:0-4338 GCA_043758265.1 Acidimicrobiaceae bacterium
GCCGAGGTCATCAAGAAAATGCAGGCCGGCGAGCGCCAGCGCCTAGTCGTGGGCGTTGGCCACGGCACGTGTACCTGCGAGGGCGCCGCCTTCGAGTACACCTTTAACGTCGAGCACGAGCTGCGCGCCGCCGGCGTGCGCGACATGGCCGACCTGACGTACCTAACGAATGAGTTTGAACTCGGCGACTTCGGCGTCGGCGGAATGACCTTTACCCAGAACGGCTTCGAGACCACGAGCAAGTTGTGGACCGAGTCACTGTTCCGTGAGCGAGGGGTTAGCGCTGTGCTGCAGGCCCACGTCGAACGGGTCGACCCAGGCGTCATCCACTACGAGCAGTTGGACGGTACGAAGAGTGAGTTGGCGTTCGACTTCGCAATGTTGCTGCCGCCCTTTCGCGGAGCCGATCTTCAAGCGTTCGACGTCGCGGGTGAGGACATCACCTCAGAGGTCTTCGCACCGAGTGGCTTTATGAAGGTCGACGCGAACTACAGCGCCAAGGCGTTCGAGGAGTGGCGGGCCGAGGACTGGCCGAGCAACTACGAAAGCCAGAAGTACCCCAACGTCTTTGGCGTGGGCATCGCCTTCGCACCGCCGCACCAGATCTCACGACCGCGCACGAGCTCTCGCGGCACCGTAATCACGCCCGCACCGCCTCGTACCGGGATGCCATCAGGCGTGATGGGCAAGACGGCAGCGCTGACGATTCGCGATCGCATTAAGAATGGATCGTCAGCCAAAGCCCACGAGGCTTCCATGGCGACGATGGGCGCGGCGTGCGTCGCGTCCGCTGGCACCGGCCTTCGCAACGGCTCGGCCGCGGCGATGACCATGTACCCGGTCGTACCCGATTTCCAGCGCTTCCCGGGGACTGGTCGCAGCACCCAGGACACGTTCGGCGAGATTGGCCTGGCTGGACACTGGATTAAGTACATGTTGCACTTCACGTTCATCTACAAGGCCCAGGCGCGTCCCCTATGGTTTTTGATCCCCGAATGACCCCCGCCACCCCACCCAAAGGAGATCACATGGATGACGCGGCACAGAGTATTGCGAATGCCCCACTTCCGACGAAGCAGACGTTGCGGCGACGAAAGAGCCCGATCGTCCAAGTCTGGCGCTTCGCGGCGCTCAACCTGCGAATGCTGACGATGATCACTAAGGGAAGCCACTAACCACAACAGCGCGACACCGCACGGTGATCTCGGCGAGCAAGGAAAGATTTATGACGACAATAGAGACAACACACGTCCTCCAAGACGAGAAGCAGATCGAGTCAATCACTAAGCGGCTGAAGCGGGCTCACGGCCAGATGGGAGCCATCGTGCGCATGCTTGAGGAGGGCCGCTCGTGCGAGGACGTCGTGATGCAGATGGCCGCCGTCGGCAAGGCAATCAACACCGCCGCCTTCACGCTCATCTCAGCGAGCCTCACCGAGTGCATTGCCGATCCGGCGATTAATAACGAAGCGATGACCCAGAAGTTACAAAAGCTTTTCTTGAGTCTGGCGTAAGGAAAAAAATGAAGAGAGTAATCATTGTCGGCGGAGTCGCCGGCGGAATGTCGGCGGCCACACGATACCGACGTTTGGACGCCCGCGCGCAGATCATCGTGCTCGAGAGGAGCGGCCACGTCTCGTACGCGAATTGCGGATTGCCGTACTACGTGGGCGGCGTCATCGAGGAGGAGTCTTCGCTGTTGTTGCAAACTCCCGAGTCACTCCATCGCCGCTTCCGCCTCGACGTGCGGGTACACAGCGAAGCCACGGGTATCGACGCGGGGTCCAAGCGCATCACCGTTACGAATCTCGACACGGGCGAACAGTACGTCCTCGAGTACGACGTGCTGGTTCTCAGTCCCGGTGCCTCGGCGGTCATCCCCCCAATCTCGGGCATCGCTCGGGCCCTGGCGCTACGAAACGTCGAGGACGTGGAGCGGATGTCGCTAGAGGTCGCGCGTACCCCTCGCAGCGCGGTGATTATTGGCGGAGGCTTCATCGGCCTTGAGATTGCCGAGAACTTGCACCACCGTGGCATTGCGACCACGATCGTCGAAGTCGCGACCCAAGTGCTCGCCCCACTCGATCCCGAGATGGCTCAGCTTGTGGCGGACGAACTCGAGGCACATGACGTCACGCTGCGTCTGGGAACAGGCGTCGCCGCCGTACACCCGGACACGGTCGAGCTGGCGGACGGCGAAACCATCGATGCCGAATTGGTGATCGTGGCGATTGGCGTACGGCCCGAGACGACACTGGCTCGAAGTGCGGGGCTCACGGTCGGTCCTCGTGGCGGCATCGCTGTCGACGAGTTCAATCGATCAAGCGATAACTCAATTTACGCGATTGGCGATGCGGCCGAAAAAGTCGACGCGCTCGACGCCAGCTCGACACTCGTCCCGTTGGCTAATATCGCCAACCGCCAGGGCCGAGTCGTCGCCGACCACATTGCGGGGCGCGCGGTGCGTCCAGTCGCGACGATTGGCACGGCAATCGTGAAGGTATTCGACCTAACAATCGCGATTACCGGCTGGAACGAGAAGCGGCTCATCGCGAACGGCCGGTCAGTGCTGGCCATTCACACGCACCCGTCCTCGCACGCGACCTATTACCCCGGCGCGCGCTCAATGGCACTTAAGTTGATGGTCGACGCCTCCAGCGGTGCCATCCTCGGCGCCCAAGGAGTCGGTGCTGAGGGTGTGGACAAGCGAATCGACGTGCTCGCCACCGCAATGCGCGGAGGTATCACGGCACCGGAGTTGGCCGACTTGGAGTTGGCCTACGCACCCCCGTTCGGTTCGGCTAAGGACCCCATCAATATGCTCGGCTACATCGCCGAGAACCTCCTGTCGGGGCTCGAGGGCACAGTGCAGTGGAGCGAGGTCGAACAGTTGCACGCGGCTGGCGCGCAACTGGTGGACGTGCGCACGCCTACAGAGTTCGTCACCGGCACCATCCCCGGTGCGGTGAACATTCCCCTTGACGAGATCCATCTTCGTCTACACGAAATTGACGACAGCGGCGTCATCATTATGTGCCAGGCGGGTGTCCGCGGGCACACCGCAACGAGATTGCTCAATGAGCTCGGGGTGGCGGCGAAGAACCTCGACGGAGGCTACGAGACGTGGCGGCGATCGCCACGTGCCCGTCTTCTTTCGCCAGTCGGATAGAACCGTCATCACCGTCATCAACCAACTACAAGAAGAAAGGTGGCAGAGCTATGTGCAGAGGCACAACCTGCAAGAAGTGCGGTAAGGCAACATGGAAGGGATGTGGCAACCACATCGAAGAGGCACTGGCCGGGGTGCCCAAGAACGAGCGCTGCACGTGCCGCGAGGACGCTGCGTCGGCCCCTGCTACGAGCGGGTTTCTCGCGCGCCTGCGCGGCAATTAGTAGTCGTGGAAGGAGAAAACCAATGGCAACCGTCGAACTGACCACCGAGAACTTCGAGTCGATGGTGTTATCCAACGACGTCGTCCTCGTCGACTTCTGGGCCTCGTGGTGTGGTCCGTGTCGCAGTTTCGGTCCGGTCTTCGAGAAGGTCTCCGAGGAGCGGCCCGAACTAACTTTCGCCAAGGTGGACACGCAGGCCCAGCAAGCGCTGGCCGCCTCGTTCAACATCATGTCGATCCCCACGCTGATGATCATCCGCGAAGGAGTCGTCATCTACAGCGAACCAGGCGCCTTACCCGAGCGGTCACTAACCCAACTCATTGACCAGGCCATTGCACTCGACATGGCGGAGGTGCACCGGACAATCGCCGAGGAAACCGGCCAGTAGTGACAGAACTAGTAGGCGCAATACCCGCCTCCTGACCTCTGTCACACGCAGAACTGGGTGTGTCTCTTTCCAAGCATGCGAGTAACCGCAACGCTACGGAGGTGTCACGGATGCGTGAAATAGTTGATGCTGATCTTGCAAGGATCTGCACCACCAAGCAGGTGGGAAGCGCTAATCGTCACCCCTAGTTCCCTCGAGACAGTCAATCGAGGGAACAAGGGCCCCGTGTCGGAAACCGATCAAAGTCCGAGCAATGGTCGGGCGCACGGTGAACAAGCACCGCACTCGCGAGGGTTCGGTCAAGGGAATCCGGTGTGACTCGAAAAAGACACACGCCGTGTAGCGCACCGCATATTCTTCAGGCAACGTCAATGCTCAGTGACGCTCAACAGCGTTCCCTGCTTTTCGCGTTTCTCCACAAGAGCTCGTGGGCAAGAAGAATTTTCGAACACCTTTAAATGGTGAATGCATCGAGAACGGTGGCGACGAGTACCGATGACGCGAAGGTACCGCTATCGCGAAGAGCGCAACGGCGCACGCTCCCTCGCTGCTCGCTGC
>JAYVNV010000109.1:0-4297 GCA_043758265.1 Acidimicrobiaceae bacterium
AGCGATCGAGGGCAGTCCGGCGAAACGCCATATTGCACCCAGCCCCAAAATGTCCGGCGGAGTACGGAAAGAGCGGGTCCTCATTGCCCACGAGATCAGCGCTCCACTTCCTCCCGTGGAAATACCTAGTGAAACCGCCGTAGAACTCTTCGAACCATAACTGGGCTACCGTATCGAGTTCCAAGGGACGCACCATCCCCCCAATCGCGTCCACGTCCTTGTTTCGCGAGAAATTCTCACCTAAGGCTCGCAAGAAGTTTCGATCCACGACGGCATCGTCGTCGGTGAAGGCAATGAAGTCGCCCGACGCTTCACCGATACCGCGATTGCGAGCACTAGCGGCCCCGGGGCGCGACTCGATCACCACTCGAACTTGATCATCGTTCGCGAAATCCGTGATTGGAGCGTTGTTCGTCCCTGGTCGATTGTCCACGACGATGACGTCAAAGTCCGGGTAGTCGAGAGCCAGAATCGACTCCACGGTTCGAATCAGGTACGCGGGGCGCATGTAAATCGTAGGGACAACCACGGTCGCTCTCGGCAGTTGGTCGTCAGTGATTGACCCGAGTGGTGACGGGTCCACCGACGAGAAGAGATGTTGCAGTTCAGTTACGACGGTAGACGGAATCCCGATGCCGTCGGCGAGCCGCTCGACGACGCCCACGACCTGACCGGCTTTGGTGACTTCAATCCACAGGCGGTCACCTGGCTTTGCGTCAAGGGCCAACCCACCGTCGATCAACAATGGATCGAGTTGCACCAGTCTCACTGGACTGGACTCGCCCACCATGTGCGACTCTTCCCCGTGAACCATCAATTTAACCTCGCCAATCCGATTTGTTGCAACCGCCCGGTTTCTGTTCCTAATGTTAACGCTGGCTGACGTAGTGGAAGGAAGTTCGAAAGACGTCACTCCTCTGATGTGAGCCAGGGGTGCGCGAGCACTCGATGGTCCTTCGCGTCCAACGATTTTCGCAGGGATTCCAGTCGTTTCAGTGCCACTGGAAATAGCGTCACCACTCGGGCGCTCAAAATGGAGACTGCGTCCGGTGAATCACACGCAATGAGGTCTCTTCTGACGATGTCGAGTGGTACCTAGTCCCCCGGGGTCAGCCCCGAACAGTCGAGCAAGTCGGCCCTGGAAGAAACTCCATCACGATCGCCAGTGAGCGTCGCCCCGACGCATCTTGACGACGCCGGCCCGTCATGGGTTCCAATCTCATTTCCGTACCGGGTGGACTGTCGTTACCACGCTGGCAAGTTCACCGACCGAGCTCCATGAAGGGTATTAGAGCATGACTATCGTGCGTCGTTTTCTCTTGATGTCGTTGAAAAGTGGCTCTTCGGACATGAGGGGGAAGCGTCCCTGCGGTGATTGGTTGACGCTGACAGCGTTGACGGATGCCCCCCAAGCGCAAACTGCCCGATCGACTTCAAACTGATCCAAGGAAGATGCTTGAGCGACTGGTCGGACTGCCCGAAGTCATGGTCCTCGGTCTGTTCGCGGACGACGAGCGCGTCGAGCTGCACATCGAGTCCATCAGTGAACAACCGGGGTGCCATGTCTGTGGCGTCGCGGCTCAGGCGAAGGGCTGGCGCGAGGTCAGGCTTGTGGATCTACAGTTCGCGGGCAAGCCGGCCACCCTGCACTGGCACAAGCGACGATGGCGTTACGCGGAAGAGATGTGTCCGAGAGGTAGTTGGACCGAGCAGGTCGATCGCATCGCCCACCCACGAATGAAGTTGACCCGGTGCGCCTCGCTCCGAGCGACCGAGGACGTGGGCCGCAAGGGCCGCAGCGTCAACGAGGTGGCCGAGGAACTCGGCTGTGATTGGCACACAATCAACGACGTGGTCCTCGTCTACGGCGAGGCGCTGGTCGATTACCCGGGGCGCTTCGCCAGTGTCGAGGCGCTGGGGCTCGACGAGACGGCCTTCGTGCGCGCCGCCCCCTATCACTGCACCGAGTTCGTGACTTCGATCGTGGACGTGAAGATCGGTCAGCTATTGGACCTCGTGCCCGGGCGCGCGACAGTGGCTCATGGATCGGCCACCCCAATGGCGCGAGGCGATCGCCTTCGCGACTCTGGACCTCTCGGGCGCCTACAAGGCCGTGCTCGACGCCTGTCCTCCCCATGCCACCTGGGTGGCCGATCCGTTTCACGTGATCGAGCTGGCCAACGAGCGAATCGACGAGTGCCGCCGGCGCATCCAGAACGAGATCTTCGGGCACCGCGGGCGCAAGAACGACCCCCTCTACCGCGCTCGGCGCCTATTCACGATGGCCGCTGAGCGCTTGGGCGAGAAGGGGGGCACCAAGATGCGCGGCCTGCTCGACGCAGGCGACCCCACGGACAGGTGGCGGTCGCCCGGGAGGCCAAGGAAGCCGTGCGCGAGCTTTACGGTCACCAGAATCAGACCCTCGCGCTCGAGTGGATCGACGCGCTCGCTGAGGACCTCACCGACTCGATCCGGCCTCTCGAGGTGGGCTCGCTCGGAAGGACCCTCAAGCGCTGGCGTCTCGAGATCACCGCGTGGCACGCCTGTCACTTCACCAACGGGCCGACCGAGGCGATGAACGATTTGATCAAACGGATCAAAGGGGTCGCCTTCGGGTTCACCAACTTTCGCAACTACCGGGTGCGCGCGCATCTCTACGCGGGCAAGCCTGACTGGTCACTACTCGCGAACCTGACGCCACTGGGCTGATCCGACCGGGGGCAACTCCTCGTCCCACAGGTCGGTCTCGCAGTGATGATTCGCACATCGCCACCGCTTCACGTGCCACTCGAAGACGACCTCTCGGCCGAAGATTGGCTCGTCCGCCACGTCGCGTGTCGATCGATCGAATAGTTCAGCCGGTGTGGCGCACTGGGGACACACCGCTTGGTTGGTGAGCGTCTCGATCACCGCTCGCAAAACCTTCACCTCGTCATCGATGCCGATGACGTGCACGCCACGAACCCCGAGCATCATCTCCATCATCTCCTGGGGACTCTGCTCCGGCAAATCAAAACCCTTTCGCGGTCGCGCCATGGAAAGAGTCTCGCCCACGGACAATCACCAAGCGAACACGCTCGGTTCAGATCCTTGATGCCCCATCAAATCCGAAGAGCCTGAAAAGTGTCGTGCAGAAGATGCCCGCGATGTCCCAGCTCGGTGCCGACCATGAGTGGCTTGAATCCTTCGCCGACGCCCAAGTCGTCTTCAAAGATGAAGAACGCCGAGCGAAAAAGGAAAGTCGAGAGGCCTCTCCGATGAGCAGTCGTGAGTAGCCGCCACGAAGTCGAAGGCGACCGCCGGTCCAGGTGGCGGCGGGCGTCGTCAATCGAAGCCGACTGCGGCAATGCTGATTCACTTCGTTATCGCCAACTGACTTTTCGCTGGCCACGTTTCAAGAGGGCCAAATAGACGCGCGGTAGCACTTTCATCAACAGATAGACCGAGAGCGGAATGACGTCGGCCAATCGAACGTCGCGGGCGGCGTCGCGCAGTGAGGAAAGTCGCCGCGGAAGGCTTTTGGCGGAGCTGACAACATCTGCTGCTCCCTCGCGACTCGGGAGCGGCGCATCTGTCCAGTAAGCGGCAAGGTCACGGTTGCCTTGAACGACGCGGGCTTCGCCCCTTAGCAACTGCCAGAATCTTGTCGGTGGCGCAATCGTCGTGATGGCCTCGGGCACGACGAATCTCTCTGCGGCATCGAAATGGGCGTCGAAGTAGGTGTCGTCGGCGATGAGCGGAGGGAATTCTTCGAAACGCAATCGCGCCTCACGGTTCGCACCGTAAATCCCTCGTCCCATCAGATGAGCATCGGACCACCTACGAACAAAAGGAACTTCCAGGCCACGGAGGTACTCGGTAACCAGCCACGAGCAGTTCGATGTGTCGTATCGAACCGACGGACCGACGGCGATCGGCCCGTCGGACTTCATTTCTTGAACGAGATGATCAATGGAGGCCGAATCGATGCGTACATCGGCGTCGATGTACAAGCGGGGGAAGAGCGTTCCCGCCAACCGATCACCTTCGTTGAGCGCGAAGTGCTTTCCAACATCGTCGATCTTCACCACCGTGACACCCTCGAACTGCTCGGCAACTTCGCGCGTTCGATCGATGCAACCATTACAAATCACGAAGACTTCGTATTTTCCCTTGCTTGATGGGTCATCCAGGGACGTCAGGAGAGCCGTGATCCGACTCTCCTCGTTGTACGCAGGAATCACGATCGAGGCTTGGAACACCATTCCGGCGACTGTAGTCCAACCAAAACCGAACCCGTGGTGCGCTCCATGGAGTG
>JAYVNV010000110.1:0-4294 GCA_043758265.1 Acidimicrobiaceae bacterium
CCTCGCACCCGAGCTCCCAGGCGCTCTGGACCTAATCGCCTCGTGCCAAGCGCGCGGCATCAAGGTTTCGCTCGGACACAGCGCGGCGACCGCGCACCACGCAGCACAGGCGTTCGATGCCGGTGCGGTGGCGGTTACGCACCTGTTCAACGCCATGGATCCCGTCAGTGCCCGTCATCCGGGGCTGGCCGGGACCGCGCTCGCACGTCAAAAAGTAGCGATTCAGCTGATCTGTGATGGGGTGCACGTCGCCGATGAGATTCTCACGCTGGCCTTCGCGGTGGCGCCGGGGCGCTGCATCATCGTGAGCGATTCAATTGCCGCCGCGGCCTGGGATAAGGAGTTCGTCCAACTCGGTGACGTCAAAGTTCAAGTCAATAATGGACAAGCCCGTCGAAGTGACGGGACACTGGCGGGCAGCATTGGCAAACTTTGTGAGAGCGCGGTTCGTCTCGCTCACGTGGGCATCGCCCCACGCGAGGTGCTCGCCGCGGTGATCACTCGTCCGGCCCAACTGATCGGTGCGATGCAACTTATTGACCTGAAGCCGGGAGCGGTGGCCGACGGGCTCATCTTGAACGACCAGCTCGAAGTCATAAGTCGTCTACGCGCGGGAGTCATTGTTAACGCCGTCGAAGGATTCCTCGCGGTGGGCCCGCGCGATTAGTTAGTAAGCGTGATCTTTCGCAATCCCGGTGGCTCGTCGATCGGGCGATGACGTTGCTTCCCCAGACGCAGCGCCATGACTTGGCCCACGACGATCGTCAGGAACGGCGTGATCCAGTTGGGACAGTCAACGGGCAAAACAATCTCGACGTCGGCGCCGGTGGGCGCTCGCGTCGGCAATCGTGTCGCCATCGTCGACAGACCTGAGGTCCGGGCTCGGCTTATGAGGTCCGAGGCGTGGGCGTCATCAATCTCGTCAGTCACGACGAGCCAGAGCGATGAACCACTCCCCACGGCACCGATGGGGCCGTGGAGCAGATCGGGTGCCGCATAGGACTCGGCTCGAATGCCGGCGACCTCACGAACCTTGAGTGCACACTCATTGGCGGCGCTGAGACCCAGACCTCGACCAATGACGGTCAGTCCGTCGAATGCGAGGGGCGCCAAGACAAGACCGACTTCGCGAAGCGCCCACGTCGCCGTCGCGTCAATAGCACCGGGCAGCTCGCTGGCGGTGGGCAGAACGTCACGGTTGGGCGCTAACGCCTGCACAAACTGTGCCGCCGCCTGCAGCGACGCCAGCATGGTCTTCGTAGCGGCCAGTGATCGTTCTTCACCAACGGCGAGTCCAATCACGACGTTGGCGGATTGGGCGAGTGGCGAATTCGTGTCGTTCGTGATCGCGACGCTCGGGCGGTGCTGGCTGCGGGCGGCGCGGAGAACACCGACGATGTCCGGCGACCTCCCTGACTGTGAGATGCCTACGACCATCGCGCCCGCGAGGTTGACGTGCATCGGATTGACGTAGAGCGACGGAGTCGCCAACGCCGCCAGAACTCCCAACTGCTCACCGGCAAAGTACTGCAGGTACAACGCGGCGTTGTCCGAGGACCCGCGCGCGGCGATCAGCAAATGGGTGACCGAGTCATCGAAGAGTTCGGCCGCTCGCGCGGCGTCCGTAGCACCGCCGAGTGCTCGACCCTCTAGCAGCCCTCCCTGGGAGAGGAGCTCCTCCTCTAAGACGCTCGTCACGACGGTTCCGGCATTGATCGGTCATCGAATCCGCGGTAGGGATTGAGAATTCGATCCGGGTCAAACGCTAGTTTGATTCGTCGCTGCAGATCGAGTAGTGCCGGGTCGGTTAGCGCGAGGTAGTGGGCCTGCTTGTCACGCCCGATGCCGTGCTCCCCCGATATTGCACCGCCGAGTTCAAGGCCACGTACGAAAAGGTCACGCATGAGTGACGCTCGCTGGTCGCTGTCAGCCAAGAACACCGACAGGTGAACGTTACCGTCGCCGACGTGTCCGCACCCCGTGATCTGTGCCTCGTAGCGCTGCGCGAGACGCGTCGCCGCATCGAGAAAGCCGGGGACCTGCGATCGCGGCACGACGATATCGACGATCTCGTTGGCCCCGAAGTTCTTCGCCACCCAGAACATCCGTTCACGCGCTTCGATCAGGCGTGTCGCGGCGCCATCGCCCAAGACATAGATGTCAAGGGCACCAGACAGTTCCAGCAGTGCCGCCAGGTCAACGACGTCGGCGTCCAACTGCGCCGCTGTCCTGGTCTCCAGGATAACGATGAGATACGCCTCGGCTCGTTCGACAATCGACTTCTCGACACCGAGCTCGAGATTGGTGGCTGCGGTGAGCCCATTCATGGTACGACTATCCAAATATTCGAGCATCAACGGCTGGAGTCCCGAGGCGATGATCTTCGGCACTACGTCACTAATCGCCGTGAGTGATTCGTACGCCACAAGGACCGTCGCAGAGTTTTCGAACACCGGTGAGAGCTTCAGCGTGACTTCAGTGACGAGTGCGAGTGTCCCCTCACTACCGAGGACTAACTGCGTGAGATCGTAGCCCGACGACGTCTTCACGACGCGCCCACCCGTTCGGATGACGCCTCCGTCGGCAAGCACGATCTCGAGTCCGAGTACGTGATGGCGCGTGACGCCATGGCGAACCGCGAGCATCCCACCGGCGTTTGTGTTGACGTTGCCGCCCAGGGATCCCGAAAGCTCGCCCGGATATACCGGGTAATGCAGTCCGGTCCCCTTAAGTGCTTTATCCAACTCTCGAAGCGTAATACCGGGCTGGACCACGGCAAAATGGTCGTTGAGGTCTAAGTGGATGATGGCGCTCATCAACTCGAAACTGATTACGATGCCGCCCGGTACCGGAGTCACCGCCCCGGAAAGGCCCGTGCCGGAACCTCGGGGGGTTATCGGCAGTCCATGGCGTCGTGCGACTGCCACTATCTCTGATACTTGGTCGGTCCTCGTTGGGCGCACCACGGCGATGGGCTCGACAATTAATGGATGAAGTGACTCGTCATGTAAGTCGTCGTCACTGTGATTCGGTGTGAAAGTCGCCGCTCCTGCCCCCACAATGGAGACGAGCTCTTCTCGAATTTGTTCATTCATCATTTCTTGGCACGTTACCGGGGACTCGGCGGGAAGGCAACTTGAGCATGGCAGGAGACAGCGCTGGAGACACGACAATGCCGCGACCAAGCGCGCACCATCACAACGTCACATCCAATGGTCGAACACAAATACTCAGTAACGATTATGAGTTGCATGAGCCGCTGGATCCGTTTGCGGTTCACGGCGTGCCCCCGCATTCGCCGCACCCTCGTCATCATGCGCGAGCCGTCCCTGGGGTGGGCCAGGTACTGCTTGGGTTCAGGGGATGAACGGAAGGCGCTGCTGTCGGTTGAGACACCCCTAGTCCCTAATTTGTCAAGCAGCGAGATCTGGCCGCCTCGTCCATGCGATCTCTTCGTCGCAAAGACAGCCATTTTCAAGGCAGGCGTGTAGGACACCGACCCATCGATTGGCAACTTGACGTATGGCCACGGAGTGCGTCGTATCGCGTGCTCGGAGTTCGTCGTAGTAGGAGCGAGCACCGGGCGACAATCGCAGTGAACAAAAGGCCCACGGGTTGAGGGCGTCGACGAGTCGCTAATTGCAGGCGTGACGAGCGAGAACCACTTTCCTGCGTCCCGAGGCGCGGGTGATGCGAGACGTGCCCGCGTGGTTATTTCGAGACCTGGCATTGGCGTAGCGATTTGGGTCGTCTCCGAATTCGCCCAACACCCGGGCACCAAGAACCATCCCCATTCCTGGAAGAGAGCGGATGATCGTTGCGTCCGGGTGTTGTTCAAAATGCTTGGACATATCCGTCTCGAGTTCGACGATTTGGATGCCGAACATCTCGATGACTTGAACCGCGGACTTCGTGGTTCGTCCGTCGGCGTGCTCGAGAATCTCTAGTTGCGTAATTGATCGACGTGTAGAGCTGTCAGAACTTCGCCCGTCTTGCGATCGAGACTGCGCTGACGGCCGCCTCGACGTAGCGCCGTCACGACAGGAGATTTGGTCAGTCTCAGCCCATCAGCCGGCGTCGGCGCGAGCGACAGCACGACAATCGCGTAGTGGCTGGTCATGTCAGTTCCAAAGGCCTCCAGCGCCGCTGGGTAATAATCCTTCAACGCATTGCGTAAAGCATTGGCGTGACGTTGACGTTCCCAGATCAGGTTTTGATGACTTCGAGCGAGGACCTTGAGGGCCTCGGCAAGCGTCGAGTCAGCAGCCACCGTTCGGTGATTGTGACGATCGGT
>JAYVNV010000111.1:0-4234 GCA_043758265.1 Acidimicrobiaceae bacterium
TTCTTCGCACCAATCTCGTTGAGCGTGGCGATGTTGGCTTTAGCCATCTCTTGAAAGAGATACTCGTTGCCCATTCGCCTCGCCGGGTCACCGGTGCACGACTCGCGCGGACCGAGGATGCCAAACGTGACGCCGGCGCGGTGCAGCATGCGCGCTGTTGATTCGACCTGCTTGCGTCCGCGCTCGTCGAGCGAGCCGGCGCACCCGACCCAGTAGAGATACTCAATGTCGTCGGGGATCGGTCCGTCGATGATCGGCACCTCGAAGTCGAGCGCGGCGAGCCAGTCAGTTCGCTTGGAGGCGCCGAGTCCCCACGGGTCGCCCTGATTCTCCAAGTTGCGCAGAAGAAGTCCCGCTTCCGTGGGGAAGCGCGATTCCATCATGACCTCGTAGCGGCGCATGTCGATGATGGCGTCAACGTGCTCAATGTCGACCGGGCACTCCTCGACGCAGGCACCGCAGGTGGTGCACGACCACAGAACGTCGGGGTCGATCGTCGTAGGCACCAGTGTCGCAACATCGCTATTCGATCCCCCGGACAACAGGCGATCGGCCGACACGAACATGTTGTCGCGAAGTCCCATGATCAGAAGTTTCGGACTCAGCGGCTTACCGGTCGTCCACGCCGGACAGACTGACTGACAGCGACCGCACTCGGTACAGGTTGAGAAGTCCAACATCTGCTTCCACGTGAAGTCCTCCATCTTCCCTGCACCAAAGACCGTGTCCTCAGAGATGTTGTCCATGTCGAGGTCGGGCGTCTTGTCGAGGCCGCCCAGTGCGCGAGGGCGGCGCGAGACGCCGATGTTTATCGGCGCCAGAAAGATGTGGAGGTGCTTGGAGTACGAGACGAAGACTAAGAATCCAGCGATCACGGCGACGTTGGCGAGCAGGAAGGCCGCCTCCAAGACGCTGTTGACCCCAACCCCGAATGGCGCTAACCAGCTGGCGACGATTTTCGACGCGAAGGCCCACGGCGAGGCGATGTTCGCAAAGGTCGACGTTGTTGGAGTGAAGGTCAGAGCCAATTGGTGGGTCGTCACGAAAGGGAAGTGACCGGTGTTGATCTGCGCGGCTCGGTAGATCAGCAGCGTCACGATCACCATCGAGATCATGAACAGGACGGCCCACGCGGCGCCGAGGTGACTGCCGTAGAAACGGGAGGCACGATCCTTGCGCGACGGTGCGTTCTTCACGCGAATAATGGTGAACACTGCGAGAGAGACAAGCACGGCCGTCGCGAAGAAATCCTCCACGAACGCTAGCCAATTGTCCGTGCCGATCAACGGAATGTGGAAGTTGCGACTGAAGAGCGAGCCGTACGCCTCGAGAATTGTCGTCATTAACACCATGAATCCCCACATGGTGAAAAAGTGGGCAAGTCCGGGCACGGTCCATCGAAGGAGCTTTCGCTGGCCGGCCACCTCAACGACCTGCACTTCACCGACCTTGCGCAGTCCCTGCCAACGACGTGGGGCTGGCTGACCACTACGAATGAGCTTCGAGAGCCAAAAGAAACGTCGTCCCGCAATGGCGACGAAGATAACCGTGACGCCCAGTCCGATGATGATGCGAGCTAGCACTGCATTCCTCCTGAGTGACAGTGAGCCGTCACGACTTCTTGAAGTTCTCCGAGTACCGGCTTGGTGTTGGGCCACGTTGACCCGAATACTTCGAACCGAGCCCCTCTGACCCGTAGGGACGATCGGCCGGAGTCGTCATTTGGAAGAAGCTGATCTGGCCTATCTTCATGCCAGCGTAAAGCGTGATCGGGAGGTTCGCGACATTGGAAAGTTCCAACGTGATGTGGCCGTCCCAACCGGCGTCGACGAAGCCGGCGGTCGAATGGATGACGAGACCGAGACGTCCGAGTGAGCTCTTGCCATCGAGGCGACCGACGATGTCGTCGGGTATGGCGATGCGCTCGGTCGTCGAACCGAGCATGAACTCTCCCGGGTGAAGGATCATCGGCGTCTCCGTGCCGACGTCAATCAACTCGGTCAGGTCCTCTTGAGCTTCGCGGACGTCGATGACCCGCTGCGAGTGGTTGCGGAACACACGAAAGTACTGGTCAATGTGAAGATCAACCGACGAGGGCTGGACGCAGTCGCTGCCCAAGGGATCAATAACGATTCGACCCTGCTCCAGTGCTTCTTTGATTGACCGATCGGACAGGACCATACCGCTGATAACTTACTCCGTTCACCTGCGCCTTACGGAGCCCTCAAACCGGTCTAGAGCAACAGAGATCTAGGAGAGGACCCGTCGGCGGAAGTTGCGAAGTCCAATGAACAAGAAGAACGTCGCGAAGGCGATCATGACGGGGTAGACAACGTAGAGGTGCATATGAGGTGCATTGGTGAAGGCTGCACGCAGGCCCTCGTTGACGTAGACCAATGGATTGATCAGCACGAGCGTCTGCAACCAGTGAAAGCCGCCGATCTTGACGGGCGCGAGGTGGGCCCACGGATAGTAGGTACCGCCCAAGAACGTGATGGGCAGTATTACGAAACCGAACATGAGACCGATATTGCGCGGTTCGAATGAGGTGCCAAGCGTCAGTCCAAGTCCGGCCATCGCGATGCACGCAATCGGCACGAAAGTCATTATGACAATCCAATGCAGGGAGAGGAGGGCCTCAACGCCGGCGGCGTGGACAACCGAGGCAATGGGAAGGACGATCAACACCGCCAGTAGTCCCTGAACCGTGCCCGACAACACCTTGGCCATTGCGACAAGCCAGATGGGACAGGGCGCTTGGATGCGGTCTTCGATCTCTCTGGTGAACCCAAACTCCTGACTCATCGTGAGTGCGATGGACTGCACCCCCTGGAACAGGATCGTGATGCCAACAACCCCGGGCACGAGGACCGTCGCAAAATTGGACGCGCCTAGTGAATTCGAACCGCCAACGGATTGACCAATCTTCGGAAAGACGAAAAGGAAGACGAAGCAGAGAAGAAACGGCTGAATCAGGGTCCGCAGCACGAACTCCCTAAATGTCTTGCGCAGAACGACTAGGTCGCGCAGTATCAGCGCACCAAGCGCCGTGCGGCTGGCGGTGAAAACGCTTCGCGTCGGATTGGTCTCAAAGGTCGTGTTTGTGCTCATGCGTCGCGCAACTCCTTGCCCGTCAAATTGATGAAGACCGTCTCCAGACTCGGCTCAGCGACCGTCAGGTCGAGAATGTCAATGTTCGACCTCTCGGCCGAGGCCACTACTCGCGGCACGAGCCGATCAGCCCCTCGTACCTCAATCGACACGGTGTTCTGCACGACGCGAGTGGAGAGAATCTCGTCAATGTCATGCTTCAAATTGCTCGCCAATAACGCAACGTCGCCGGAAACCTTGATTGTGACAATGGTGTCGGCTCCGGTACTGCGCTTCAAATTCGCTGGCGTGTCGAGAGCGAGAATCTTGCCGAAGTCCATGATCGCTACGCGGTCGCAGAGCTGATCGGCCTCCTCCATGTAGTGCGTCGTCAACACAACTGTCTGGCCGGCACCGTTAAGTTCCCGCAGGAGATCCCACAGCGCGAGACGGCTCTGGGGGTCCAGCCCGGCGGTCGGTTCATCCATGAAGAGCACCGCCGGATTGTGAAAGATGGCGCGAGCGACCATGAGGCGCTGCGCCATGCCGCCCGAGAGTTCGTAGACCGACGCCTTGGTCCACTTCGATAAGGTGAAGCGCTCGAGCAACTCGTCCGACCGGCGACGCGACTCCTTGGCGTTGATACCAAAGAGTCGCCCATGAAAGTAAAGATTTTCCCACACCGACAGTTGGCGATCGAGGGTGTTCTGTTGCGAGACAATTCCCGACAGTTGCTTGACGAGCGCGGGGTGCAGGTGCACATCGATACCCGAGATGTACGCCGAACCCGACGTTGGAACGACGCGAGTTGTGAACATCCCCGCGGTGGTGGTCTTCCCGGCGCCGTTCGGACCGAGCAGGCCGAAGATTTCACCACGATGAACCTGAAGATTTAAGTTGTCGACGGCCGGTACGTCCATGCCGGAGTACAGCTTGGTTAGATTCTCAGTCCGAATGATCTCATTGACTTCAGTTACTGGCGAACTCTCGCGCACGTTCCTCCCGTCGCTACGGACCACAGACTAAGGGCGACGACTCGCCAAAGAACCCGGTTCAACCGTTCTCCCGTCGACACACAGATATCATTAAACCCTGTGCGGGCGTAGTTCAGCGGTAGAACATCAGCTTCCCAAGCTGAGAACGC
>JAYVNV010000112.1:0-33359 GCA_043758265.1 Acidimicrobiaceae bacterium
GGATGGTCGATGCAGGAGCAGCGTGAACACCTCGGTCGACTCTGGGCGAACTTCGCGTCGGTCGCCGCGACCAATCCCTACGCCTGGGTGACCAACGCCCCGAGCGCCGAGCTGATCGCCACGCCCACGCCGTCCAATCGAATGGTCGCCTTCCCCTACACCAAGTTGTTGATGTCGAACCTGCCCGTCGACATGGGCGCCGCACTCATCATCACCAGTTACGAGCACGCGCTTTCGCTCGGTGTGGAACGCGACCGCATGGTCTTTCCCCAAGTCGGCGTCGAGGCCAACGACCACTGGCTGATCTCCGATCGCCCTCAGCTCGACGACTCCCCGGCGATGCGCGCGATCTGGCATCAACTGCAGTCGTTCGGCGTCGACCTCGACGAGCTCACGCACCTCGACCTCTACAGTTGTTTTCCCACCGTGGTGCAAAGCGCCTGCGACGTACTCGGCGTCGACGCCTTTGACGGCGCGCGCATTCCCACGGTGAGCGGTGGTCTCACCTTCTGTGGCGGTCCCGGCAACAACTACGTCACCCACTCAATCGCCTCGATGGTCGAGGCGCTGCGCGCCGATCGCGCGGGCCAGGGACTCGTCAGTGCACTCGGGTACTTCTGCACCAAGCACGCCTGGGGCACCTACGCGTCGTCGCCACCCCGCGGGGGCTTTCGGTGGGCGTCGGCCCAGGCCCGCGTCGATTCTCTGCCGCGCGTGATCGCCCAGCAGCGCGACGGCGCCGTGACGATCGAGAGCTACACGGTGACGCACGCTCGTGACGGCGCACCCGAGCGGCTCATCGCCGTCGCGCGCACGAACGACCAGGTCAGAGTGTGGTGCCACAGCTTCGACGAACGCCTTGTGGTCGAGGCTGAAACGACCGAGCTGATCGCCCGACCGGGAACCGTGCGCGCCGGCGAGCTTTTCCTCTAGTGACTTGAAAGTGACGGCGGCGCTGCGCTAGTGCAACGCCGCCGCAATCTCCTCAGCGGAGATCGCGCCCTTGCGCAGGAGCCGCCACGTCGGCCCCGAGAGATCGACAATGCTCGACACGACGCCCGAACGCTCACCGTCGTCGATGACGCCCGCGAGTTCCTCGCGACCCGCGAACCGGGCCAGAACTTCTTGGGCGCTGTAACACGGTGGCTCGCCGTGCAGGTTGGCGCTCGAGACCGCGAGTGGTCCGATCACCGAGATCATTCGACCAAGGAGGGGCTCGTCGGGGATTCGAAAGCCAATCGTATCGATCATGCCGCCCACGAGCGCGGCCAGTCCCCGGGGCACACTCACCACGATCGTCAAGGCACCGGGCCAGAAGGCGTCGCTCAAACGCTGCGCCGCTCCCTCCCACGTCACTGCGAGCTGCGAGATCTGAGTAACCGAGGCCACGAGGACCGGCAGCGCCTGGGTCGCGGGGCGATTTTTCATGGCGAAGAGGGTCGAGACCGCGCTCGGGTGGTGGATTTCGGCGGCGAAGCCGTAGACCGTGTCGGTCGGCACGGCGACGATGCCCCCGCCGTCCAGCGCCGCGATGGCCGTCTCAACGTCAATGAGGCCCGCCATCAGCGTCTCGCCACGAGTATGCGCGGATTGCCAAAGATGTCGTCGCGGTCCTCGACCCGTGTGAACAATGCCGCGTCGGCCGCGTTATGCACGGCGTCGCGTTGAGTGTGGCCGTGTTCACAAATCAACGTCCCGTCGCTCGACAGCCACGTCGCAGACTCGCCAATGATGTGCGCGAGGTCGGCGAAGCCCGGGGCGCGTGGCGAGTCCTGCGCGACGAGCGCGACCAGCGGCTCGTAGGAGAGGATCGGGTCAAGCACGGCGAACTCGGCCGCGGCGACATAGGGCGGATTGGCGACGATGAGGTCGAGCGTTCCGCGAAGTGTCGGGTCAAGGTCGTCGAACCACGAGGAACGCACGAACGTTATGGCCTCGAGGTGGTGCTTACGCGCGTTGTGCCGGGCGACGTCGAGCGCGTCGCTCGAGCTGTCGACGGCAATGACGCTCGCGTGCACGCCACGCTCGAGAAGTTCACTGAGCAACGAGAGGCCAATGGCCCCCGAGCCACAGCCGAGGTCCACGATCACTGGCGCCGCGACGGCGCTCGCGGCGAGGATTTCGAGGGCGACGCCGACTACCTCTTCGGTCTCGGGTCGCGGGATGAGGACGCGGCCGTCGACGTCGAGGTCGAGGCTACGAAAGGGCCAGTGGCCGAGCACGTACTGCAGTGGCTCACCACTCAAACGACGCTGCGCCGCGGCTCGCAGCACCTCGATCGTCTCGTGGTCGCCAACGGGCGAGAACTCCTCGATCAGCCAACGGGCCTCTCGTCGATCGAGGCCGGACTCAATCAGCTCGTTCAAGAGATACGAGTTAGCGGCCATCACTCTCGGCTAACTGACGGGCGCGCTTTTCAGCGAGCAGCGCGTCCACGTAGTGGTCAAGGTTGCCAGCTAGCACCGTGTCCAAGGTGTAGGTCGTCAGGTTGACGCGGTGGTCAGTGACGCGGTTCTCCTTAAAGTTGTACGTGCGGATCTTCTCGCTGCGTCCTCCACCGCCGAGCTGGGAGCGTTTGAGATCGCCCTGCTCGGAGGCCTGCGCGTCCTGGGCCGCCTTCAACAGTCGAGCTCGCAACACAATCAGCGCCTTGGCGCGGTTTTGGATCTGACTCTTCTCATCCTGCATCGAGACAACGATGCCCGTGGGGAGGTGGGTGATGCGCACGGCCGAGTCGGTCGTGTTCACGCTCTGGCCACCGGGGCCCGACGAGCGGTACACGTCGATCTTGAGGTCGCCTGGGAGAATCTCGACGTCGACCTCTTCGGCTTCGGGCAGTACCGACACGGTGGCCGACGAAGTGTGGACGCGCCCCTTCGCCTCCGTGACCGGCACGCGCTGGACGCGGTGCACGCCAGCCTCGTGCTCGAGTCGAAACCAGGCGTCGCCCCCTTTGATCAAGTAGATGGCCTCGTCGAGTCCGCCCTGCTCCGATTCACGCTCTTCAATGACCTCGAGCTTCCATCCGCGCAGTGCGACGTAACGCCGGTACATTTGGGCGAGGTCGGAGGCGAAAAGGTTGGCCTCCTCCCCTCCCTCGGCGCCACGAATCTCGATGATGACGTTTCGACCTTCGTTGGGGTCGCGTGGGAGGAGGAGCGTCTCGAGGGTCATCGCCAACTCGGGGAGCTTCGCCTCGGCGACGTTCACCTCCTCGCGCCACTGCTCACGATCGTCGCCGCTCGACTCATTGAACATCTCCTTGGCCGTCGACAGGTCCTCCTGGGCGCCCTTCAACTCAACCCAGGCGCTGTTGATCTCGGCCAGTTCCTTGTGACGTCGCGACAGGTCGCGTAGTCGCGTCAAGTCGCTCGCGACGTCGGGCTCCGACAGGGCCGCCTCGACGGTGCGCAACTCGTCCGCGAGGACGTTCAGGGTCTCGTCAATGGAGCGCACGTCGGTGGGGCGAACGAGGCTCTAGGCCTTGGGAACGCGCGACTTGGTCTTTTGCGCGTAGCGACGCTGGAAGCGCTCGACGCGCCCACCGGTGTCGACCAGCTTCTGCTTACCAGTGAAGAAGGGGTGGCACTCGTTGCACAACTCGACGGTCATCGCCGACTTCGTGGACTGGGTCGTGAAGGTGTTGCCGCAGGAGCACTTGACGGTCGCTTCTGCGTAGTTGGGGTGAATATCTGGCTTCATGAGCACTCCTAGTTGCGAACTGCAAGTTTAGTGGAAAATCAACTGGTCGACGCGGGGCCGCGCGCGATCTCGGCGAGGAACTCGTCGTTGGAGCGCGTTGACTTCAACTTGTCGATCAAGAGCTCAAGGCCGGCGGCCTCACGTCCCTCGGAGGCCAGACCGTTGAGCACGCGGCGAAGCTTCCAAACCTGGGGCAGCGCCTCGCGGCTGAAGAGCAGCTCCTCGTGGCGAGTTGACGAGGCGTTGACGTCGATTGCCGGGTAGATCCGGCGCTCGGCCAGACGGCGGTCCAGGCGAAGCTCCATGTTGCCGGTCCCCTTGAACTCTTCGAAGATGACCTCGTCCATTTTCGACCCCGTCTCAACGAGCGCCGAGGCGATGATGGTGAGCGAGCCGCCCTCTTCGATATTTCGCGCGGCCCCGAAGAACTTCTTGGGCGGATAGAGCGCGCCCGAGTCAACGCCACCAGACATGATCCGTCCCGTCGCCGGGGCGGCGAGGTTGTAGGCGCGAGCCAGTCGAGTGATGCCGTCGAGGATGATCACCACGTCGCGACCCTGCTCCACCAGGCGCTTGGCCCGCTCGATGCAGAGCTCGGCGACGTGCGTGTGCTCCTCGGCCGGACGGTCGAACGTCGAGGCGATGACCTCACCCTTCACGGTTCGACGGATGTCGGTCACCTCTTCGGGACGTTCGTCGACCAAGAGGACCATGAGATGGACCTCGGGGTTGTTCGATTCAATCGACTGGGCAATCTGCTTCATGATCGTCGTCTTGCCGGCCTTGGGTGGCGATACGATGAGGCCGCGCTGACCCTTGCCAATCGGCGAGAGCAGGTCGACAATGCGTGGCGTGAGGTCGGTTTTGCCCTCGTTGAGCTCGAGGTTGAGCTTCTCGTCAGGAAAGAGCGGCGTCAGGTCCTCGAAGCGGGGACGAAGTCGCGCGACCTCGGGATCGACACCGGCGACGCTGTCGACGCGAAGGAGCGCCGGGTACTTCTCACTGGAGGAGGCCGGTCGGAATCCGCCGACGATCGAGTCGCCCTTTCGCAGGTGATAGCGACGGACCTGGTTGATCGAGACGTAGACGTCGTTGGGCGACGGGTGGTAGCTCTTGGTGCGCAAGAAGCCGTAGCCGTCGTCGCGCAGGTCCAACAGTCCTTCGATCTCGATGAGTTCTCCGGCGTAGGGCTGGTCGGCGTTGGGCATCGAGTCGCCGCCGGTGCGCTCGCGGCCGTTGCGGTTGCGCCGGTTGCGCCGGTTGCGACCGTTCGCGTCGTTCCCGAAGTCGCGGGGCGGGCGATCCTCGCGGGGCTGGCGATCCGGGCGGGGCGGCGCGCTCTGACGCGGCGCCTGGGGGGCCCGTTCGATTGTTGGTGCGCTGGCCGACTCACTCACTGAACCTTCGACGTCGGGCGACGCGTCGCTGCGCTCGGCCGGCGCGTCGGCGACGAACTCACCGAGCAGGTCCTCGAAGTCGTCGCTCGGCGTCGCGACCGTGCGGCGCGAGCGCACGGCCCGCGAGGCCGGGGCGGCGAAGGCCTCAGTGGAAGGCGCGCCAGAAGTTGGGACGGTGGCGGGGCTCGCTATCGGTTCGCCCATGATGGCTTCGATGAGTGATGCCTTGGACGCACGCGCCGACACGTCGACGCCTTTGACCTTGGCGATGGTTTGGAGGTCGTCGCGAGTCTTCGACTCGAGATCCGACCGGTCTGGGGAGGGCCTTACAGCCATGGTGGTTCCTTTCTCGCCGTTCCCAAAAATTTAGAGAAACGGAGAAGAAAAACAAGAAATGCCGTCTGGGAAGAGTTCCTCACGTCGGGGAAGGCCGAACGAGTACGACAAAGAAAGTGTAGCCGACGTCCGATGGAGAGAACACATCTCGGACATTTCTTGTTGGCAACCTCGAAGGACGGCTGAGCACGAGGCGGCCATCGCCACCTTCGCCTTCCTCTCACACGTCGCCGCCACGCTCGCTGCGCCACCCGGGTGCGCCTACGATTCGACCGTCGCCTGCGCGACGGGGGTGAGCAATTGACCAGGAGGCGACGGTCCTCACTCTGGTCGTGGTTCGAAGAATTTACATGGCGATTTCGGCGAGCAACGCCGCCAGCGTGGCGTCCACCACGTTGGGGGTGGCACTCGTGGCGACGGCGGTGTCGGGGTCCTTTAAGCCATTACCGGTCAGGACGCACACAACGGTCGAGCCCCGGGGCACGCCGAACTTCAATAGTCCCGCCACCGACGCGGCCGACGCCGGCTCGCAGAATATTGACTCGTAGCGAGCAACGTATCGATAGGCGTCGAGTATCTCGTCGTCGGTAACGGCGCGGATGTCGCCCAGTGATTCGCGGATCACTTCGAGCGCGGGCACCCAACTGGCCGGGTTGCCAATTCGAATGGCGGTCGCGATTGTTTCGGGATTGGTGACCGGGTAGCCGAGCACGATTGGCGCCGCGCCCGCCGCCTGAAAGCCCCACATCTTGGGCAAGGTGGTGCAGCGCCCGGCGAAGTGGTACTGCGTGAAGCCCCGCCAGTAGGCCGTAATGTTTCCGGCGTTGCCGACCGGAATGGAGAGGATGTCCGGCGCCTTGCCGAGAACGTCGACGATCTCGAAGGCGCCGGTCTTTTGACCTTCGATGCGGTCGGGGTTGATCGAGTTCACGATCGTGATGGGGATGTGCTGGGTCAACTCCCTCGCGAGATTGAGCGCCTGGTCGAAGTTCCCACGGATCTGAATCACCTTGGCGCCGTAGACAATGGCCTGGGCCAGCTTGCCGAGTGCGATCTTTCCCTCGGGCACGAGGACAATGCAGTCCATGCCGGCCTTGCCGGCGTAGGCGGCGGCTGAGGCCGAGGTATTGCCGGTCGAGCCGCAGATGACCGTGTGGGCCCCGTTGGCCCTGGCCCTGGTGATCGCCATTGTCATTCCGCGATCCTTGAAGGAACCCGACGGGTTGAGGCCCTCGTACTTGAGCCAGATGTCAGCTTCGAGCCGTTCCGAGAGTCGATCGGCGTGAAGCAGCGGCGTATTGCCCTCCTGGAGCGTGACGATCTCACCGAGGTCATCGACGTCGAACCACGTGGCGTACTCGTGCAAGAGTCCCCGCCAGGCAATCATCTCGCGCTCTCGTCAATCATTCGAATGCAGGCCCCAATCGAGTCGACCGACTCGAGCTTGGCGAGATCGTCAACCGTGGCGTTGACGCGCTGGGTCACCGCCATGTGGGTGAGAAACGAAAGGCGCGCCTCGTCGCCGAAACCGGACTGCTCCATTGAGCGAATGGAGACGCCGTGGCGACCAAAAACGCCCGCCACCGCAGCGAGGACGCCCGGTTCGTCGAGCACGTCGATGCTGATGTAAAAGGCGCTCTCGAGGCCCCCCGGGGCAACGCTGTGCAGCGTCTCGTCAATGCTGAAGGGGATATCGTGACGGCCGCTGACGCGATTGCGCGCGGCGTCGAGCAGGTCGCCCAGCACCGCGGTCGCCGTTGGCTCGCCACCGGCGCCTTGGCCGAGCCACATCAAAGGACCACTGCGGACGCCTTCGACGAAGACCGCGTTCATCGCACCGTGCACCGAGGCGAGGGGATGATCGTAGGGGATCATCGCTGGATGGGCCCGGCGCGAGATGCCCGAGTCGCCCACCCGCTCAGCGATCCCCAGCAGTTTGATCACGTAGCCCGATCGTCGAGCGAACTCGACGTCGATCGATCGAACGCCGCCAATCCCCTCACGCGAGATCTCCTCGCCCTTCAGCGCCGTGCCAAAGGCGAGCGACGAGAGGATCTGCACCTTGGCGGCGGCGTCGAAGCCCTCGACGTCGGCGCTCGGATCGGCCTCGGCGTAGCCGAGGCGCTGGGCCTCGGCGAGGGCGACGTTGTAGTCACTGCCCTCGCTCGTCATCTGGGAGAGGATGAAGTTCGTGGTGCCGTTCACGATGCCCATTACTCGGCTGATGCGCTCACCAGCGAGCGAGGTGCGCAGCGCGCGAAGGATCGGAATGCCCCCACCGACGGCCGCCTCGTAGAGGAGGTCGGCGCCGTTCTTGTGGGCCAACTGGGCGAGTTCGGTGCCGCACTCGGCCATTAGCGCCTTGTTGGCAGTGACGACCGACGCGCCGTGGCCGAGGGCCGCCTCGATATAGGAGCGCGCTGGCTCAATGCCACCCGCCAGTTCGACGAGGATGTCGACGTCAGCGCGCGCGGCGAGTCCCGCGGCGTCGTTCGTCAGCAACGAAGCATCGACGCCTGATCTGGCCTTGGTTACGTCGCGCACCGCGACGCCAACGACCTCGAGCGGCCCGGTCGCGGCGTCGAGCAGGGCCTCGTGACGAGAGGCATCGTTGAGCATCGCGACCAGGGCGCTGCCGACGTGACCGGCACCGATGATGCCAACTCGAACGACCGGCCTATCCATCAGTAAAGGCTAACCGACCTCTCGTGACCGACGACCTCAGGTTTCGAGTGACGCCATGTCATCGAACGTCTCGCGGCGAAGCACTTCTCGCGCGATACCGTTGGCGACGAAGACAACGGCCGGACGCGGTACGCGGTTGTAGTTCGACGCCATTGAGTAGCCGTACGCTCCAGTGACCGGGGTCGCGATGATGCTGCGCGCGCCGCTCGACGCGGGCAGCCACGCCTCGTCAATCAAGACGTCGCCGCTCTCACAGTGCTTGCCAACGAGACGCACAGTCTGGGGACGCGTGGCCAGAGGTTGGCTGATGTCGAACGCCTCGTAGCCCGACCCGTAGAGAACCGGTCGGGGGTTGTCGCTCATGCCCCCGTCAACGGCCATGTAGGTGCGTTGGGCGACCGGCTTCACCGCGCCCACTTCGTAGAGGGTGAGACCGGCCCGCGCGACAATCGCGCGACCCGGTTCAGCGAGTAGCTGCACTTTGCTGTCAAGACCGACATTCAGCGCTGCGGCGCGGATCGCGTCGCCCCACGCGCTGATCGACAGTGACGTCTCGCCGGCCACGTAGGCCACCCCCAGTCCCCCACCGACGCACAGCTCGTCAAATCCGTCAGACTCAATAAAGTTGGCCAGGATGCTCAGCGACTCAATGAAGCCAATCAGTTCGAAAATCTGTGACCCAATGTGCGCGTGCACGCCGTGCACCACGACGCCCGGTATCTCGCGAAGTGCGCTGATTGCTTTACGAGCATCACCGCTTGACACCGAGAAGCCAAACTTCGTGTCCTCCTGGCCGGTGCGAACGAACTCGTGCGTGTGGGCCTCAACACCAGGCGTGACGCGCACCAGGCAATCAATCGGCGTGGCCGCGCCAACGAGCGTTCGCAGCAGTTCAATCTCCTCGAAGTTGTCGACGACGACTCGATGGACGCCAACCGCGACGGCCCGTTCGAGCTCGCCGTACGACTTGTTGTTGCCGTGCATGATGATTCGACTGGCCGGCACGCCTGATCGAAGCACCAGATCTAGCTCACCCCCGGTCGCGACGTCGATGCAGAGCCCCTCTTCGAAGGCCAGTCGCGCCATCGCGCTACAGAGGAATGCCTTGGCCGCGTAAGCAACTCCGTCGTCGAAGGCGCTCGCGGCTTCACGGCAGCGAGCGCGAAGCGTGGCCTCGTCGTAGACGAAGAGTGGCGTGCCGTAGGTCCCAGCGAGTTCGCGCAGCGACACCCCGCCGACGGTGACATCAGTCGCACTCCAGGTTGCCGAATCGGGAAGGAGCGATTTGAGGATTGGCTCTGCACTCATACGAGAACTTTAGGAGGGAATGAACACTGCACTCGAAATGGGAGCCGCTATCACTCAGGTGGATAGACCGCAATGCTGTCGCAATTAAGTGGATAGGGCATGGGACTTCAAACATTTTGGGCAACTGAATCGAGCCCCGTTGAAGTCGCGGTTGCGCATCTTTTTGCCACGAGTCGTGCCGCTTAGCGCCTCGCGCGCTTCAACTCGGTGGGCACGGGTCCCTGACGACCTCGCGCATGGCCGTCCTAACACTCTTCGCCGAGTGGCCAGTGGGAAGGTGCAATGACATAGTCACGTAGCGCACGACCAGCGTGCCCACAGCGCGGAGCTCATTCTTGCCAATGACGAGGTCGTCCTCCGAGCGGCCCGGCATTGCGCGATTGACGGCATCGCAGAGATACTGCTACGGCGTCACCCTGTTGGGGATTTCGCCGCGCCACGTCGTACGTGCTTAACGAAGGATTTCTATTTCTGCCATCACCAGAGAGCAACTCGGCCAGACCCTCATCGTGGGAACCACCAGCCCCAATCACTACAGTTGGTCAAAATCGCATGCTCGATCTTGTCGCACGCGCACGCCGTGGCACGCTCACCCAGGTCGTTGAGGTCATAGTGGCGAAACGTCCTACTTGTCACGTCGTTTTCGTCGATGTCCAGCTGGCAGAACGGCGTCACTTGCTCCACGTTGAGTATCGCTGCCGGGTCGGTATGCCGCCATGCCGGGTGCCTAGGCCCGCTCAGAGCGCAGTCGCCTAGACTTCGCTACGGCGACAACGAGTGGGGTCAACAGGAGGATCATCCCGGAATCCTGCGCTAATTCTGCGTCAGATGGGATTATTTCGATGGTTGCGGGTCCGAAACCGCAGTAGTTGCAGCACATTGCCCTCGTAGCTCAGTGGATAGAGCATTGGCCTCCGAAGCCATGTGCGCAGGTTCGACTCCTGTCGGGGGCACCGATCAACTCCCACAACAACTGCGCGTTCCAAATCCCAACTTGAGATTTGGAAGGAGACCACGGGACGTGAACTTTCCCACCGCACCACACTGTGTCTCACTACCCCTTCGAAATCGTGCACCCTTCGTGTGCTGCGTAACTGAAATTGTCTCCTCGAAAGTTATCGGAATCACGCCTTGTCGCAGGGGGCGCGCGGAAACGACAATGGGGCTCGTTAGAAATAATTGCTGCGACTTGGATCACAGTACGTCTTAAAAGCTTTCGCTAAGTTCGAAGGTGCTCGCCCGGAATGAAGCGAGCTCGCTCAATTCGAATGGGCGTTGGTCTTGTTGACTCACAACCTCTCGAGAACCGTACGACCACCTTGAGATTAAGGCTCGATTGAACATTGCTTGTTGGGCTCAATTACTCGTAGCGCAACCCTTGCTCGCTAAATTTCCTGGTGGACTAGTGATGTCCATTTGTGGACGACGTCGATGGGCCGAGCGACGCGGTCATTGGTATCGAGAAAGGCGGAGACTCATGGTCACGGGTCTCGTGGCCACGGGCCGGGAATATCTACGCACTCAAACTTTTGGCCTCCCCGGTTATCGTGAGCGCCGCGGCGCTTTTCGCGCGAAGTCTGGTTCCGGTGACGCAGACTTTCGCCGACCTCGTCTACCCAACGCCTCAACCACCGCATGCGCGCCGGCGACGCACGGCTCAGTGAACCTCGAAGTACCACTCAACGCGAGCGTCAGCGCTACGTGCACTTTCGATAACTGATTCCAGTGACCGCCGTAACGCGGTGGCGCGTTCACACGACACGGTCAACGCTCGGCCCAATGACACTGAGGGATGCACTGCGTCGAACCGTCCGCACCACCGCGGCGGGGACCATTTGCGCAGGGTTGCTAGCAGAGTGCTGGTGAGAGGCTGCGAGCCCTCGAGAATCCCAGATTGACACCGTCATTGGCTCTCGCACGGTGGCTCAGTTACGCGACATCGCAGTTGCCGAGCTACGTCGTGTGAATGAAACTGATTTCCAACTTAATGAAACGAAGCCGCACGAATCGCTGCGGGATAAGACAGCGACTCGCGGGGCTTCGTTCGTGGGTATTGACTACGCCCACTCTGCGTAGGTGACTCGATTCGCGAGAACCGAGATCGCCAACGAGATTGATCCGTCGACCGCGAGGACCGAGTAGTCGTCAGTCGCCAACCGGGGGAAGATGGCGGCGTACACGACTTCATCTCGGCCCTCGCGCGGCAGCACCCACACGTGTGTGCGCTGCGACGGATTTGACGCCGGGTGAATCTGGACCTCGATACCAGCGCGATCAGCGTTCGACGAGAGCACGAGAGCACCGTGGTCTTCGTCGACCTCGATCACGACCGCGCGACTTGGTTCGGTCGGCGCTTGCGCTTCACTCGGTTGCCCGTGTGAGTGCCCGTCGCCCGAACTGTGGTCGTGGTCGTGGTCGAGGACTGCCCGTGTAGCCAGTTGTTCAACGAGGTCGGACATTAGTTAACCGGCTACGCCTTGGAGCTGTGTGGTCGGGTTGTCCAAACCATCCCACGGGTCGGAGAGGTACGGGAAGGTCGACGGGAAGGTCAGGCCAAAGGCACTGAGACTCGAGACACTGACCGGCTCCGCAGTCGGACCACCAACGTCGTAGAGCGCGCCAGCGGCGGCGTCCGCCGTGTAACTCTTTACCACGGAGCCCAGGAGCGCTCCAGCGACGGCCTTGAGCTCGATGCTCACGACGTCGTCGTAGACACGACGCCCGTTCGGGAAGCCGGCAACGTCGCCGCCCACCACCCCGAGGATGTTCGCTTTGGCCTGGCTGACCGGGGCAATGGCCACGTTCAAGCGCAGCATGTCAGCCTGGGTCTTGCCGGTGTAGTTCTGGAAGCCCGGGAAGAGCGGCGGCACACCGGTGAGGAGCACGGCGTCCAAGTCGGGACGAGTGTTCGCGGAGTTCGCCGTGTAGGCCGCCAGGTTGGGGAAGGCGCCTGGGTAGAGCACGTTGAGCAGCCCCGCCAGACCTGGGTGGTCGTAGTACGACGAGAACTGCGAGTCGCTGCTCGGCGCCACCGCGTTCCAGTAGTCCTTCTTACCCATTGGGATGATGACCTCGTTGATCAACGGGTTGCCGAGGCGCGAGACCTGCTGCCACGGGCCGACGTGCGCCTTCGAAGCACCAATGATTTTCACCGTCTGACGGCTAGCCGTCGTCCAGACACCGATTGTAGAGTTGGCCGCCTTGTAGTCCGTCGGAGCCGTCCCGCCGCTCACCAGGTCGGTGATCGGCACTTCGATGGCGATGGAGTGGACGTTCGTCGCCGCGAGCGAGTTGATTCCCGCGATCGCCGCGCCCTTCAAGAGGAAGTCCGGCTGGAACGGTCGCAAGTCGCCTAGGTCGAAGATCGATCCGAGGTCGACGTAGAAGCCGTCCGCGCGCTGACCGGCGAAGACCTGACCGGCACCGATTGCGTGGGTCGCCTGAGCCGTCAACGCCGCGTAGTTCGGGATCGAGTTCTTGCCAACGTTGCATGGCGGGCAGGCCAGATTGGTCCCAAGAACGTGTCGTCCGGTCTTGTCGACCTTGGTCACCGTGTAGAACTGCTTGCGGTTCCAGGTCGGGTCGCTGAGGTTCTTGATCTGGCCGGTGTTGTACAGGAACGTGTCGTTCGCCCCCGTATCAGTGAGCACAGTCTTGAAACGGAACTCGTAGGTGATTTCAGCCTTCGCGTCGCCGTTGTTGTCGACGTGAATCGCGTAGAGCACGTCTTCGCCGAACTCGTAAAAGTTCGGTCCGCCGGCCGGTTGTTGACGCGGGATGTAGTTAGCAATCAGGGTAACCATTGTGGGGTTGTCCGGACTGACGAACGCGTAGAGGTCCGTGCTGTCGGCAACGGGGTCCTTGGAAATCTCTGGGGCTTCTGCGTGCGATGACATTGGTGACGCCTTTCTTAGTATCGATCAACTGCTTGGGGTTGTTGGTGAATAGTTGGGACTGCTCGCTCGGCAACGTCGCCGAGCGTGAGAGTACGACGTTCCTACAGGTCGCGCAGGATGCGAGCGACGAGTGCGCGATCGCGATGTATGACTTCGCGAGTTCCCACGAAGAAGTGGATCTGTCCCGTACGGGGATTGGGGATGTGCGCGACGACGGTCTGGGACGTTGACGCGGGCCTGACTACTTTGGCCGATCGTGTCGCCGGCTTCGCCTTGATCGCGGCGCTGGCTCCGCCAGCTATTACCGCTGGCGCAACGGCGATTAACCCGGCCGCGGCAATTCCGCCTCCGGTGTTCTTAATAAAATTACGCCTAGAAATCTCAGCCATAGTGATACCTCTTTCTCGAACCAAGTTCGTGAATCCGGTCACGGTGCACTGCCGGCGATTCCCTCGGAATCTACTGGCGGGACACTCGCGATACTTGTTGCAGTACTACCTATTCGTCGCCGCGCCGGTCAGCGGATGTTGGAATTTGAAATTCTTTGCGACCAGGCCAGTTGGGGGATATTTGAGGGCTCACGAGACGTGCGTCGACGGCCAGCGTCAATGGGGGGCGGGGCTCGCAACGGCCCTTCGACACTAGGCGGACTAGGACGTCTCGTACGACGCATTCGCCCCCTAGCAACGAGGCGCGAAATCGTCGCCGCGAGTGGTCAACGGACCTCGACGTTCGCGACGTGAGCGACTCATGGGCTCATCGCACACAAGCAAACCGGTCGTTTCGTGTAGTTCGTGGCGCAAAGTTACCGACACACTCTGCACGAGCCACGCTCACCGACCCTGCGCTTCGCGCGACGAACGCCACCGAGACGGACGTGACGTGGGCGCGCAACGCTGAGGCCGAAGGTCGCGAGCGTTGCGTGTCCGAGGACGGGCGACGCAACTTCATGCTCGACGACCGCCTTCAGTGTCACACGGCCTCTCGTCACCCAGCCACCGCGCGCTGAGGGCTTTCACCTCGCCCGCGCGCTCGCAAGCGTCGCGCCAAAAGCGCGGGATGGTCAACGGATCTACGGAACGATGATCATGCGCACGGTGTCGGTGATCTGCGCACCGCCCGAGGCGGACCCGGCCATGATCACAATCGGGTCACCGGCCTTGGCGATGCCCGACGCTTTGAGGCGCGTGATCGCCACGTCACAGAGGGCGTCGATGTCCTGCTCGGGCGAGAGGTAGATCTCTTGCACGCCCCACGAGGCGCGCAGTTGGCGCGCCGTAGCGTCGCTGGGCGTGATCGCCACGATTGGCATCGGTGGTCGGAACCGCGATATCGCGCGCGCCGTCAAGCCCGATCGGGTGCAGGCGACGATCGCGACAGCTTTCTCCTCCATCGCGGCGCGCCAGGCGGCGCCGGTGATGGCGGCGGTGATGCGCGTCGAACGGGTGCCGGCGCCGACCTGTTGCACGCCGAGCGACGAGCCCCAGCCCTCGTAGTCGAAGTACTCCTCGGCACGACGAACGATCCGGTCCATTGTTGTCACCACGGCGACCGGGTCGTCACCGATCGCAGTCTCGCCACTCAGCATGACCGCGCTCGCGCCGTCGAGCACCGCGTTGGCGACGTCGGTCACTTCGGCTCGCGTGGGAACCTGCGCGTGGGTCATCGATTCGAGCATCTGGGTCGCGACCACCACGGGCCGGGCGTAGCGAACGCCGTGACGCACGATCTCTTTTTGCAGGTGGGGCACCTCCTCGATCGGCATCCGCACGCCGAGGTCGCCGCGCGCGACCATGATGGCGTCGGACACCGCGATGATCTCGTCGAGGTTCTCGACGCCTTCGACGGTCTCAATCTTGGCCATCATCAACACGTCGTCACGCGACAGTACCGTGCGCACCGACACCATGTCGAAGGCCGAGCGCACGAAGGACACGGCGAGGATCTCGAACGATTCGCCGCGCAGCGCCTCGAGACGCTCACGGTCGTCCGCGGTCGGCAGTCGGTCGTTCAACAGTGACGACGGCAGTGACAGGCCGGGCTTGCCAAGTACCGCACCCCCGGACGTGACCCGAGCGACCGTGGTGGCGCCGACCTGCTCGACGAGAAGCGAGACTCCACCATCACCGAGGTGGATCTTGTCACCAACCTTCAGTAAAGAGAGCACGTCAAGACGCTCGACGACGATGCGACTATCGACTGAGGCCTCGTCGAAACCCTCCACGAGCTCAATGCGTTCGCCGATGTTGAGCGCGACGGGCGTGGTGCCGAACGACCCGGCGCGAATCTTGGGCCCCGGGATGTCGACCATTATCGCGAGGTCCGGCGCGAGGGCGCGAACCCGGCGGAGTCGCTCGATGCCCGAGGGGATATCACCGTGAGCGAAAGAGAGACGAAAGACGTCGACGCCAGCCTTGACCAGATCCTTCAACATTTCGTCGCTGTCTGACGTCGGTCCGATGGTGGCTACGATTCGCGTGCGCCGCACGTGGTTCCCTTCGTTGCTTTTAGAAAGTCTAAGTGATGCTCGTGTGGTACTTGAACGCAGTGCACGCGAGGACACCCTCGACGTGGTCGTGCGAACGCTCGGTCAGCGTCGCACCGGCACGACGACGTCCGCACCGTCGACGTCGACAACGCGCAGCGTCATTCCATAACACGACGCCAACTCCTCACTGCGGATGACGACGTTGGACGGACCGTCGAGCACTACCTGGCCGTGGTCGAGCAGCACCAGTCGGTCGGCGAACTGCCCGGCCAAGGTCAGGTCGTGCAGTGTCGCCACGACCGTCACGCCGCACTCGACGACCTCGGACTTTAAGAGTTCGAGGAGGTCCATTTGGTGGCGAACGTCGAGTCCAGTGATTGGTTCATCGAGGACGATCACCTTCGTCGACTGCGTCAAGGCCCGTGCCAGGACCATCCGTTGGCGTTCACCGCCCGAGAGGGTGAGGACGTCGCGGTCGCGGAACTCGGCCAGTGAGAGCCGTTCGAGGACTGACTCAATGACGCACCGGTCGTTCGCGCCGGGCGAGTGGAAAAGACCGTGGTGGGCGGTGCGACCAAGCGCGACGTAGTCGTAGACGCTCATGCCGCTCGGTAGAACCGGGTGCTGGGGAACGAGCGCCACGGTGCGAGCTCGCGTGCGTTCGTTCATCGCATCGAGCTTCGTGCCCGAGATGGACACTGAACCCTTCGACACTGCTCGGAGACCGGCGATGGCTTCGACGAGCGTCGTCTTGCCGGCGCCGTTCGGGCCCACGACGGTGCACCACGTCCCCTCCTCGATCGCCAACGTGACGTTCGACACGAGGACCTTGGGTCCGGCGTTCACGGTCAGTTCGCGGACCTCGACGCGTGTCACACGGCCACCGGACGGCGCAGGCTGAGAATCAGCACGAAGACGGGCGCCCCGACGATTGCCGTCACGACGCCCAGTGGCAGCTCCGACGGGGCGAGCGCCGTGCGCGCAATGGTGTCGGCCACGACGAGGAACGCGGCTCCAAAGAGCACCGAGATCGGCAGAATCCGGCGATACGAGGTACCGACCAGCAGACGAACAATGTGCGGCACGATGATGCCGACAAATCCGATCAGCCCCACCGCCGAGACAATGGCCGCGGTGCCCAGTGACGACGCCGCGACCACGATGAGGCGGACCTTGCGCACCGGGACGCCCAGCGAGCGCGACTCGTCCTCACCAACGCTCATCACGTCGAGGGCTCGACCGGCCCCGACGCAGATGATGACGCAGAGCACCACGTAGGGCACGACGAGCCAGACCGAGTGCCAGCTCGCGCTCGCCAGCGATCCGAGCAGCCAGATGTAGACCCGCGCCAGTGATCCAATTGAGGACCGCTGTTGGAGGAAGGTCTGCGCACTCGTGAGCAGCGACGAGACGGCGACACCGGCGAGGATCAGCGTCGCCACGTTCGAGCGCGTGCGCCGTCCACCGATCAGCCACGTCACTGCGACCGCGGCGATCGCCCCGACGAAGGCCAGCAGCGGTGTCCACGTCGGGGTGGCCGCGCTGGCGCCGGCGTTGACAATGGCGACGGTCGCACCGAGCCCGGCGCCGGCCGACACCCCGAGCAGGTAGGGGTCGGCGAGCGGATTACGAAAGACGCCCTGGTAGGCGCCGCCGGCGACCGCCAGCATCGAGCCCGCGAGCAGGCCCAACACCAGGCGCGGCGCGCGGAGCTGCGCGATGATCGTCGTCTGCAACGGCGTCAACGTGTTGTGGCCAATGCCGACGCGCGAGAGCAGGTACCCGACGACGCGCCACGCACCGATTGACGTTGGACCAATCACCAATCCAAGGACGATTGCGGCGAGCAGCGCCGCCACGCTGCACGCCACCACCACGGCCACGCGGCCCCTCGTCGGAGGATTAGTGTTCAACAGCTACTTCCAGAGGACGGGATTTCGCAGCGCGCTCTTCACCGACGCCGTCAGCTGGTTCATGAGATTCTTTAGGCGCGGCCCCCACCGCGAGGCAACGTCGTCACTCAGGGCAATCACCTCGTGGTCGACGACGGCGGTCACCGTGGAGAAGCCGGGCCGCGTGGCGATCGTCGCGGCCGAAGCCTTGCAGCAGTGCGTGTCGGCCAGGAAGATCATCTTGGGATTCGCGCTCACGATGTACTCGGCGCTCAGCTGGGGGTAGCCCGCGTCGGCCGAGGTGCTCTTGGCGTCAGCGATGTTGACCACGCCGAGCGCCTTCAGCAGTGTTCCAACGAAGGTCGTGCTAGCCAGTGAGTAGTAGGTCGGGTCGAGCTCGTAGTAGGCGCTCAAGGTCTTGCCGGGGTGCTTGGGCACCGAGGCCACGTCCACGTTGATGGCCCGCGTCAGCGAGGTGGCGAGCGCGTTGGCGCTGCTCGCGCGACCGGTGAGCGCGCCGAGTTGGCGGATCTGGCGGTAGACGCCCGACAGCGACGTCGGGGCGTCTTGCTCAACGACCTTCACGCCGACCCCCATGAGCTTCTCCTTGATCTTGTTGGCGTCGTAGGAGATGATGACGAGGTCGGGCTTGGACGACGGGTGCGACGGTGAGGTCTTGCAGAGTCCAATGATCGCCTCCACGTTGGGATTGAGCGAGTCGATCCGTTTGGCCGGTAGGCCCGACGTTGGGTAGTTGGAGTCTTTATCGACCGCCTGCACCAGGGGGCCGGCCCCAATGGCGAAGAGCGTCTCGGTCGCCGACGGTGAGAGCGAGACGACGCACTTGGGCGCCGCTGCGGCGCCAGCACCGCTCGCGCTCAGTAGGGGTAGAGCCAGCACACTGACGAAAAGTGTGAGGGCAAAACGAAGGGACTTGAACATGGATATCTCCTTTTCGTCGAAGTGGTTTGGACGACGGATGGGTATCCGAACGACCGCTCCTTACCTCGAGAGCTGTCTTTAACATCTCCTCGCGGAAGGCGACCTGGCTCCATGGTGCTCGTTAAAGACCACTTACAGTTGCGGGACAGCGTTGGAATCTCACCAACTTCGCTGCCGCGAGGCGTTGCCAATACTAGTTGATGTTGAGCGGTCCGTCACGGACGAGTCGTTGCGCGTAGTCCCCTCTAGGCCATCGGGGGCGTGAGCCAACGTTGGTACGTTGGACCCTGACGAAGTAGGGGTTTATTCCTGGAAGATAAAAGCCAACGAACGAGGTGTCGGTGAGCGAAGGAACCAATGAGAGCCGCGACGCGGCGATTGAAGTCTTCGCTGACATCTGGTGCCCGTTCGCGCACGTGGGCTTGCGCGCGGTCGTCGCGCAACGGGCCCGACTCGGTCGAACAGATGTTCCTCTGCTGGTGCGGGCCTGGCCACTCGAACTCGTTAACGCGAGGCCGCTCGACCCCTCCACCACGGCACAGCACATCGCCGATCTGCGCCAACAGGTCGCCGCGCATCTCTTCGTCGGCTTTGACGTCACGACGTTTCCTCACTCTTCGATTGAGGCGCTCGGCCTCGCCTCCGTGGCCTATCGAATTGACGCGTCGACCGGCGAAGCCGTAACCCTCGCACTGCGCGACGCGCTCTTTGAAGAAGGCCTCGACATCTCATCGCGCGCTGTCTTGACGTCGGTCGCGTTCGCGCACGGTCTCGAGTACTCCCCCGGTCACGGCCTCGAGGCGGTCCTCGCTGACTGGTCGGACGGGCAGCGACGCGCTGTCCGGGGATCGCCCCACTTCTTTTGCCGTGGGGACGAGGCGTTCTGTCCGGTCCTCGACATCACGCGCGATGAACGCGGTCACCTGTTCGTGCAACGAACGACCGAGATGCTCAACCGATTCCTCGAAACCTGTCTCAACGGCTGACGTCGTTTCTGAGCACCCGTTTGACGCCGTCGCCGCGCGGTGCCCTCGTGTCGCGCCGGCCGGGCCCGGACCGCGTGACGAAGGCCACCGTAATTGGCACTGATGCAATGACCTAGGGTGACTTTCACTACGTCCGACGACGTCACCGCGGTGAGCAATCGCGCCGCGAGGCGACTACCTAGCCGACCGTCATGCCGCCGTCGACCGCGACGTCGGCACCCGTCACGGCGGAGGCCGACGGCGAACAAAGCCACGCAATCGAAGAAGCGACCTCCACGGGCTCGAGCAGTCGTCCGATCGGCTGATGCGTGGCGAACTCCTCGGCGCTGGCGAGCCCGTAGACGGCCGCTGACGCGTCAAGCAGCGCGCTGCGCGTCGAGCCGGGGCTGACCGCGTTGGCGGTCACGCCGTAGGGTGCGAGGTCCATCGCGGCGCCGCGTATGAGTCCGACGACGGCGTGTTTCGCGCAGGAGTACGAGGCGAGATGGTAGAGACCGGTCCGGCCGGCGGCCGACGCAACGGCGACGACGCGACCGTTGGCGTCGGGGCCATTGGCGATCAGCGTGGGCGCCGCTGCCTCGATCAGACGACGAGTGCCGAGGACGTTGACTGACCAGACAGCGTCCCACGCGGCGTCACTGATCTCCCAGAGCGCGGCGCCGCCGGCCATCACCCCCGCGCAGGCGACGACCGCGTCCAATCGACCAAAGTGGCGCGTCGCGGTCTCCACCGCGAGTTGCATGTCGGTGGCACTGCGGACATCGCCGACGAGCCCGAGCACCGCGTCGCCGTGATGGCTCACGACGCCGTCAAGGTCGGCCGAGGTCGCCAGCGCGTAGGGCACCTCGGGAATGTCGCGGCATCGGTCGACGGCAACGACGCGATAGCCCTCATTGACCAACACGTCGACCGTCGCGGCACCGATACCGCGAGCGGCACCGGTCACGATCGCGACGCGGTTCATGTTCCTAGCGTTCGAAAGAAGTCGCTCGGCGCAACGACGTCGTCGTGACCCACTTCACTGACGTCGGACTTGCCCAGGGCGAGCAACGACGAATCAATGCCACCGCGCAAGACGTCGAGCACGTTCTCAACGCCAGCCTGACCAGCGGCGGCCAGCCCCCAGAGAGAGGCCCGCCCAATCATCACCGCGCGCGCGCCGAGGGCGAGGGCCTTCACCACGTCGCTGCCGCGGCGCACGCCGCCGTCGAGGAGCACCTCGATGGAGTCACCCACCGCGTCGACGATGGCCGGCAACGACCTGATCGGCGCGGGCGTGCCGTCGAGGTTGTTGCCACCGTGATTGGAGACCGAGAGCGCCGTCGCGCCGAGGTCGACTATCCGACGCGCGTCGTCGACTCGACTGACGCCCTTCACCATGAACGGCCCGTCCCACTGCGACCGGAGCCACGCCACGTCGTCCCAACTGGGCAACGTGCTCTGCATCCACTCGTAGTAGGCGCCAAAAAAAGTCGGGGGCTTCTCGCCCACTGGCGCCATGTTGGGCGTCGTGAGATCGGGCAGGTGCCCGGTCTTGGCGAACGACCAGAGCCAGCGCGGGCGAACTATCACTTCGGGGCCCAGCTTGACAACGGCCTTCAGCCCGATTTTGTCAGGAATCCACGGACTGCCCCAGTCACGACCGTTGGCGAATGACCAGTCGAGCGTGAGGATGACTCCCTTCGCACCGGCCGCCTCAGCGCGAGCCAGCCGTTGACGCATGACGTCGCGATTGCCCGACCAGTACATCTGGAAGAGCACCTGGTTGTTGACAGCGCAGACCTCCTCTAGGGAGCGACTGGCGAAGGAGCTCAGTCCCATGGCGACGCCGCGGTTCGCGGCGGCGCGCGCGACGGCGACTTCGCCCTCGGGGTGCACGGCCTGCACGCCAGTCGGCGCGATCAGCACCGGCATGGCCACGTGCTGGCCCATCACCGTGGTCGCCATCGTGCGCTCGCTCTTGTTGCCCGCGACGTGAGGGGCGAACCCGAGGAGATCGAACGATGCGAGGTTGTCGAGCGACGACAGTCCCTTCTCTGAGCCAGCTACTAGGGCACCGTAGACGGACTTGGGCAGCCGTTTTTGAGCGCGGCGCTGGGCAACGGCTACCGTCTCAAACCACGTATTGCCCATCGGTGCTCCTTCGAACTCCCCCGCGACCTTAGTTGAGGGGTGACGAACGACCGGGGCGTCACCTCGACGAGATTGCCACCGCGACTCGTCGAGAGTGGTCCGGCGACGAGCTGGGACGCAGGGTCACGCGCTTGGCGGCGAGTGCCGTCTCGCCGTGACCAAAAACGCATTCGGGGTCGGGGTCACTACGTTCTAAGCCGGTGAAGAACTTGGCGGCCATGCAACCTCCCCGACAGGCGTCGTAGGAACCACACGACGCGCACGCGCCGGCGCTGCCCGGTTCGCGCAGCGACCGGAACAGCTCGCTGTCGAGCCACACCGCTCGAAAACCGCCTTCGCGGACGTTGCCGGCGAGGAACTCGTCGTGGATGACGAACGGACAGGCGTAGACGTCGCCCACCGGGTCGATCAGGCAGACGACGCGCCCCGCCCCACAGAGGTTGAGTCCGTCGAGCGGTTCGCCCAGCGCCGAGAGGTGGAAGAACGAGTCGCCCGTGAGGACGTTGGGGCGACCGCGCAACCAGTGATACAGCATTCGATTTTGCTCGAGCGTCGGGTGCAGCGCGTCCCAGACGTCAACGCCTCGACCAGAGGGGCGCAGCCTCGTCAGTCGCAGTTCGGCGCCGTAGTGCAGCGCCAGCTGCTCCAAGGCGTCGAGTTGCTCGACGCTGCGGCGCGTCATGACGACTGAGATTTTGAAGGGACCAAAGTTGGCGGCCTGCAGGTTGTCCATGGCGCGGCGCGCGGCGTCGTAACTACCCGCCCCGCGAACCTGGTCGCTCGTTGACGCGTCGGCGCCGTCAATCGAGACCTGGATGTCGAGGTACTCAATGCCGGCCAGTCGCCTCGCCGCCTCTTCGTCGATGCGGGTCCCGTTGGTTGAGAACTTGACCCCGACGTGACGAGCGACCGCGTGCTCGATGAGTTCGAAGAAGTCACGTCGGATCATTGGCTCACCGCCGCCGATGTTGACGTAGAAGATCTGCATGTCGGCAATCTCATCGATCAGCGCCTTCGCCTCATTGGTGTTCAGCTCGCGCGGATCGCGACGACCCGACGACGACAGGCAGTGCGTACAGGCGAGGTTGCAGGCGTAGGTGAGCTCCCAGGTGAGACAGATGGGCGCCGCCAGACCCCGCTCGAAGCGGTTGCGCAGTGAGCTGTTAGCTCCCACTGAGGATCTCCGAGCGATGCAGCGACGCCAAAGCGGCAACGTAGCGGTCACGCTGAGCCCGAGGGACGATGGCCGTTACCGCGGCCTCGGCACTTTCGAACTCACTGAGCCGTCGAACCAGCGTGACCAACTCGGGCGACTTCAAGAAAACGAGACGGCGTGTGCCGTGGTGGTACGCGAGGGCGCCAAAGGACTCATCGCGCAGTGACACTTGGTCGTTCACCCGCCAGGGCGCCGATGCGTCGAAGGCGTCGACCAACGAGGACGACACGGCTTAATAGACCCCGCAGAGGCCGTCAATCGAGACCTCTTCGACGAGCAACTCCTCGATCTCTTCAGTTTCCACCACGGCCTCTTGCACAATCAGCGTCTCAGTCGACATCGCTCCTCCTCGAACCTCCCTATTCTGTCGCGTCCGGCCACGCAGTGCGAGCCAACCGTGCCAGACTCGCACCGTGAGCCGACTGCTGCCCGTGGCGCCCTTGCCGGTCGACGTGCCGCTGGAGCGCGGCACGAAGGTCGTCCTCGACGAACGCGCGACCTTTCTCGACCGCGACCTCTTGAGTGGCGGCTCGCCGTGGCGGTTACTTCGTCTGCCCGGTGGCTCGAGGGCGGTCGCCGAGCGGTGGCGCGGTGGGGGCCACGTCAACGTGGGCGAGGAGCGCTTCGCCCGCACGCTCGTCCAGCAGGGACTGCTGCACCCCGTCTTTCGAAGTGGTGTTGACCACGACGACGTCGACGTCGTAATCCCGGTGCGCGACGACGCAGCGTCGCTGCGCGCGCTGCTGGCGTCGCTCGGTGGCCTTCACGTCACGGTGGTCGACGACGGTTCCGATGACGGCGAGGTCATCGAGCGTTGTGCCAACGACGTCAACGCCACGTACCTGCGACTGGCGCAGAACGCCGGTCCGGGCAGTGCGCGCAACGCCGGCGCGCGCGCGACGAAACGGCGATTTATTTGGTTTCTCGACGTCGACGTGGTCCTCGACGACCCGATCGGGGTGCTCGGGCGCCTCGCCAGTCAGTTCAACGACCCACTCGCGGCGAGCGTTGCGCCGAGGATTCGTGGCGCCGGAGGCGACTCGGTTCGCGACCGGTTCGAGGGCCGTTTCAGCCCACTCGACATGGGCGAGCGTTCCGGGCTCGTCGTGCCCAATGGCACCATCCACTACGTGCCGAGCGCCTGTCTGCTCGTACGACGAGCCAGCTTCGGTACGGGCTTTGACGCCCAGTTGCGCGTCGGGGAGGACGTTGACCTGGCGTGGCGACTCCACGACCAGGGCTGGCTCGTGCGCTACGTCGCTGAGGTCACGATCACGCACCGAACCCGTGCGACGTGGTCGAGCTGGCTGGGCCAACGAGTTCGTTACGGCGAGTCGTCGAGTGCGCTCGCTCAGCACCACGGCAACCGTCTGGCGCCCTTTCGAGTCGACTCGTGGACCCTACTGACGTGGATCAGCGCGGTCGTTGGCAAACCAATGGTCGGGCTGCGGATCATTGACGCCGCGCGTGGCCAACTGCGCGAACGACTCCTCACCTCGACCGAGAATGCCGATAAGGTCGCGCGGAGTCTCATCGGGCGCGGCATGGTGCGCTCGGGCCCACCGATAGCGCGCGCCGTTGTGCGCACCTTCGGTCTGGCGCTAGTGCTCGGCGCTTGGCACTCGTGGCTTCGTCGTCGTTTGCTGCTCGTGTTTCTGGTCGGCACCGCGTGGCGATGGCGCACGACGCGTCTGCACCTGAGCGACGTACCGCTTGCGCTGATCGACGACGCGGCCTACGGCGTTGGGGTCTGGAAAGGCGCGTGGTCGTCCAAGTCGCTCGGCGCGCTGAAACCCCAGATCACCAAGTCGACCTTGGGGCTGCGAAAGGTGCTCGGACTAAAGACCGGCGCCGGTAGTGCGTGATAGGCGTGGCTAGAAGCGAACGACGCCGCGAACGTTCTTGGCGTCTTTGAGGTCCTGGTAACCCTGCTCCACCTCGTCGATCGAATACTCATTCGTTACGAGGTCGTCGACGTTCAACGTCCCTTCGTGGTGCATGCGCAGCAACCTCGGCACCTGGAGTCGCGGACTCTCGGATCCGAAGACCGTACCGCGTAGCTCTTGGTTGTACATCGAGAACATCTGCATGTTCATGTCGATGCTCGAAAGGTCGAAGCCGGCGAGTGCCGTCGCGACAATGACACCTCCCTTGGCCGTGATGGACCGCGCCTGTTCGAAGATGTCGCTCTTCACCTTGTTGACCGTCACAATGACGACGTCGCAGTTCTTGCCCCAGGTGAGATCGGGCAGGACAGTGAACGCGGCGTCGAGGGTCGTCGCGCACCCGTGGGTCGCGCCAATCTTCATCGCTCGCTCCACCTTCGACGGTTCGATATCGATCGCGATGATATTTCGCGCACCGGCGTGCGCCGCGCCCATAATCGCACCTGAGCCAACGCCGCCGCAGCCAACGACCGCGACGGTGTCGCCCGGCTTCACACCGCCACGATTGACGGCCGAGCCGAATCCCGTCGAGATGCCACACGAGATCAGCGCCGCGGCCCGCAGGTCCCACCAGGACTCGATGCGGATGAGCGAGGCCTCGTGGACCACGATGTACTCACTGAACGCGCCCACCTGGCACATGCGATTGAGGTTCACGTCCCCGAGGCGGTGTCGCCACGTTCCGTCTGAGATCATGGGACCGGCGAGGATCGCGGCCCCCATGTCACAGATGTAGGAACGGCCCGAGAGGCAGTACTCACACTTGCCGCACGATGGCACGAATGACACCGTGACGTGGTCGCCCACCTGGAGACTGGTCACTCCTGCACCAATGGCCTCGACCACCCCGGACCCCTCGTGGCCGCCAATGACGGGAAAGATCGTCGTGCGTCCGGTCAGGGCTTCAAGAATCTCGGGGACGTGCGAGATGCCGCCATTGCGCAGGCTCTCGTCGGAGTAACACATGCCCGCGAAGGCCATCTTGACCTTGACTTCGTTGGCCTTGGGTTCGTCGATCTCGATTGTCTCGGTGCGCCACGGTCCATTGACCTCGGTCACCACTGCGGCCTTGACGTCCATAGTTCCCCCCGGTGCGACAGAGCATTGCGCCTGCGTGCTCACTCTACTGACGAAGAACGACGCGGGGCGAACGAACCGGACTACATCTGCGCGGGGGCCTCGATGCCGAGCACCGACAGTCCCAGCGCCAGGGTCCTGGCGGTGAGGTCGCAAATGGCCAGACGTTCGTCACGCACAGCACCGTCGCTGCCCAGCACCGGGCACGCGTCGTAGAACGCGGTGAAGCGCTGCGCCAGGTCGAAGAGGTAGACGCACAGCCGGTGCGGCTGCAAGTTCTCCAGCGCAGCGCCAAAGGCCTCGGGGAAGGCGAGCAGCCCCAGCGCGAGGTGGCGCTCGGGCGCAGCAGCGAGCGCGAAGGTGATTGAGGTGGCGCTCCACGGCTCGACGAGGCGACGAAAGATTGAACGGAGTCGGGCGTGCGCGTACTGCAGGTACGGACCCGTGTCACCCTCGAACGTGATCATCCGGTCGAGGTCGAAGACGTAGTCGTGCTGACGATCGGTCGACAGGTCGGCGTACTTGATGGCCGCGCGCGCGATTTGCACCGCCAGGTGCGTGCGATCGAGATCGCTCAGGTCGGTGTTTCGTTCGCGCAGCGCGGCGTCGGCGCGCTCGACGGCCTCACCGAGCAGCGCGGTGAGCTTGACCGTCTCGCCACTTCGGGTCTTGAACATCTTGCGATCCGGTCCGAGGACGTTCCCGAAGGTCACGTGCTCACAGCGCACCGAGTCGGGCAGCCAGCCGGCCAGGCGTGCCACGGCGAAGACCATCTCCAGGTGTTGGGACTGGGGGACGCCAACGACGTAGAGCAGCTCATCGGCGTGCAGGTTGCTCACCCGGTCGCGCACCGCGGCGAGGTCGCTGGCGGCGTAGCCGTAGCCTCCGTCGCTCTTTTGGATGATGAGCGGCAGCGGTTCGCCCTCACGATTGGTGAATCCCGCCGCGAAGACGCAGCGCGCGCCACCGCTCTGCACGAGCAGTCCGGCCGCGTCGAGGTCGGCAACGACGGACCCGAGCATGTCGTTGTAGTAGGACTCGCCCACTACGTCGGTCGCGCTGAGCGTGATGTCGAGCTCGGTGTAGACCTCGTCAAAGTAGGCAATCGACTGATCGACGAGGATGCGCCAGAGGCGAAGCGTCTCGGCGTCGCCGGACTGGAGCGCCACGACCCGGCGGCGTCCGCGTTCCTTGAATGCGTCGTCGGCGTCAAACTTGCGGCGCGCTTCGCGATAGAAAGAGTTGAGGTCACCTATTGATAGTGAGGCGACGGCCTCGTCCTCGCCGAGGTCGAGCAGGTGCTCGATCAACATCCCAAAGGGTGTGCCCCAGTCGCCGACGTGGTTGCGGGCGATGACGTGGTGTCCGGCGAAGCGGTACATCCGCGCCAGGGCGTCACCAATGTCGGTGGAGCGTAGGTGGCCCACGTGCATCTCCTTCGCGACGTTGGGCGACGAGTAGTCAATCACCACCCGCCGCGCCGTCGCGACGCGACTGATCCCGAGGCGCTCGTCACCGACCAGGGCCGCCAGCTGTGATTGGAGCATCGCGGCGCTGAGCGTGAGATTAAGGAATCCCGGTCCCGCGACCTCCACGCTCGCCATCTCTTCCAGGTCGCAGCGCGCGACGATCTCCTCGGCGACCTCGCGCGGGGGGCGACCGAGCCGCTTCGCGAGGGCCATCACGCCGTTCGCCTGGTAGTCACCGCGCTCCGACGTGCGCAGCACCGGATCGCCACCGGGTTCGACGGCGTTAAAGGCGTCACGAAGTCGCGCTAACAGCGTGTCGTAGGTCGATGCCATGGGTTTTAGTCTCCCACCTGGGCCCCGTTGTCATCGCCACTCGCCCAAAACGACGCGTCGGCGAACCGGGCAGAATGGTTCTATGACTTCACTCAACTCCTTTGGCTCGCGGTCCACCATCAACGTTGAGGGCCGTCCGCTGACGTACTACTCACTTCGCTGCGACGCCCTGGCCACGCTCGGCGTCGACCGCCTCCCGTACTCAATCAAAGTGTTGCTCGAGAACCTCTTGCGCCACGAGGACGGCGTCAAGGTCCGCGCCAGCGACATCGAGGCGCTGGCGCGCTGGGGTGAGACGCCCACGCGCCACGGCGAGGCGGCCGGCGACGCCGCCCGCGAGATCGCCTTCACGCCCGAGCGCGTCTTGATGCAGGACTTGACCGGTGTCCCGGCCGTCGTCGACCTCGCGTCGATGCGCGACGCCATCATTGCCCTGGGCGGTGACCCCGCCAAGATAAATCCGCTGGTGCCCGTCGAGCTGGTGATCGACCATTCGGTGATCCTCGAGCGTTCGGGTACGCCCGAGAGCTTCGAGCAGAACGTCGCCATTGAGTACGAGCGCAACGTCGAGCGCTACACCTTCTTGAAGTGGGCGCAGGGCTCCTTCGAGAAGTTCCGCGTCGTGCCTCCGGGCATGGGCATCTGTCACCAGGTGAACCTCGAGCACCTGGCGCGGGTCGTCTTCGAGCACGAGGGCGTGGCCTACCTCGACACCGTGGTCGGCACCGACTCGCACACGACGATGATCAATGGCCTCGGCGTGCTCGGCTGGGGCGTGGGCGGCATCGAGGCCGAGGCCGGCATGCTGGGCCAGCCGACGTCGATGCTGATCCCACTGGTTGTCGGACTACGGCTCTCGGGCGCCACGCGCGAGGGCGTCACGGCGACCGACGTGGTGCTCACCATCACCGAGCTACTGCGTAAGCACGGGGTCGTGGGCAAGTTCGTCGAGGCCTACGGACCCGGCGTGACGTCGCTCTCCCTCGAGACGCGCGCGACGATCGGCAACATGTCCCCCGAGTACGGGGCGACCTGCGCGATCTTCCCGATCGATCAGGTGACGGTCGACTACCTCGCCTTCACCGGTCGCCCCGCGGCGCAGCTCGCCCTGGTCGAGGCCTACGCGAAGGTGCAGGGCCTCTGGCACGACCACAGCGCGACCGAGCCGCTCTACTCCGAGTACGTCGAGCTCGACCTCTCGAGCGTCGAGCCCAGCCTCGCCGGACCGAAGCGTCCCCAGGACCGCGTCTCGCTGTCGGGCGCACGTGGCGCGTTCTTGGACGCCCTCGGTCGCGCGCCGAAGGACGTCCAGGGCCTCGATGAGGCGCGCAACCTTCGCGACGGTGCGGTGGTGATTGCGGCGATCACGTCGTGCACCAACACGTCCAACCCCTCGGTCCTCGTCGCGGCCGGCCTGGTGGCGCGCCGCGCCGTCGCGCTCGGGTTGGTCGCCAAACCGTGGGTCAAGACGTCGCTCGCCCCGGGCAGCCGCGTCGTCATGGACTACTTAGAGCGCGCCGACCTCGTCGAGCCCCTCGACACGCTCGGCTTTTACCTCGCGGGCTACGGCTGCACGACGTGCATTGGCAACAGCGGTCCGCTGCTCGCCGGCGTCTCCGAGGCCGTCAGCGAACACGACCTCTCGGTCGTCTCCGTACTCTCGGGAAACCGGAACTTCGAGGGACGCATCCACCCCGACGTCAAGCAGAACTTCCTCGCCAGTCCCCCGCTCGTCGTCGCCTACGCACTGTCCGGCACGATCGACATCGACCTCAGTCAAGAGCCACTCGGCGTCGCCACCAATGGACAGCCGGTCTACCTGGCCGATCTCTGGCCCAGTGACGCCGAGGTCGCCGACGCGGTTCGCTCCTCGATCACGCCCGCCATGTTCGAGGAGCGCTACGCCAGCGCCTTCAGCGGCGACGAGCGCTGGCAGCACGTGCCGAGCACCAACGCCGTCACCTACGCCTGGGATAACGCGTCGACCTACGTGAAGCTGCCCCCGTACTTTGAGGGCCTGACCATGGTGCCCGACGTCGTCCATGACATCGAGGACGCTCGCGTGCTCGCCATGCTCGCCGACTCAGTGACCACCGATCACATCTCACCGGCCGGCAACATCAGCGCCGCGTCGCCGGCCGGGCAGTACCTCATCGACGGCGACGTCCAGCCGTCGGACTTCAATAGCTACGGCACCCGTCGAGGCAACCACGACGTCATGGTGCGCGCCACGTTCGCCAACATCCGACTGCGCAACCTGTTGGCGCCGGGCACCGAGGGCGGCGTCACTATCAAGCTGCCCGAAGGCACCGAGATGTCGATCTTCGACGCGTCGATGGCCTACCGGGCCGAGGGCACGCCGCTCGTCATCCTCGCCGGCAAAGAGTACGGCACGGGCTCCAGTCGCGACTGGGCGGCTAAGGGCACGAAGTTGCTCGGCGTGAAGGCCGTGTTGGCCGAGAGCTTCGAACGCATCCACCGCTCCAATCTTATTGGCATGGGTGTCCTGGCGTTGCAGTTTCAGGCCGGCGAGTCGGCCGAGACCTACGGTCTCGACGGCACCGAGCGGTACTCGATCAACGGCCTGGCCGCGTTGAACGAGGGCCAGACCGTGCCCTTCGTGGTGGTCGTGGCGACGCGCACCAGCGGCGAGATCGTCACCTTCGAAGTGCGTCTGCGCATCGACACGACCACCGAGGCCGAGTACTTCCGTCACGGCGGGGTCCTCAACTTCGTGCTTCGCCGATTGGCCCAGCCTTAGTGTTTCGCGTCGCGCAACGCGTCCTCGGCCGCGGCGTCAGTGCTGTCAAAGAGTTCGACGTGGCGCAGCGCCTGGTCGAATGAGTTCGTGAGGCGCCGTCGCACGGCGTTGTTGGCGCGGGCGAACGAGATCGATATCTCGTCTTTCGCGAGGTCCTGCACCACCTGGGTGAGTGCCGCCAGTCCCGTGAAGTCGATGTCAGTGATTGCCACCGCGTCGATGATGACGTGTTTCGTGCCGGGATACTTAGCCAGCAGGTCGTGCATTTCGCGTCGAAAGACGCCGGCGTTGGCGAAGAAGAGCTCCTCGTTGAAGAGCACCGCGAGGATGTGGTCGACGCGCGTAACGGCGTGCTGGTCGTAGGGCTCCCAGCTGGTCGTGCCCTTGCGCCGTCCCATCTCGACCATCTTGGGCCGGGCCGAGCGCCAGGTCTGATCGAGGATCGCCAGCGCGACGGCAATGCCGAGGCCCTGCTCAACGCCGATCAGCACCACGCCGAGGCCCGAGACCATGGCCAGTGCGAACTCGAGGTTGCTCGTTGCGAGGATGCGACGGTACTGCGAGACCTTGATGAGCCGACCGGCGACGAAGAACAACACGCCCGCCAGCGCGGCGAGCGGGATCATGTGCGCGTAGGTGGCGAACGGCGACAAGCTCAGCGCGCCCAGAGCGGCCACGAGGCCGACCAGTTTCGTGCGACCGCCGGCGAGACGGATGACCGTCGTGCGCGCCGGACTGGCGTTGACTGCGAAGGCGCCGACCAGCCCGGTACCGATGTTGGCCAGCCCGATGGCGACGAAGTCGCGGCTCAGGTTGTCGGCGACGCCGAGATCATCGGCCGAGGTCCGCGCCGTCGCGGCGCTCTGGGAGATGATGACGATAACCAGAGTCAAGGCCGTCGTGGCGACCGTCGCCCACTCGTGGCCGCTCAGCCAGTGCAGTCGCCAGGTCGGCAGGCCGGCGCTGACGCGGCCCAGTTCGAGCACACCGTGATTGGTGAGCGACCCCACGGCCGTGAGCGCCGTCGCGCAACCCACCGCCACGAGCGCCCACGGGAGCTTCGCGTTCACCATCTCGCCGACCACCATGACGGCCAGCGTTCCCACCGCGATGACAACAGACCATCCACTCACGTGGGCGAGTTGGTGACTGAGCCATTGCAGTCGCTGCAACGCGCTCTCGCCGCCCGAGGGGACGCCGAGGGCGCGCGGCAACTGGTGCACGATGATGATGACGCCAATGCCCCCCATGAAGCCCGCGACAATCGGGAGCGAGAGAAAGTCGGCCAGCCACCCGAGCTTCAACAGTCCAATCACCATGATGATCACGCCGGCGACGACCGCCGTCGCGGCCACCAGTTCGAGGTACTTTGTCGACGACGCGGGCGCCACGCGAAGCAACGCAATGGCGAACAGCGGCGCGATTGTCGAGTCGGCCCCGATCGAGAGGATGGGATTGGAGCCAATCGCGAAGAAGACGAGTGACGCGGCAATAAAGGCGATCATCGCGGTGAAGGCCGGGACGCCCGCGAGCTGTGAGGTGGCGAGCTGCTCGGGTATCGCGATCGCGAGGAGGGTGACGCCCGCGAGCACCTGACCCGCGACGTTGAGCCTGGTAACACCGACTAACAGTTGGCCCAGCCCACGCGGCGCGACACGTCGGGCGATCGGCGTGCGTTCGACGTCGTGCTTGCGAGAACCCATCACGACACACTACGACCGAGCTCCCCCGATTAGCTGGTGATGACGACCTTGAATCCTTCGGCGAGGTGGCCCTTGGCGAGACCGGCGTCCTTCGCCGTGAGGCGTGCCCAGTTCTTCAACATCTTCTTCAGACCCTTGTTGTCGCCGACTTGGCTGACGTGACGTCGCAACGCGGCGTACTTGCGATTGAATCGCTTCGTGATGTCGACGACCATCGTCGGCTGGCTTCCGCTCAGCCACACGACTGGCACGGTGTGCGGTTCGAGACCCTCGCGCAGAAGTTCGGGGAAGGCGTGCGGGTTGCGTGCGTCGGGGTAGACCGCGCGCATCGTCGCCTCGCCGGCCGCCAGGTGGTCGGGGTGGCTCGCGCGCACGCGCTCCCAGTTGCGCTCGGGGCTCTGGGTGATCACGAGGTCGGGCCGGTGGGTGCGAATCACCCGAGCAATCTCTCGGCGAAGCAGCAGCGTTGGCTCAACCTGTCCATCGGGCCAGCGCAGGAACGTCAGGTTCGTGACGCCGACCTCGCGGGCGGCGGCGCGCTGTTCGGTCTCACGGATCTCGGAACGCTCCTCACGGCTGAGCGTGGAGCCGTCACCACCGGCGTCACCCGAGGTCACGAGGCAGTACGCGACGTCGACGCCTTTTTTGGTGAGCGTGGCGACCGTGCCCGCGGCGCCGAAATCGACGTCGTCGGGGTGCGCGACCACGACGAGGGCCCTCGTGATGGACTTATCGAACTTGAAGACAGGCAACGCCTTCTTCTGCTTGCTCACAGTACCGAATCCTCTTTCGTCGGGTCCCAGCTGGCCAAGTCCTTCAGGTGCGGGTCGTTTGAGAATACCTCAACAATCGGACGCTTGAGTCCGAGGCGGCGCATGATGATTTCCGCCTCGATTATCTGGTTCCACAGCAGCAAGGAGACCACGACGCCCGTCGAACCGGCCCGCGCCGTGCGCCCGGAGCGGTGCAGGTAGGCCTTCTGGTCCTCGGGCGGGTCGAAGTGCATAACGCAGTCAACGGCGTCGATGTGCAGGCCCCGCGCGGCGACGTCGGTCGCCACCAGTACCGGGAGTTTGTCGGCCGAGAAGT
>JAYVNV010000113.1:0-4192 GCA_043758265.1 Acidimicrobiaceae bacterium
GACCGGTGGACAGTTGTTGCTGTTGATCGCAATCGTCGCGCAGTTCTTCTGCGGAATGTCGAGCGTCACCGCAAACTCAAGGATGATCTACGCGTTCTCGCGTGACGGTGCCGTGCCGGGACACAAGTTCTGGCACCGGATCAACCCACGCACTCGCACGCCGACGAACGCGATCTGGTTCGCTGCCGTCGGGGCCTTCGTGCTCGTGATTCCCTACTGGTTCAACGGTGCGGCGTACTTCGCTGTCACCTCGATTGCAGTCATTGGCCTCTACGTGGCCTACATCATCCCGGTCTACCTGCGCGTGCGCGCAGGTAATGACTTTCAGAAGGGTCCGTGGAACCTCGGCCGGTGGGGCGTTCTTAATGGCGTCGTGGCAACCATTTGGGTCGTGTTCATCAGCGTTATTCTCATGCTGCCCCAGGCCAAGCCAATCACAGTAACCTCGTTCAACTACGCACCGGTGGCCGTCATTGTCGTCATTGGCTTCGCGTGGATCTACTGGATGGTGAGCGCTAAGAATTGGTTCAAGGGGCCCAAGGTCCAGGGGTCGGCCGAGGAACTGGCCGCGATCGAGCTGGAACTCACCATTTAGAAAAGGTCGTACGAAGAGCCCCCGGGTCGCAACATCAGTGGCGGCCCGGGGGACTCTTGCGCTTGAGTGCCTTCGGGGGCGAGCCTCTTCATTGATTGATCCCTTCCTGGCCATTACGACGTGCCCGAGGGAGAACTTGCTCGCGTCAGAGAAAGCTCCAACATCGTTGGCGGGGGTGATTGCCACCAGCGATGGCCCGTCGTTCTTTATTCGCGGTTTGCACCGGCTTTAGCGAATTCTTAACTGTGTAGCGAAGAATTCTTCGCGAACGTTGATGCCGTAACACGTTTGGAGAGGACATCGAGGTGCGAACTGACTGTGCCATCGAGAGCGACCTCGCTGCGACGTGGCGACCATAGAGTCGCGCCGGGCGCTCAGCGAACAACGATTCGAGACTTCGCGTGGAGGCCTTGCCCATCGTCGCCCGGGTCTTCGCCGGTCCCGCACGCGACGAGCGCTGCGAATCTGCTTGGCCGTCCTGCTCGTCTTCTTGTCACTGAGCGCCTTTAGTTTCTTTCGCGCTGTGACGAATCCCGCCAATGGTACGTCCTTGGTCTCGCGGTCGGCGGAGTGGGCGAGGGGGCACGGCTTCGGCGCGGTCGTGAGTTGGGCGGAAAACGAACTCTACAAACTGAACCCGCCCAAGGTCGGCGGTGCGCCTATCGCTGGCGCCTTCGCCCGGGGCGTGACGGTGCCGGTCACGCTGGCGAGCGCCCTGTCTGCGCCAGCGCGACTACGGAGCCCGGCGGGTGCCTGGCTGCCTGGCGAGGGCGTGTGGCACGCCGCCGGGCGCAGAGTCCTCGGGGTGCCCGCGGTGTACACGACGACCGTACGCCCCGACCGGACACACACGAGTTACGTGGTCGGCGTGGCGTGGATGGACACGCGGCTCTTAAAGGCCACGCTCTACTCAGGATCCCAGATTCCTGGTGGGGCTAGGTTCGTCAAGACCGCCCCAATTTCGCCGTCGTCGTCGGCTACCTTGGTGGCCGCCTTCAATGCGGGCTTTCGGATGCCCGACGCGCACGGCGGCTACTTCACTGACCACAAGACAATTATCGCACTTCGCCAGGGCGCCGCGTCGCTCGTTGTCTACAACGATGGGTCGGTGACATTGGGCTCGTGGGGCACCCAAGTCACAATGACGTCCTCGGTCGCGTCCGTGCGTCAGAACCTCAACCTCATCGTCAACGGGTCCAAGCCGGTACCGGGACTAATCGCTAGTGACAGCGTGCGTTGGGGTGCGACACTCGGCGGGGGCGCGTACGTCTGGCGCTCAGGCATCGGCGAGACAAAGACTGGAGCGCTGGTCTACGTAGGCGGGCCGACTCTGTCGATCACCTCCCTGGCCAATCTTCTCGTCAATGCCGGAGCCGTGCGCGCCATGGAGCTTGACATCAACCCCGACTGGGTGCAGTACTCCACGTTCATTGGTCCAATGAGTCATCCGCTGCACTCGCCGAACTTCGACGGTGCGAGCCTGCTCTCGTCAATGGTGGGTACACCGACCCGTTACTTCGCGCGCTGGTGGGCGAGGGACTTCTTCACAATGTCCGCACGCACTTCCGTCCGGACCCACTCAAGGGCGCCGTAGGCGCAGCGCGGGGGTGCTCGGCGACGAGTTTTGCTCGCTTGAGGCCGGACGGTGGTCGACGGCGAAGGGGAACGACGGTGTCCACTGCCAGTCACCATTGAAACCAATGAGGAGCGCTTCGTAGCCGTCGAGGGCCGCAACGTGCTCCATCGCCGCCTCGCCACCGACGCAGAGACCCGTCGCGAGTGCGTCGCAGAGGCCGAGGTCCTCGCCGCAGACCGTGGCCGACGCGGCGCGGGTCATCGCGTCGCCACTGAAGGGATCAATGAGGTGGTTCCCTTGTTCGTAGGATCCCGACGTCGCGATGGCGCCGGGTGATTCGACGACGCTCGCGAGGCGAGTCGGTGATACCGGGTCGCTGACGCCAATGCGAAAAGTCTGATCGAGCGCGGGTATGCCGTGGGTCGCGACGTCGCCGGCGCCGTTCACGATCGCCCCCAGCATGGATGGCGTCACGAAACGCTTCAACGCTCGTTGCGTCGCCCAGCCTTTCACGTAGCCGGTTGGGTCGACGCCGCCGGGAATTCTCCACGGGTCGAACCATCCGCGCGATAACTGTCGAGCGATTCGACAGGCCTCGAGAACGTCGAGAATCTCACTGGGCATCTCGGTCAGACTCTCGTCACCTCGGCGAAGGCGACTGAGTGGACTGTCGCGCTGCCAGGTGCTGAACATTCGGTCGACGTGGTGCAGGTCGGCGATGGCCGCAGCGAGGCCCCGCCCATCGTCTGCGCCAACTTCGTCGCCGTATTGGTAGTAGGCGTCAAAAGTGACAATCGTTCCCATCACCTCTTCTTCGTGGTGGCGGCGACACGGGTCTGTCGACGGTGACGCGGTAGCCATCTAGATACCCAACTTGGTGAGGGCTCCTTGGAGAGACTGGGCGAAGCCCGCGCTGGTGTAACTCGCACCTGAGACGCTTTGGATGTTGGCACTCTTGGCCGCCAGGGCCTCCTGCTGGAGGATTGGAATGGCGTACTGATCGATGCTTTGGGAGCGGTAGTTACTGTCCTTCAGCGTGCCGATCTTGACGGAGGTGACTTTAGAGCCGGTCGAAGTAACCGTCACGGCGAGTTGCCCGAAGTAGTAATCGACCAATGGTCCGGTTGCACTGTGCGAGCCCGACGTCGCCGCTGCGGGCGGCGCCGGTGACGACGCGGACGGGTGCGGGGTCGAGGTGGTCGTTAGTGGCGCCGTCGTGGCTGGTGCAGTCGTGGCTCCGACCGGGAATGAGAGGGGCACGGGCGACGTGTGGAACATGACCACACCGAGCATGCCAGCCAGGGTGCCGCCGACGACAAAGGGGGAACGTTTCATAATGGACTCATTCGAACGAGAACTTTTCGGTGTGGATGTGATCTGCCGGCACGTGCAGCGCCGTGGCTGCTCGACGGATCGCCTCGGTGAAGCTGTTCGGCCCGCAGACGTAGACGTCGTGACTGTTGATGCCGGGCACGAGGCGACGAAGTGCCTTGGCGTCGAGGTTGACCTGGTCGCGAGATCCGACTAGCTCGTGGAAAGTCCCGCCGCGCGCCGCCACGTACGCTGCGACTTCGTCTCGGTGCACGAGGTCATCGGGCTTCGTGGCGCGCAACAGAACAGTCACCGCGACGCCGTCGGGTAGGTCCTCAAGCAAGGCGAGCAACGGTGTCACGCCGACCCCGGCGCCGATCAGCGTCACCGAGTTCGAGGTGACGGCGTGGCGGGTGAATGTGCCGTATGGGCCTTCGATGAAAACCCGGGTTCCGAGCGCCAGGTGTGCCACGGAGCCCGACTGATCGCCGAGGGCCTTAATAGTGACTCGAAGAAAAGGTGGCCGTGGGAGGGCCGAGAGTGAGTAGGGGTGCGAATGCCACAGGAGTCCGGGCGAGAGGAAGCGCCACTGGAAGAACTGGCCACCTGAGACCGCGAGGCGCTCGAGGTGACGGCCGGTCATGGTGACGGCGTAGACGCCGTTAGCGACTTCGTCCACTGCGCTCACCGAAAGGCGATAGCGCAGGTTC
>JAYVNV010000114.1:0-4155 GCA_043758265.1 Acidimicrobiaceae bacterium
TCTGTGAACCGGTCCGCACCGGCTTTTATCGAGACGACCAGGCCGCAATTCGTGCGGGCGCGACGCACGATGGCTTTCTTTATGACGGGACACCCCTCACGTCGGGGTTCAGCGCAATTCGCGAACCAGGCTTCGCCATCTCGGTCATGCTCATTCTCTCCGACGGTCAAGTGGCTCTCGGGGACTGCACCGAGGTGCAGTACGCGGGCGTGGGCGGCCGCGCGTCCGTCTTCGGCGTCGAGGAGTCGCTCGGTGAACTACGCGACCACGTCATCCCCACGTTGCTCGGTCGTAGCGTCGATACCTTTCGGGACCTGGCCCAAGAAGTCGACGGGCTCGAGGTCAACGGCCGCCCCCTCGCGACGGCGGTTCGCTACGGCGTCTCCCAGGCGCTGTTGCACGCGACGTCGCTGGTGCGCGGTCTGACCATGGCCGAGATCATCCAGGACGAGTACGACACCGGCATCGACATCGCGCCCGTAGCGCTCTTCGCGCAGTCGGGCGACGATCGCTACCTCAACGTTGACAAGATGATCGTGAAGGAAGTGGGCTCGCTCCCCCACGCCCTCATCAACGAAGTGGCGACCAAACTTGGGGTCGATGGCTCGATTCTCCTGGAGTACGTGGCGTGGCTGCGAGACCGTGTCCTAGCGTTGCGCACGAGCGAGAGCTACTCACCGCACCTGCACTTGGATACCTACGGCACAATCGGCAACGCCTTTGGCGGTGACCTCGAACTCGTGGCACAGTACATTGGAGAACTAGCCAAGGCCGCCGCTCCCTTTCGCCTTCGCCTCGAGCACCCCATCGACGCGGGCAGTCGTGACGCGCAGATTGCCACCTACGTTGAGCTGCGTCAGAGGCTGGCCGAGCTCGACATCCCCGTAGAGCTCGTCGTAGACGAATGGTGCAACACACTCGACGACATCAAAAAGTTTGTCGACGCCGGCGCCGCTGACGTCATCCACGTAAAGACGCCAGATCTCGGTGGCATCGGTAACACCGTTGAAGCGCTGCTCTTGGTTCGCCAAGGCGGGTACCTCGCATACTGCGGGGGCACGTGCAACGAGACGGAGGTCTCGGCTCGCGTGTGCACGCAGGTGGCGATGGCTTGTGGTGCGGACGAGGTGCTCGCGAAACCCGGCATGGGCGTCGACGAAGGTGTGATGATCGTCGGCAACGAGATGGCCCGCACGATGTCCTTAATTCGACACCGCGCGACGACGGACGAACTTTTACGACCACTGCTCCAAATACGCCAATGAGGCCGCTCGAAGACGTCCGCATCATCTCGCTCGAACAGTACGGCGCCGGGCCCTTTGGAAGCGTGCAACTTGCCGACTTGGGTGCCGACGTCATCAAGATCGAAGACCCGACGTCGGGTGGCGACATTGGTCGCTACGTTGTTCCCCAACAGGCTGGCGAGGACAGCATCTTCTTCGAGGTGTTCAATCGAAATAAGCGCAGCCTCAGTCTCGACATCGCGACGCTCGCCGGTCGAGCCGTATTCGAGGACCTGGTGAAGGTCAGCGACATCGTCTTTTCGAACCTCCGAGGCGACGTGCCCGAAAAACTACGGATTCGATTCGAGGACCTACGCCACCTCAACCCCCAGATCGTGTGCTGCTCTTTGAGCGGCTTCGGGATGACGGGACCGCGCAGCAGCGAACCGGGTTACGACTACGTGATGCAGGCAATCACCGGCTGGATGGACATCACCGGTGAGCCCGATGGCCCACCGACCAAGTCGGGGCTCTCATTGGTGGATTTCTCCGGTGGACTCGTGGCCGCGATCTCGATGCTCGCGGCAATGCACGCGGCGCGACGAGACGGTGTCGGTGGCGACTGCGATCTCAGTCTGTTCGACACCGCGATGTCCCTGCTCACCTACCCCGCTGGATGGACCCTCAACGGCGATTTCTCGCCAGTTCGTAAACGCCACTCCGCGCACCCCTCCATTGTTCCGTTCCAAGCTTTCGCCACGTCCGACGGATGGATTGTTGTGGCATGTCCGAAGGAGAAGTTCTGGCGGCGACTCGTGGAGGTGCTGGACCGTGCCGAGCTCGGCGATGACCCCCGATTCGCCGACTTCGCTCTACGCCGCGAACACGGCGAAACCCTCATTGCGATCCTGGAAGAGGAGTTCCGCCAACGAGAGACCGAGTCGTGGCTCGTCGATCTACGAAAGGCGAACGTCCCGTGCGGCCCAGTGAACACCGTCGCGCAGGCGCTGGTTGACCCCCAGACCGTCGCTCGTGGCATGGTTGTCGAGACCACTCACCCCGTCTTCGGGACGGTCCGCCAGGTTCCCTCCGCGGTGCGCGTTGGCGACGAGCCCAACGATCATCGACGAGCGCCACGTCGCAACGAAGACGCGGTGGCAATCCTGTCGGGCCTGCTTAACTATGCGCCGGAGTACATCAGTGACCTCACTGCACGAGGCGCGTTCGGCCCGTTAATAGAGTCGCACACCGCACAAAGACAACCACAGGAATAGGGAGAACGCAATGTTTGATCTCACAGGACGAGTCGCCCTCATCACCGGCGCGGCATCAGGAATTGGTGCCGCGACTGCGCGCATCTACGCCGAGGCCGGGGCCGACGTGGCGCTCGCGTGGTATCCGCCCGACGGGCACGACATTGACTTGGTTCGTGACGCGGTGGAACGCACCGGCCGTCGCGCGATCGTTGAAGCTGTCGACGTTACCCAGACTGAAGACGTAGAGCGACTCATCGCTCGGACAGTCGATGAACTCGGCGCCCTGCACATCGTTGTCGCCAACGCCGGCATCGCTCGCAAGGTCGCGCTGAAGGACCTCAACGACGACGCCTGGAACGTGGTGATTGACGTCGACCTCAACGGTGCCTGGCGGGCGTTTCGAGGCGCGATCCCCCACATGCAGGCGGCCGGTTACGGCCGTCTCATCGCGACCTCGTCGGTCGCCGGGACGGTCTCGGCGTGGCCCGAGCACTCGCACTACGCCGCCGCCAAGGGAGCGCTCGTCGGGCTAATCAAGTCTCTCGCCGTGGAGTTCGCCGCCGACGGCATCACGGCCAACGCCGTCGCCCCGGGCGTCATTCGCACTCCCCAGTCGTTGGACCCGATCAATTCACTCGGACCCGACGGCGTCGCGGCCGTGGTCAAAAAGATTCCAGCCGGCCGGGTAGGCACGCCCGAGGACATTGCCTACGTGTACCAGTTCCTAGCGAGCGCGGAAGCGTCTTACGTCAATGGGCAGCTCCTCGTCGTAGACGGCGCGCGCAGCCTCGCCGGCCTCGACTGATTCAACAAGCAACGTACGAAGGAGAGACCAATGTCAATGAACCCACAGTTTTTTCGCCAGAGCGATGTCGAGGGGGTGCCGGGACCGGCGCGTGAACTCGTCGGTTACGGTGAATTTCCCCCTCGCGTGCGTTGGGCCAACGACGCGAAGGTGGCGATCCAGATCGTCGTCAACTACGAGGAAGGCTCGGAGAAGACCTTCGCCATGGGCGACGGTGTCAATGACGGCATGTACGAACTGCCCTTCGCCGTCGACGACCAGCGTGACTTGGCTGTTGAGTCGATGTACGAATACGGGGCTCGAGCGGGAATTTGGCGCCTGTTCCGAGTCTTCGACGCGGCCGAGATTCCAATCACATTCTTCGCAGCCGCCGTCGCGCTCGAACGCAATCGCGAGGTCGCGAAGAAACTGGCCCGACGCGGTGACGAGGCCGCCGGACACGGATTTCGCTGGAGCAATCACTACGAGATGAATCGCGACGAGGAGCGAGAAGCCATCAAGCGTGCGATTGCCTCAATCGAGGAGACGACGGGTGCGAGGCCGCGGGGCTGGTACTGCCGTGAGATGAGCGTAAATACGCGCGAGTTAGTCGTGGAAGAAAGTGGGTTCTTTTACGACTCGGACACCTACAACGAGGACCTCCCGTACTGGACGAACGTGCACGGCACGAGTCACCTCGTGGTGCCCTACTCACTCGTCGTCAACGACGCGCGCTACATCCTGGGGACCGGCTACGGGAGCCCCGAGCAGTTCTTCGAGACCGCCAAGGCAACGGTCGACCGACTGCGCAACGACGGCGACGACGTTGGCCGGATGATGTCCGTAGGCCTACACCCTCGAATCTCGGGCAACCCGGCCCGTTCCGACGCGC
>JAYVNV010000115.1:0-12553 GCA_043758265.1 Acidimicrobiaceae bacterium
ACGAGGGTGGAGTAGTAATGCAGCTTACTTTCATTGGCGGCGGTGCAATTGGTGGCACGATTGCGGCTCACATGGCCAGGGCCGGTCACGACATTGTGATCTGCGATGTTGACGCCGACCACGTGGCGGCGATCAACGAGCGTGGTCTGATCATCGAGGGTCCGGTGGAGAATTTCACTGCGACCATCAAAGCAATCACCCCCGAACAACTGCCCGATCAACTTGAACACGCTGCGGTCGCCGTGAAGAGTCACCACACCGCCGACGCCGCCGAGCTGTTGCGCGGTCGAATGACGCCCACCGGTTACGTGGTGTCGTTGCAGAACGGGCTCACCGCTGACGTGCTTGGTCAGGCCGTCGGACGGGAGAATCTGCTCGTCAGCTTCGTGAACTTCGGCGCTGACGTCATGGGACCCGGTCGCATCATGCAGGGTAACGTCGGCACGTTTCGAGTCGGTGAACTTGATCACCACGAGATCACACCGCGTTTGCGCGAACTCGTCAAAGCGCTGCCCTACGCCGGCGCCACGAACAACATCATGGGCTATCTCTGGGCGAAAGAAGCGTACGGCGCCATGCTCTACGCCGGCGCGACGTCAGACCTATCCATCGCCGACTCCCTGGACGATCCCAAGTACATCACACTCATGCTGGCGACAGCGAGCGAAGTCATTGCTCAGTCACCCGTGCCGCTTGAAGGCTTCGACGGCTTCGAGCCCAACGACCTTGAGGGATCAATGGCCCGGATGGTCGACTTCAATCGAAAGAGCGCCAAGTCGCATAGCGGCATCTACCGAGATTTGATGGTGCGCAAACGCAAGACCGAAGTCGACGACTTCTTAGACGATCTTAAGGGACCTCTCACGACGTACGCTGGGCGCATAATTCAAGCCATCGAACGCGGTGAACGAACGTGCGAGGTGCAGAATCTTGACCTCCTCGCGACGTACGAACGCACCGAACGTCTGGCCCGCCCACTGAATGCGGTGTCCCAGGTGCTCGCCGCGCCCAGGCGCAACCCCGACGGGCCGTTGCATGGCGTCGCGATCGCCGTTAAGGACCTCATTGACATTGCGGGCGTCGTGCGCGGGAACGGCAACGCGAACGCCATGACCGGCGCTCGCGCCGCCTTCGACGCGCCAGTCATCGCAGCGCTTCGTGAGGCCGGTGCCGACGTTTTCGCAACGACGTCATTGTTGGAGTACGCCGCGGGTGCGGTTCACCCCGAAGTTCCCGAAACCATGAACCCCTTTGATCCCACCCGCACCGCGGGCGGCTCGAGCGGCGGCTCGGCCGCGATCGTCGGCGTCGGCGCGTGCGACGTCGCGCTCGGGACCGACACGGGCGGGTCAATTCGCATCCCCGCGCACTACTGCGCCGTCGTGGGCTTCAAGCCCACGTACAACGCGCTCTCACTCGACGGAGTACAGCCACTCGCGCCGACACTCGACCACGTGGGACTACTCGGCAAGGACGTGGACATCGTTGAGCGGGTCTTCGCGGTCCTCACCCATCGTGACGTGGCGCCACCGCGCACCGCTCGACTCACGGTCGGTGTCGTGAACAGCCAATTCGCTGACCCCCTCATCACCGAAGGTGTTCGTTCGGCCCTCCACGCGGCGCTGGGGCGGATTGGTGAGGAAGCGGACATCGTGGACGTGGATGGTCACGTCCTCGACGAGATCCGCGCGACCATTGACGACATCATTGGCTTCGAGGTGTGGCAGGTCCACGGCGGACGAGTCGCCACGGAACCCGATCACTTTGGACCAGACACGCTTCGCCTGCTCAAGGCCTCTGAGTCAGTTTCGCGCACGGCCTATGACGCCGCTCTCGCTCTGCGGGGTGACCTCCTGCCCATTTGCGACGCGCTCTACGAGAGGATCGACGTCCTCGTGACCCCGGCTACCGCTTTCGTGGCGCCCGTGACCACGCCGCCCATTGATACGCCCGAGGGGGAAGTGGAGGGCCACTTCACTGGCGCCTTTAATGTCACGGGCGTACCCGCGATCGTCGTGCCCTGCGGTTACGCAGAGGGCGACCTGCCAGTCGGCATCCAACTCTCCGCAGCGCGCGACAGCGACATGGAACTCCTCGGAGTCGCGAAGGTCATCGCGAAGATGCTTAACTTTGAGAACCGGGTTACTGGACTGTCATAGGTCACGACGCACTGCGGTGAGGCTCGACTCAACATATTTTAGAGGATTCGACATGAAGATTGGCCCTATTGTCATCGGCAGCGAACGTAGTGAGGTCGGCTTACCCGACGCCATGCGCATCCTTCGCGGTGGCGGCTCAGCGATGGACGCCGTCGAAGCGGCGTTACGCGCGTGCGAAGATAATCTCGCCGACCACTACGTAGGGACTGGCGGACTACCCAACGCCCGCGGCGAGGTCGAGCTGGACGCGTCGTTGATGGTCGGCTCGAGCCGAGCATTCGGCGCCGTGGGCGCGGTCAAGGGCTACGCGAACCCAATTTCTATTGCTCGCGCCGTCTTGGAGAAACTGCCCCAGCATTGCTTGCTGGTTGGTGAGGGCGCGGAGCTCTTCGCCGACGAACAGGGTTTCGTGCGCGCCGAACTGCTGACCGAAGAGGCCCTCGCGCTCTACCGCGAGGCTCTGCTTCCGACCACGTCGTCGGTCGAAGGTGAGAACACACTGGCCGCCCCGGGCGACGACGCCTACCGGCTAGCCGCTATTGAGTTGGTACGACACTTTCGTCCCCACGACGGACCGTGGGGCACGATCAATGTCTTGGCGCTCGACGAGAGCGGCGAGATGGTTGTCGGGGTGTCTACGAGCGGCTACCCATGGAAGTACCCCGGCCGCGTCGGTGACTCCGCCCTCCCCGGTACCGGCAACTACTGTGATCTGCGATACGGCGGTGCGGCCTGCACCGGTCGCGGTGAGATGAGCATGCGCATCAACGGTGCGCGCATGGTTGTCGACGGGCTCGCTCGGGGCGAGGACCCGGCTCAGGCGTGTCGCGCGATGCTCGTTGAAGCGAACACCCTGCCCGACGGCTTTAAAGCCGAACTGCGCACGTTGTGTCTGACACCCGATGGTCGCCACGGTGGCGCCGCCGGGCAGCTCGGCTCGACCTACAGCGTCATGACGACAGAGCACGACGACGTTCAATTTTTCCCTCGGGTCACGCTATGAAGATCTTCATCTCCTCAGACATGGAAGGGACGGCCGGTGTCGTCGACTGGGACCAGGTCACCAAGGGATCTAACGACTACGACTACTACGCCGGCCTCTTGACCAACGAGGTCAACGCTGCAATCGAAGGCGCCATCAGTGCGGGAGCTTCGGAGTTTCTCGTGAACGATTCACACTCCAAGATGGAGAACCTGCGACCGGACCAGCTCGCTGGCTCGGCCCGTTACCTCTCGGGTCGCTTTAAGCCGATGTACATGATGCAGGGTCTCGACGCGAGTTTCGACGCCGTTTTCTTCATCTCGTATCACGGCTCCATGAGTTCGCGGTCCTCGACGCTCTCTCATACCTATTTCCCGACCGCCTTCACTGAGGTCACCATCAACGGCGTGGTGGCGGGTGAGTCGGGCATCAACGCCCTCGTCGCCCTCGCGTATGGAGTGCCAATCGTGCTCGTGAGCGGCGACGCTACGACAGCCGAGGAGATTGCCCCCTTCTGTCCGGGTGTGCGCAGCGCCGTCGTGAAGGAGTCAGTATCGCGCTTCTCGGCGAATTCGATGCACCCGAACGAGGCCTGCCGACTTATTCGCGACGAGGCGAAGCGCGCGACGGAGTCAATCGCTACCGCTCATCAAGTCGACATCGCACTTCCGGCGACGTTCGCCATCACCTTTCGCACGTCGGACTACGCCGACCTCGCCGAACGAATTGCTGGCGTTGAGCGCACGGGTGATCTCACGGCGCGCATCGTGAGCGGCGACGCACTCGAGATCTACCGCACGTTCATCACCGTGGTCCTGCTCTGTCGGGGACTGACCGAGTAGTCCTCTTAGCCAGGCACCTTGGCGAGGAAGTCACGCATCGTCTTTTGAAAGAGATCGAACTCCTCGGTCTGGGGCGAGTGACCGGATTTCTCGAAGATCACTAGTTCAGCGTTCGGTGTCAGTTCGGCGATAGTCTGCGCGCAAGAAACCGGAGTCACCCAGTCGGTTCGACCGACCGTCACGAGCGTCGGGCACGTGATCGACGCCAATTGGGGACGAAGGTCGTAGTTAGGCATGTTGTAGAGAAAGCACCAGTTGTGCGCCTCGTGGCGGTAGATGCGACCATCCACGTCATCCTTCGACTTCTGGGGGTCGTACTCGAAGTCGTAGAGCGCGATGATGTCGTTCCAGCGCTCCTTCAGGTCCTCATCATCGGTGATCCGACCTTGCCAGTAACGGTCGAAGTTGTCCCAGTTGATCTCAACGCGCGTCTGAGTGCGGGCGTTCTCGTAGGCGCGCTCGAGGGTGGACTTGTCGGCGGCGGTGTCGCGAAGGATCATCGCGCTGGTGTGCTCGGGGTAGGCCAGCGCGTACTCGAGGGCGATGAACCCCCCGTAGGAGCCGCCGGCGACGATGATCTTGTCAACGCCAATCCACGCACGGATGGCGTCGATGTCAGCGGCCCACTGGGCGTGTGAAAACGGAGGCTTACCCTCAGACTCGCCACAGCCGCGCGCGTCAAAGACGACAACGCGATACGCGTCAGCGAGCGGACCGAAGGTGGCCTTGGGTTCGTCCAGCGAGCCAATGCCGCCGCCGCCGTGGTGCGCGATCAGCACCGGCGCGTTCTCCTCGCCCAGTAGCTCGATATTGAGCTCATTGTCGTTGATGTTGACGCGCATTGCTCTCCTTCGTGTATTTAGTGGTGCGTGCTATTTACTGTCGTGCGCCCGTAGCGCTGCGGCCTCGATCCACGTGGTCACGTTCGCTTCAAGGACGCTGAGCGGAACCGCTCCGTTGCCCAGCACGGCGCCGTGAAACTCTCGGATGTCGAAGTCGCCTCCGAGACGCTTCGTCGCCACCGCGCGCAGTCGCTCGATCTCGCGACAGCCAATCATGTACGCGAGCGCCTGGCCCGGCCAGCCGATGTAGCGGTCGATCTCGTTGGCGACATTGTCAGCGGTCGAAGCGGTGTTCTCCCACATGAAATCGATGGCGCGCTGGCGCGACCACCCCAAGTGGTGCATCCCGGTGTCAACGACGAGGCGACAGGCCCGCAGCGCCTCGAAAGAAAGCATTCCCAAACGGGCGAGGTCCGAGCTGTAAAGTCCCATTTCGTCGGCGAGACGCTCTGAGTAAAGAGCCCACCCCTCAATGAACGCGCAAGCCTGGACGTCCAGGAAGCGTCGGTACGGTGCGAGGTCAGTGAGCGTCTGGGCGGTCGCTATCTGCAGGTGGTGGCCCGGCGAACTCTCGTGAAACGAGAGCGCCTCGTATTCGTAACGGAATCGCTTTTCGGGCTCGAGGGTCAAGATGCAGTGCGCACCCGGTCGACTGCCGTCGGCGGTCGGCGGTCGGTAGTGCGCGAGGGCGGCGTTCTTCGCCTCGATGGGGTGGACCTCTTCGATGACGCACGCCGCGATCCGGTACGACGGGAACCAATCGTCGCGCGCCGCTTCCGCGCGCTCGAGACAGTCCTGAGCCACACGTACAATCTGCGACGACGTCTCAAATCGCAGTGACGGGTCCTCGCGCAGCCGAGTCAAGATCGTCGCTAGATCACGCTCGCCCAGCACGCGCTCGCCCAACTCAGCGAATTGCAGCCTGAGTCGTTCAATACGCTCGAGCCCGATTGCGTGAATCTCATCGGGCGTCAGCTCAGTCGTCGTCTGGCGGCGCACGGCCAATCGATAGGACGCCTCGCCGTTGGGAACGAATCGAATGCCCACGTGCTCGTCGTCACGAGCGTTCACCATCATCACGTCCTCCATAAAGGTGGCCAATCGCGCCATGGCCGGGCGCACGCTCGTCGTCACGATCGCCCTCGACTCGGCGAGGAACGTGTCGACATCGACGCCAGGTCCAGTGGGCGGGTTGGCGAGTAGATCCCCCTCGATTGCGAGCGCGAGGTGCCCCCGCAACTGGTCGATTGACCGCGCGAGACCGGCGCGCGTCGAGTGACGTCCCTCTGCCCCCGCGAGCGCGTAGCGCTCGGTAATCGAGTCGAAGTAGCGGTCGAGTCCGCGCAGGCGAGTGAGGTAGCTCCTACGTGCGTTGTCGGAGTTGACAGTCACCGAGGGCACGCACATGAAAACCATCGCGGGCGGCGAGGCGTAGCCTTCGGACGAGGCGTCAGCGGCCCAGATGCCCACTTCGACGTCGACTCGCGCACCCCAGGCCAGACGGGCCAGGACCGCAGCGTCGACCTGGTCAGCCTGTGACATGACCGAGGTGTCGAGGGCGGCGACGGACTCTTCTATGGCGCGGAACTGGGCCGCGACACGCAATGAACCCTCACGGCTCAGGTCGGGTAGGAGGTCGTCGTAGCCCTGGACGCCGAGCAGGGAGGTGGCGAGCGGATCGGCCCGGTTCTGAGCCTCGAAGAACTCCTCGCCGAGAGTGGCGAGCTCGAGACTGCGCGTCGACTCAAGCACTGGTCGACGTGCGCTGTTCGAGGCGATGGGGGCCGTTCGCGAGGAGTCGCCAGAGAACCTCCCAGGCGCGCATGCCCTCGCGGAGGCGGCGGATGCGCATGAACTCATTGGGTGCGTGCAACTGCTCGTCGGCCGTCGAGAACGAGAAAAATAGCGTCTTCGCGCCAAGGGTCTCTTCGAACAGCGCCGTGGCGGGCAGCGTCCCCGCGATGCAGGCGAGCAGGACATCCTCGCCCGGGTAGACGTCCTCGAGCGCGGCGGTCGCGGCGCGAATCGCCGGGTGCGTCGCGTCGATGGTGTAGGCCGCCACCGCGCCGTCGTCAACAATCACGTTGACGTCGAGTCCAGCGAGAGGCTGACCTTCGACGAACGTCGTGACTGCGTCGAGTACGTGGGTGGGGTCCTGACCCGGGACCAGTCGACACGACACGTGGGCCCGGGCGAGGTGGGGAATAACCGTGTACTTGCCACCACCCTCGACACCGTTCACTTCGAGCGTGGGACGAGTCCACAATCGCTCGATCGTCGAGAAACCCGCCTCGCCGAAGACCTCGCGGATCCCAAGAGTCGTTCGGTACTCATCGTCACTGAAGTTGACGGCAGCCAGTTCGTTACGACGTTCGTCGCTCAGTGCCTCGATACCGTCGTAGAAGCCCGGCACCGCAACGCTGCCGTTCGACGCGTGCAGCGCGGCGAGCAACGTGGCGAGTCCGTGGACGGGATTGGCGACCGTACCGCCAAATCGTCCCGAGTGCAGATCCGTCAGTGCACCACTCACTTCGATTGTGAAAGAGACCATACCCTTCGACATCAACGACAGCGACGGCTCACTGGGGCGCCACATCGCGCCGTCGGCCGATATCACGAGGTCACAGGCCAGCTCATCGGCGTGACTACGCACGTATTCATCGAAGTGCGGGCTGCCAATCTCCTCTTCACCCTCGAGGATGAACTTCACGTTGAGCGGGAGTCGGCCCTCTTGCTCGATAAAAGCTTGCGCCATCTTTAACACCACGAAGACCGGCCCCTTGTCGTCGCTGCACCCACGACCTCGAATGACGTCACCGTCGGTCACGAGTTCGAAGGGTGGCGTAATCCACTCTTCGAGGTCGCCGGTCGGCTGGACGTCGTAGTGTCCGTACACCAGAATCGTCGGTGCGCTTGGATCGCCGAGCCACTGGGCGCGAACGACGGGGTGGCCGCCGGTCTCGTCCACGTAGGCGTCAGCGAAGCGCAGTTGGCCAACGAGCCAGTCGGCCGCTTGGCGCATCACGTCGGAGGTCGCGTCACGCGAGATGCTCGCGATCTCCACGTAGGTCGCGAGTTCCGCAATGAGTTCTGCGTTGGTGGGCTTAATAAAGAGCATGTCCACCGTCCACCGAGAGGGTCTGCCCGCTGACCCACGAGGTCTCGGGACTCACGAAGAAACGAACGCCATTAGCGATGTCCTCGGCGGTGCCGAGGCGGCGCGTGGGAATGTCCTCGAGCAGCTTGCGCTGCCCCTCTTCGCCGTAGCTCTCCCACTGGGCAATCGACGTCGGGTTCGATAGCACGAAGCCCGGCGCGACGCAGTTGACGGTGATGCCAAACGGGCTGAGTTCGTGGGCCATCTGGCGAGTAAAACCAATCTGCGCGGCCTTGGCACTGGCGTAGGCCTGGATGCCAGTGAGGCTCACGCTGCGACCAGCCCCCGAGGAGATGGTTACGATTCGGCCCCATTGGCGCTCCTTCATCACTGGCGTGACAGCGCGCACGCAGATGAAGGTGCCAGTGAGATTGGACTCCACGACGTCGCGAAACTGCTCATCGGTCACTTCTTCAATGGGCCTACCGATTTGACCCCGCACGCCGCCCGCGGAGTTGACGAGAATATCTACTCCCCCGAGATTCGCCACGAAGGCGTTGACCGCGGCCGAGTCAGTGACGTCAATCGTGTCCCTGTCAATGCCGTGTACGTCGGCGCCTTCATTCACAAGCATCTCGAAGATGCCGCGTCCGATGCCCTGCGCCGTGCCGGTCACCAGTGCGACCTTGCCCGTCAAAGGTCCCTTTGTTGTTGTCGTCGTGTTCTTCATCTACTGCGACCATCCTGTCTCGATGAGCTCTCGTACTTCCTGGACGCCCGCTTCCCAGACCTTCAGCATTGCCTCATCGGGGTACTCGTAGGCACCGCCGAGACTCCCATCGGGCGCGAGCTCGCGCATTTTCGTGGGACCGATGCTCTTGGTCAATGCGCGCGACACCACTAGCTTGGGTGGCGGCATAGTCACACCCTCGATGCGCGTCCAGGGGAAGTTCTCCACCCAGCCTCCGTGCATCTGGTCCTCGTCGTACTCATTGGCCACAACGACGACCTTCGGTCCGTTGTACCACGAGTGGTACATCACTTCGATGGACTTTTCACGCGGTTGGCAGTTCCACTCTCGAATCAAACCACCGACCGGTGCGTTCCCGCCGTGGCCGTTGATAATCGCGATGCGACGAAATCCCTGACTCGCGAGGCAGTCGAGCAGATCGCGAATGACCTCAATGTAAGTCGAGAGACGCAGGCTCATCGACCCGGGGAAGGCCGTGAAGTAGGGCGCCATACCAAAGGGCATTACCGGCAGGACCGGCACGCCGAGTGGCGCCGCCGCTTCGATCGAGACCCGCTCGGCCAAGAGCGCGTCGGTGCCGAGCGACAGATAGCCGTGTTGTTCAACCGATCCCGTAGGCAGCACGATCCGATCGTCGTGCGCGAGGTACTCCTCGATCTGCATCCAGTTGCGGTCAACGATGCGCATGGCAATGATCCCCTACTCAATCGAAAATCGGCGAGCCTGCGAGCGCGAGCCCACGGACGTTCACGTGGGCTGCCCGCAATCCTAATCAGGCCAGCCGAGTGGAAAAGTGAGCTTCAGTCGCTAGGAGCTTTTTCCACCAACGCGCGCGCCGCGGTCTATTCTGCAGGTTGCGAGTCTTCCGGTTGCAATACTGGTGGCAACTTTTTACCTGACGGGAGAGCAGTGGGTCGAGTACTCGAGATCAAGAACTTGATTGTCGGCATCAATATGCACCACTCGAAGGTGACGCCGGTCGACGACGTAAGTCTCTACATCGACGCCGGTGAGACCTTGGGCATCGTGGGCGAGTCGGGCTGCGGCAAGTCCATGACGGGACTATCGATTATGCAGTTATTGCCGCCCGGTGGTCACATTGAGTCGGGCAGCATTACGTTCATGGGCAACGACCTCGCCCAGCACAGCTACGAGAACATGCAGAAGGTCCGCGGCAACGAGATTGCCATGATCTTCCAGGACCCGATGACATCGCTTAATCCGACAATGACCATTGGCGACCAAGTCGCCGAACCGGTTCGCATTCACCGAGGCGCCACTCGCCGCGACGCGCTCGAACGGGCCGCCGAGGTGCTCGGACTCGTGGGCCTGCCGCGACCACGCGAACGTCTGAACGACTACCCCCACCAGCTCTCGGGTGGGATGCGCCAGCGCGTCATGATCGCCATGGCGCTCGCCTGTGACCCAAAACTCCTCATCGCCGACGAGCCCACGACCGCGCTTGACGTCACTATTCAGGCCCAGATTCTCGAGCTGCTCGACGACCTCAAACAGCAACTCGGCATGTCGGTACTCTTAATCACGCACGACATGGGCGTGATCGCTGGACGGACCGACCGCGTGATGGTCATGTACGCCGGCAAGGTGGTGGAGGGCTCCTCGACTGACGCGCTCTTCGAAGAGATGCACCACCCCTACTCCCAGGCGTTGCTGGCGTCGATACCGCGTCTCGAGCAGGACAACCTTCAGCGTCTGCACAGCATCCCCGGCCTGCCACCCGATCTCACGAATCCCCCGATTGGCTGTCGCTTCGCGCCGCGCTGCCAACGCGCCACCGACCAGTGCCGTAGCCTCGAGCCACCGCTCGACGGGGACACGCAAGCGCACGTGTTCGCCTGCTGGCACCCGATTGACGGACCACTCGACATCTCACACCTTCACCGAAGGGCCGGCACCCTCTCCGCCGGCGATGAGCCCGAGGTGCTGTTGCGAGTAACCAATCTCGTGAAGGAGTTCCCAGTCAAAAAGGGCATCGTCAAACGCCGCGACGGGGCCAAGGTGCACGCCGTCTCGGACGTCTCGTTCAGTGTGAAAAAGGGTGAAACATACGGACTCGTGGGTGAATCGGGGTGCGGCAAGACAACCGTCGGACGAATGGTAACGGCTCTCGAGTCGGCGAACTCGGGATCCATTGTGATTGACGGTGAGGACATCACGAAACTCAGTCGCAGGGCCCTGCGCGCTAAGCGACGCGACTTTCAACTGATGTTCCAGGATCCCTACGCCTCATTGGACCCAAGAATGCGCGTCGGACGGATTCTTCGCGAGCCCCTCGCCATTCAGGGCATCGGCACCCGCGCCGAACAGGATGCGATCATCCAGGGCCTCCTCGCCGACGTCGGGCTCCCCGCCAGCGCTGTGGAGCGCTACGCACACGAGTTCTCCGGTGGACAGCGCCAGCGCATTGGTCTGGCCCGGGCCCTCGCACTCAACCCCAAGTTGGTCGTCGCCGATGAGCCCGTCAGCGCCCTCGACGTGTCAATCAGGTCACAGGTCCTCAACGTGATGAAACGCCTCCAAGAGACGCACGGACTGACTTACATCGTCATCAGCCACGACCTCGCGGTCGTCAAGTACCTCGCAGACACCATCGGGGTCATGTACCTCGGAAAAATCGTCGAGACCGGGCCGAGCGAAATGATCTACGAGCACCCGATCCACCCCTACACCTCTAGTTTGATTGACGCGATTCCACTCCCCTCGCCCGAACTCGAGCACGCCAAAAACGGCGTCGTCGTCCGTGGTGAGTTGCCGAGCGCGATCGATCCACCCTCGGGCTGTCGCTTTCGGACGCGCTGTGAGCGCTCGAGCGATATTTGCGCAATTGAAGAACCAATCCTGCGCGCCTTTACGGACCAGCACTTCGCGGCGTGTCACCACCCGCTCGAACCAGTATCGGTCACCATTGCCAGTGCGCGTGACGCCTCTTCGTAGGCAACTCATTCGCGTGCGACATAGACCGTCGGTTCTCGACCAGGGACCACTGACGTACGAACGTCGAAACCGCGATAACTAACTCCGCGAGAACGGGAGACCTTCCTCAAATCCTTGCGACTCAAAAAAGTGCGCCTACAGCACACCATGCCATACGGGGCATCACGAGGTAATCAGTTGCTGGCGTCTCCGTAGTTGAACGCCAAAGTTTCGCCACCATCAACGTTGACAATCGCTCCCGTCATGAAGGATGCGCCCTCGGAGGCGAGGAAGAGGGCCACCGACGCAATCTCAAAGGGTTGAGCCTGACGTCCGAGCGCTTGGCGCGAGGCAGCTTTTTCACGTATTTGCGTCGTGATCGCAAGCTCTTCGCTGCTCATGGTCGAAGCCTCAGCTCCCAGACCAACGTCAACGTAACCAGGAGCGATTGCGTTCACCCGAATCCCGTCCGAGCCGTAGTCGAGGGCCATCTGTCGAGTCAGATGGTTGATGGCTGCTTTCGACGCGCAGTAGGGCGCACACTTTGGGGCACTAACCAGTCCGTACGCCGACGAGGTATTGATGATTGAACCCTTCTGATTGGCAATGAAGTGCGGAATGGCGTACTTCGAACAAAGGAAGGTGCCGCGCAGGTTTACGTCAATGACGCGGTCGAAGTCCGCCGGTTCGACCTCGTGCAAACGCACCATGTCGGAGCTAACGCCCGCGTTGTTGACGAGGACGTCGAGTCGACCGAAGGTGGTGACGGCGACCTCGATGAGGTGTCTCGCCTGCTCCACTACCGCCACGTCGGCCGCCACGGCAATCGCCGAACCGCCGCGCTCGGTAATCTCTTTTGCGGTCCGCACACCGTCGTCCTCTCGCACGTCTGAGACCACAGTGTGCGCACCCGCGTCGCCAAAAGCCATCGCAATGGCGCGACCGA
>JAYVNV010000116.1:0-4133 GCA_043758265.1 Acidimicrobiaceae bacterium
AGTGAGCTCCTCGAGCAGCGACCAGTCGGCCTCGCCGGTGTTGAGCGATTCGCGGGAGAACTCGGCGAGGACCAGGCTGTCGTCGAGGGCGCCACGAAGTTCGTCAAATGCCTCGAGATCGTTGGTGAGGCGACCGAGTTCGGTCGTCACCACACGGGCGTGGTCCTGGTCATCCCAGAGGTTCGGGTCGGCGACCTCTTCGCTAAGAACGTCGTGACGCTCGCGGTTCGCGTCAACCTTCAGGTAGTCGCGCGCCGCACGCCACCTCGACTCGAGCTCTTCGAGGGTCGACGTGGCCTCACGAAGCGAGTTCTCGGCTCTAGGGTCGGCCATGGCACTGCTTGAACTTCCGACCCGAGCCGCACCAGCACGGTTCATTGCGGCCGATTTTGTCGCCCTGTTTGGGCAGCGCATTCTTCTTCTCCGCGTGCGTCGCCAGTTCGGCCGCGCCCTCGGCCACCACATTGGCGTTGGTGACGGCCCGCTCTAGGCCTTCGTCCACCGCGTCCTCCACCGGCGTCGCTTCGACGTGGGTGATGAAACGCACGAAGTCGAGGTCGACGTTACGCAGAAGCTCCTCGAACATCAAGTAGCCCTCTTTCTGCCACGCCGTGAGTGGGTCCTGCTGGGCGACCTGGCGCAAGTGAATGCCATCGCGCAAGTAGTCCATGTCCGAGAGATGATCGCGCCAGCGCTGGTCGAGAATCTGGAGCATGACGTCTCGCTCGATCTCCTTGCCCGTGTCCATGCCGCCCGGGAGACCCTCGCATTTCTCGTCGTACTGAGTGAGCGCCTCGTCGATGACGACCGCCACGATGTCGTCACGGTCCTCGTAGGTTGAGAGTGACTCCACGTCCAGGTTCGTTGGGTAAAAATTAAGCAGTGTGGTGACGAGTAGACCGAGGTCCCACCCTTCGGCGAAATCACCCTCCAGGCTCTCGTCAACCACGTTAGTGAGGACCTCTTCGATCATCACCAGCGTCGAGTCGTGGATGTCCTCGCCGCCGATTACCTGCTGGCGTCGTCCGTAGATGACCTTTCGCTGCTGGTTCATCACCTCGTCGTACTTGAGGACGTCCTTGCGAATCTCGGCGTTCTTGCCTTCGACGGTGTTCTGGGCCCGTTCGATGGCCTTGGAGACCATCTTCGCCTCGATGGGTAGGTCGTCGGGCATGGTGCGGTCCATGACCCACGAGACGGCGCCGGTCGCGAAGAGCCGTAGCAGTTCGTCCTCGAGCGAGAGATAGAAACGACTCTCACCAGGGTCGCCCTGTCGGCCCGACCGTCCGCGTAGCTGATTGTCGATGCGCCGCGACTCGTGGCGTTCAGTGCCCAGCACGTAGAGCCCGCCTAGTTGGCGCACCTCATCTCCCTCAGATTGGCAGATCGTGCGAAAATTCGTCAGCGCAGTCTGGTACGCGGCGTCGAACTCTTCGGTGCCCGACGTGAGACCGCGACCCTGGGCCTCACGCGTCGCCAGTCCTTCGAAGTTGCCACCCAGCACGACGTCGACACCTCGACCGGCCATGTTGGTGGCGACGGTGACCGCGTGCTTTCGCCCCGCCTGGGCGACGATCTCGGCCTCACGGAAGTGCTGTTTGGCGTTGAGGACCTCGTGAGACACTCCGGCCTTCGAGAGTTCGCGCGAGAGCAACTCAGACTTCTCGACCGACGCAGTGCCGAGCAGGATGGGCTGGCCGAGGTCACTTCGTTCGCGCACGTCATCCACGATTGCGGCGAACTTGGCCGCTTCGGTCTTGAAAATAAGGTCGGCGTCGTCGAGTCGCACCAGTGGCTGATTCGACGGGATCGGCACAACGGAGAGCTTGTAGGTATTGCCGAACTCAGCGGCCTCGGTCTCGGCGGTACCCGTCATGCCGGCTAGCTTCTCGTAGAGCCGGAAGTAGTTCTGCAGGGTGACGGTCGCCCAGGTGTGGTTCTCCTCTTGGATTCGAACTCGCTCCTTCGCTTCGACGGCCTGGTGCAGGCCATCAGACCAGCGACGACCATCGAGCGTACGGCCAGTGAACTCGTCGACAATCTTTACTTCGCCCGCGTCGACGAGGTAGTCCTTGTCGCGGTGGTAGAGCTCCTTCGCTCGCAGTGCCTGGCCCAACTGGTGCACGAAGTTAGTCGCGACGGCGTCGTAGAGGTTCGTCACGCCCAATTGGCGCTCGACCTTCTCGATGCCGGCCTCGGTCGGCACGACCGTCTTCTTCTCCTCGTCGACCTCGTAGTCGACGTCACGCACGAGGGAGCGCGCGATCGAGGCAAACTGGTAGTAGAGCTTGGTCACGTCCGACGCCGGTCCGGAAATAATGAGGGGGGTTCGTGCCTCGTCGATCAGGATCGAGTCGACCTCGTCAACAATCGCGTAGTGGTGGCCACGTTGGACCATGTGTTCGCTGCGGCGCGCCATGTTGTCGCGCAGGTAATCGAACCCAAACTCAGTATTAGTGCCGTACGTGATGTCGCAGGCGTACGCTTCGCGCTTCTCCTCGAACTCCGTGAGGTCCGGACCAACCCGCCCGACGCTCAATCCGAGGAAGCGGTGCAGTTGGCCCATCCAGTTGGCGTCACGGGTCGCCAGGTAGTCGTTGACGGTCACGACGTGCACGCCCTGGCCGGCCAGCGCGTTCAAGTAGACCGGGAGGGTCGACACGAGCGTCTTGCCCTCACCGGTCTTCATCTCGGCAATCCACCCGAAGTGCAAGGCCATCCCACCCATCAACTGGACGTCGTAGTGGCGCTGGCCGAGGACTCGGGTCGCGGCCTCGCGAACGACCGCGAAGGTCTCCAGCAAGAGGTCGTCGAGCTCCTCGCCGTCGCTTAGACGAACGCGAAATTCGTCGGTTTTGGCCCTCAGTTGCTCATCGGAGAGGGCCGCCATCTCGTCGGCGAGCTCGTTGATGGGCCGCACGAGTTCGGCGAGTTGGCGAACTCGCTTGCCCTCACCGGCCTTAAGAATCTTGCTAAATACACTCATGTCCTCGAACATCCTACCGGTCAGAGGTCGAACTTCAGTAAGGGCTGCGAGTGCTGACCTGGTCTTTGACCCCACACCTGCCTGCGGCGGTGTCCGTGTGAATCGCCGGCAGCACGGGGCTCTCCGACGATACTTCCACACACTTCACCGGCTCTCGCGTCGGCCAGGATGGTCGGCGCGAGGCAGGACTTACTTCTAAACCGCGCCATGCTCAGCGTCAATAAGGCGCCTTACGTGGGTCGTTTCGCCCGCGACTGGCTTCGACTTTCAACCACAGAACCACTCGCAGCCCCGAGGATCACTCTAGGTCGTCGGCGCTCGCCTCGTGGGGCGGATCAGCAGCACCACACAGAGGCGTAGTCCGAGCACCAGCGAGGCCAGTGGGGCGAGGACCCGTCGCCCCCCGCTCGCCGTCTGCCATTCGAAGCGCATGGCGCTTCGGTGGTGAGCAATCAGCATCTCCTTGGAGACCCTGGCCCGCGACACGCCCTCGAGGTGGGTGACCAGCGCCTCGGGCGTTGCCGCGACGCCGTGACCGTGCGCCCGAACCTGCCAGCAGAGCGCCATGTCCTCGGCGAACATGAAGTAGCGCTCGTCAAAGCCGCCAACCGCCTCGAACACGTCACGTCGGATTAGGAAGAATGCGCCCGACACCCAGTCGACCGATCCGTCACCGCGCGGCGAGCGATAGCGCCGCGTGGCGGGATTACCTGGCCAAAGCGGTGCCAGCAATGCGTGCAGGCCGGCCAGCCAGATGTTCGGGAAGACGCGCTGCGAGGGGTAGATTGAGCCGTCAACGCGCACAATCTCGGGTCCGACGATGGCGATCGTGGGATTCTCGTCGAGGAACTTTACCAACGCGGCGACGGCGTTCTCGTGCACGACAACGTCGGGATTGGAGACGAGCAGGTACGGCCGGCGCGGCGCGGCCGCGGCGCCACGGTTCACTCCGCGCCCGTAGCCGAGGTTGAGGCGTGGCACGACGAGCACGACGTGCTGACCCGAGAGCGACGGCAGCGTTGAACCCTCCTCCCCATTCTCCACGACCACGATGTCGGTGACGCCGTTGGCGTGCAGCGAGCCGACGCAGTTGTCGAGGGCCGCTCCGGCGTGGAAGTCGACAATGACCGCCGCGACGTGAGTCGCG
>JAYVNV010000117.1:0-12406 GCA_043758265.1 Acidimicrobiaceae bacterium
GCGGCGAGCGCAACGGCGACGCCGCTCGCCTGCGCCACGGGGATCGCCGTTTTGGCGTTCCGCTGATAAAAGACCCGTTCGACGACCACGGCGTCGGGGGTGGTCTCTTCTAAGAGCGAGCGAAGCTCGACCAGCACCTGACCGAGGCGTTCTTCGACTGGCGTCTCGTGGTCGGTCTCGATGGTGCCGGCTCGAACAGCGCGAAATCTCTCCACGCCGAGGAACGATCCCTCGACCAGGCCGAAGCCGCACCGGGTCAGTCCGGGGTCAATGCCTAGTACGAACATATGTTCGATACTAACGCCGCCATCCACTCAGAAAAGGGTTTTAGCCCTCGTAAGCGGCCATGATCTCGTCAGAGATATCGAAGTTCGAAAATACATTCTGGACGTCATCGTGGTCGTCGATGGCGTCCATCAGGCGCAGGATCTTCTTCGCCTCGGACTCTGAGTCGACGGGGATGGTGTTCTGGGGCACCAGGGTCAACTCAACGCTCAGCACCTTCACGCCCTTGTCCTCGAGCGCGTCGCGCACGGTACCGACGTCGTGCGGCTCGGTCGTGATGATGAAGTTGACGCCATTCGCTTCGAAGTTCTCTCCCCCGGCCTCCATCACCCACTCGAGTAGCTGGTCCTCGTCGAGTGGGCCCTCAACCTCAATGAGGCCCTTGCGATCGAACTGCCACGAGACGGCCCCCGGCTCGGCGATTGTGCCGCCGTTTCGCGCGAAGACGTGCTTGATCTCGGCACTCGTGCGATTGCGGTTGTCGGTCAGGGTCTCGACAATCATCGCGACGCCGTCGGGACCGTAGCCCTCGTAGCTGATGGCCTCGTAGCGCACGCCTTCGAGTTCGCCGGTGCCACGCTTGATGGCGCGTTCGATGGTGTCGAGGGGCACGGAGGACTCACGGGCCTTTTGGTACATCGTGCGCAGCGCGGCGTTCGTAGTGGTGTCGCTACCGCCCTCGCGCGCGGCCACCTCGACCTGGCGAATGAGCTTCGCGAAGACCTTGGCGCGAGCGGAGTCCTTCGCGCCCTTGCGGTGTTTGGTGGTCGCCCACTTCGAATGGCCGGACATGATTCCTCCCGCCCAGTTTTGGGCTAAATCACTCTATCCGAGTTACAGCGAGTCGACGAAGAGTCGGTGGACACGGTCATCGTTCGTCAGTTCGGGGTGGAACGAGCAGCCCCACACGGGGCCCCGTCGCACGAGCACCGGGTGTTCTCCATCGCCGTGGTCGTGGGTCGCGAGCACCTCGAGCTCCTCATCCCAGTGCTCAATCTTGGGCGCGCGGATGAAGACGCCCGGCACTTCACCGACGCCACGCACGTTGACCGACGCTTCGAAACTCGAGATCTGTCGCCCGTAGCCATTTCGACGCACGCTAACCGGTAGGAGATCGAAGCTCCATTGGTCACTGCGCCCGTCGAGGATTGTGCTGCTCAACAAAATCAGTCCGGCGCAACCGCCAAAGACGCTTAGACCATTGGCCAACTCTTTTTCGAGGACCGGTCGAATGCCTGAAGTCGTCAACAGGTGCGCGATTGTCGTCGACTCACCGCCCGGCATCACGAGCGCGTCAAGTCCTTCTAGTTGCTCGGCCGTTCGAACGTGAACGACTGAGGCGCCGACCCGCTCGAGCATCACAGTGTGTTCGCGCACGTCGCCCTGGAGGGCGAGTACGCCAACGCGGGGCACGACTACCAGCCGCGCTCGGCGAGACGCTGCTCCAACGACGCGGTCTCAATGCCCTTCATCGCTGCGCCCAGGCCCGTCGAGACCTTCGCCACGACGTGGCTGTCACGAAAGTGGGTCGTCGCTTCGACGATTGCCAACGCCATGCGCACCGGGTCGTCGCTTTTAAAGATGCCCGATCCGACGAAGACCGCTTCGGCGCCAAGTTGCAGGACGAGCGACGCGTCGGCCGGCGTGGAGATGCCCCCGGCGCAGAAGAGCGGCACCGGTAGCTGGCCAGTCGACGCCACTTCTTGCACCAGGGCGAGCGGGGCGCCGAGCTCCTTTGCGAGGGCGAAGAGTTCCGACGTGTCGGCGCTTCGTAGACGACGCAACTGCTTGTTAATTGTGCGCAGGTGCCGCACGGCCTCAACGACGTTGCCAGTTCCGGCCTCGCCCTTCGACCGGATCAAGCAGGCGCCCTCCGCGATTCGTCGAAGCGCCTCTCCGAGGTTGGTCGCGCCACAGACGAAGGGAACGGTGAAGTCCCACTTGTCGATGTGGTTCTCCTCGTCGGCCGGGGTCAGGACCTCGGACTCGTCGATGTAGTCGACGTCGAGTGCTTCGAGGATCTGAGCTTCGGCGAAGTGGCCAATGCGGGCCTTGGCCATGACCGGGATCGTGACGGCGCCTTGTATCTCAGTGATCATCTGCGGATCGCTCATCCGAGCAACGCCACCGTCGCGGCGGATGTCTGACGGCACCCGCTCGAGCGCCATCACGGCGACGGCCCCGGCGTCTTCAGCAATCCTCGCCTGTTCGGGGTTGACGACGTCCATAATGACGCCGCCGCGAAGCATGTCGGCTAGGCCGCGCTTAACGAGCGCTGATCCGATGGTTGAAGTGTCGTGTGGAGAACTCATTCCCCCAGACTAACTGCCGACGCCTACCATTCCTCCAGCGCGCGAGCACGCAGTTCCACGTCGTCGAGGTCGCCCAGATCGGCGTCACGTCGGTCGCTCCAGATGTCGAACCAGACCCAACGCCACTTCCCGTACGAAACCGACGCGAAGAATGAGTCAGCGGGAACAATCTGGTGGGCGCACTTGCGAAGCGCTCCGGCCAGTCCCAGCGGGTAGCGGATAGCGGCGGCGGCGACCTCGTCCGCGCGATAGGCCATGCCCACTCCGGCCAACGTGTGACGGCCCTCGTCGCTCAGGTTCGCCACGGCGGCGACACTCTCTCGCGCCAAGAGGCCGAGGCGATGGCGCGCCAGGCAGTGCGCCACGACCCCCTCGAGCTCAATCAACTCGAAGTCGCGCATCAACGAGTTGGTAACGAAGAAGGTCAGCGTCGATCCGCTCGGCACCAACGCCGCGTTATAACCGGCATCGCTCACGATCGTGCTTGTCACGGCGTCAACGCCGAAGGTCGCCGCCAGTCGGTCGAGCACCGTTGAGAGTCGAAGGCGATCAGTGTCAGTGCCGCCGACGCGAAACTGGTCCTGGACGAGAGCGCCGAGCAAGAGGCCGCGGCGCTCGTAACGCGCCAGCGCACGGCGAAGGTCCCAGATGTAGAGCGCAGCGACCGCGACGGCGACAATTGCGAGCCACGCCGCGACGACAACGCCGATCAACAGCGCGGCCACGACGGCGGCCACGATAATGGTCTGGGGCAACTTCTTACGAAGCGCGAACGAGCGCACGGCGCGCTGATTGGCGTGCTTTTCCTCGGTCGAGGGTGAATACGGGTTCTGCCACGTCGGGTCGAGCACCGGCGCCACGTAGGGCGCAGTACGGTCACGGGATTCACTCGACCGACGAGAGCGCGTTCGCTGTTTTGTTGCCACGTCCTAGGCTACCTCGCCGCCTCAAAATGCTTGCGCGCTTTCGCGTAGAGCACCTCGTACCTATCCATCAGCGCCGACATCGACCACGACGCCGCGTGCGCCGAGGCGGATGAAATCCGCGCCGGCGTCTCATTCGCGAGCGCGGCTTCGATGGCCTCTTCGAGCGCCAACTCGTCACCGGGTGTAAAGAGCGTCGCGTGGCCGCCCGACGCCTCACGGTAGCCGTCGATGTCGCTCGCGACCACGGTCGTCTCACTCGCCATCGCCTCCAACAGAATCAGCCCGAAGCTCTCACCACTCAGCGCCGGCGCAAGCAAGGCGTTCGCGCGGCGCAGCCACCCGCGCTTGTGCTCGTCACTCACGGCGCCGGCGAAGACGACCATCGCGTCGTGGGCGGCCAGTGCTTCGAGGGTGTGACGTTGGGGACCGTCGCCGAGAACCACGAGTCGCCACGGTTCGCCACCGCGCGCGTTGTGGGCGCGCACCGCCTTAATCGCGTGAGCCGTCCCCTTGCGCTCCTCGAGCCGACCCAGCGTGACAAGGACGACCTCGTCACCTCGTTCGCGCGGTGACGAGGTGAATCGACTCATCTCGAAGCCGTTGAAGAGCACCTCGGGCGAAAGACCCGACGCGCTGCGGATGGTCGACGCGGCGATCGCGCTGACCGCGGCGGTGGCGTCGAGATCGTGAGCGAGAACTCTGAGTAACGGCTTAGTCAGTCGCAGCGCCGGTCCGTCACCGCCGCGATGGAACGTTCCCACGGCCGCGGCGGCGTGAATGCGAAGCGCACCCCACCCAATGAACGGCGCGAAGGGCTCGTGGAAGTGAATGACGTCGGGCCTGAAGTGATTGATCGCGAACCAGGCCCGTCGAATCGCCAACGGCGAGAGAGTGAGTGGCGCCCTCGAGCCATTGGCCGGCAGCGCGAGCACGTGGCCGAAGCGCAGCACCTCGGCCGGCGTGTCGTAGGTAGTGCGGTCGTTCACGCCGGGCGCGACGATCAAGACAACGTGCGCGCGTCTCGACAGTTCGCGGCTCATGGCAAGAGTTTGCTCCTGCACACCACCGAAGGCGCTCAACGCGTAGGGCGAGACCAGCGCGACGCGCACTAGCTACCTTCGAATCGCGGTTGCAATACGTGCCACTGCTCGGGAGCGCGACGAATCAGTCCTTCGAGTTCGTGCGCCACAGCTTGGGTAACGCGCGTCACGTCGTCGCGCAGTCGTCCTGTGCGCTCGGCGCCAATTGGCGCAGTGATGACGGCGAAGTGGTCGCGGCCCGGCCCCTGGTAGCAGGCGGCCGCCACGAGCGTGGCGCCGGTGCGAAGCGCCAACGTCGCCGGGCCCCCCGGCATCGCAACCATCTCGCCGAAGAACTCGACCTGGACGCCGTTGCCCTGAATATCACGGTCGCAGAGCAGTCCAACGACTCCCCCGTCCTTCAAGGTCTGCAGCAGCACAGTCCCGGCGTGCTCATCGAGGGGCTCAATTCGGATACCGAGTGACTCGCGTTTTTCTTTAAACCACGCGAAGAGTTCTGGGGGCTCGAGCTCCTCGGCGACTGCGGTCATGCCGAGGCCGAGGGAGTTAAGAAATGAACCGCCCCACTCCCAACTGCCGACGTGGGGCAGCGCGATCACGGTGCCGAGGCCCTTCGCCTTGGCGTCGTACAGGTGCTCGAGCCCTTCGCCGATGCGAAAGCGCGCGAAGACGTCCGCCGGGGGAATTGCCGCCAGCTTGGCGACCTCGGCCCAGTATTGAGCGTAACTAGTGAAGGCCCGGGTGACGAAGTGATCGAGCAGCGCGTCGTCCAGCGACTCCGTGCCGGAGCGCAACGCGTGCGCGACGTTGCGGCGAAGGTTCGCCTTGGCACTCGTGTCACGCCGTCCCGCAATTGACGCGATGACCTTGGCCAATGCGACGTCGACGCGCTCGGGCAGGGCTTCGAGCACGGCGCCGAGTGAGGTGAACAGCGCGACGCGCGCACGCCTGGACACGACTACGAACGCGACGCGCGGCTTAGCCCCCGACGCAGCCGACTGCTGTGGTGATGGATGCGTCCGGCCTGCACCGTCGGTGGATCGGAGCTCTCAGCGATCTGCCAAACCCGCCAGAATCGTCCGGCGGCGGTCATTGCGGTCAGCAACAGCATGATCCAGAGCACCGGAACAAAGATCGCCTTGGCCAACAGGCCAACACCGAGCAGGATCAAGCGCTCCGCGCGCTCCATCAGTCCGCCCTTGGCTCCAAGGCCGAGACTCTCGGCCTTGGAGCGTTGATACGAGATGAGGTACGTCGTCGTGAGAATCGCGAAGGGCAAGAGAGCGAGTTCGCCGCGATGCTGGCCAATCAGGTAGTAGGCGACACCGCCCAGCAGCATCGAGTCGGTCAGGCGGTCGGCGACCGAGTCGAAGAACGCTCCGCGCTGGCTCGCGCGCTTGGACGCCTTGGCCACCGGTCCGTCGAAAAGGTCGTGGAGGCCAGTCAAGGTAAGCAGCGCCACGGCGATCCAGTGGTGACCCGTCGCAATCATGATGGCCGTGCCGCAGGAGAACACGAGGCCCGAGCCCGTCAACACGTCCGCGGTGAATCCAATCCGCACCAACCAGCGACCAGTCGGCAGCGTTACCGTCTCTACCGACTTCCTAAAGTTTCCGTCGAGCATCGATCCTCCGGATCTTCACGCAAAGCCTACCGGCGATGTATCGATTCGATCGAACTAGAAGGCGGCGTGGACCTTTTGCCACGTTGATTGCAGTGATTCAGGCAAAACCCGTGTTTCGCCAATCGTCGTCATGAAGTTCGTGTCGCCGCTCCATCGAGGCAAGACGTGGCCGTGCAGGTGCTTCGGGAGGCCGGCCCCGGCCGCTTGTCCGAGGTTCATTCCCACGTTCATTCCGTCAGGCCCGTACGCCTTCTCGACGGCGGCAACCGTCGAGCGCAGCATCCAGAAGAAGTCTTCGTACTCCGCGTCGCTCAGCTCACCCAGCATCGCCACGTGACGTCGCGGCAGGACGAGCAGGTGGCCCGAGCCGTAAGGAAAGGCGTTCAGGACCACGAAGCTGCGTTCGCTGCGCGCCACCACGCCACTGTCCTCGTCGACGGTGGCGTCGACCAACGCGCAAAAGACGCACCCGTACTCCTCACGGGCTCCCTCGCCGGCGCTCACGCTCGAGACGTAGTCCTCGCGCCAGGCCGCTGAGAACCGTTCGAGGGGCACTACTGGTCCTCGGGCGACGCGTGCACAGAGATCTCCTCTAGGAGGCGCGCACTGAACTCAGCGAGGTTCACGCCGCGTTCGGGGTCGTTGGAGCCGCGCGCGTTTACGCCGAGGGTCCCCTTCTCGACGTCGTCGTCACCAACAACGAGGATATAGGGAATCTTCTCGAGCTTGGCCTTTCGGATCCGGGCTCCGAGCGGCTCGGTGGCGGCCTCGACCGCCACGCGCACGTGGTCGAGACGCAAAGCGCTCGCAACATAGTTCGCGTAGGCGTCGTGGTCATCACGCACCCCTAGCACCCGCACCTGCTCCGGGCTGAGCCAGGTCGGCATGTTGCCGGCGTAGTGCTCGATCAGGACCGCCATGAACCGCTCGACCGATCCAAAGAGCGCGCGGTGGATCATGATTGGCCGAGTGCGACTGTTGTCGGAGGCGACGTAGCTCGCCTCGAAGCGCTGGGGCGTCTGGAAGTCCAATTGAATCGTCGACATCTGGTGCGTGCGACCGATTGCGTCGCGGGCCTGCACGGAGATCTTGGGACCATAGAAGGCGCCGCCGCCGGGGTCCATTACCAGTTCGAGGCCCGCGTCGTTGGCAACGCTCGCCAGCGTCGACTCGGCCTCGCGCCACTCCTCGTCAGTCCCGACGGCCTTGCCATCGGGACGGGTCGAGAGTTCAAGGTAGAACTCGTTGAGCCCGAAGTCGCGCAGCAGATCGAGCACGAACTTGAGGAGGCTCGCCAACTCATCGGCCATCTGTTCACGGGTGCAAAAGATGTGTGCGTCGTCTTGGGTCATGCCGCGCACGCGCGTCAGTCCGTGCACGACGCCCGATTTCTCGTAGCGATAGACGGAGCCGAACTCAAAGAACCGAAGCGGCAACTCACGGTAGCTGCGCTGGCGCGATTTGAAGATCAGGACGTGAAACGGGCAGTTCATCGGCTTCAGGTAGTAACGCTGGCCACCATCCAGTTCCATTGGCGGGTACATACCGTCAGCGAACCACTGAAGGTGGCCCGAGGTCTGGAAAAGATCCTCCTTGGCAATGTGGGGCGAGTTGACGAACTCGTAGCCACCTTCGACGTGTCGGAGGCGTGAGTAGTCCTCCATGATGCGACGCATCGTGCCGCCCTTGGGGTGAAAAACCGCCAGACCCGGCCCAATCTCGCTCGGGAAGGAGAAGAGATCCAGCTCCTGACCGAGTCGACGATGGTCGCGCTTCTCGGCCTCGACGAGCATCTCGAGGTGCGCCGCGAGCGCGGCGTCGCTCTCCCAGGCCGTGCCGTAGATGCGCTGCAGCTGTGGTCGCTTCTCGTCGCCGCGCCAGTAGGCGCCCGCGACGCGCGTGAGGCGAAAATGGCCCAGGCGAGCGGTCGAAGGAACGTGGGGTCCGCGACAGAGGTCCGTGAACGACTCGCTGTTCGAGTAGGTCGACACGATCAACGTGCTCTCGACCTCGGCGAGGTCCTCAATCGAGGCGCCGTCGCGCACGGCGTTGATGATCTCCACCTTGAAGGGCTGGTCCTTAAAGAGTGCGAGTCCCTCGTCAAAGGAGTGCTCGGACCGCGCGAAGGGCTGGTCTTCGAGGATGATGCTTCGCATCTCGGCCTCGATGCGCTCGAGGTCGTCGTCAGAGAAGTGGGCGCCACCGGGCAGTTCGAAGTCGTAGTAGAAGCCGTCGCTGATCGCCGGACCGATCGCGTAGTGCGCCCCGGGCCAAAGCCTCGTCACCGCTTGGGCGAGCACGTGCGCCGAAGAGTGTCGAATGACCTCGCGGCCGTCGTCGCTGGTTGGGGTCACTATCGATACCGTGGCTCCGTTGCTCAGTGGCGTCGAGAGGTCCGTGAGTACCCCGTTCACGGTCGCGGCCAATGCGTCCTTGGCTAAGCGCCGGCCTATCGAGCTGGCGAGGTCGAGAGCTGTTGCTCCCTCGGGCAGAGCGCGAGCGCTGCCGTCGGGCAGTTGAACTTCGATGTCGGACATCGTGGCCTTTCTTTCACTACAGGTTAATACCGAGCAATCGCGCACTCTGAGCTACGTTGAAGCCGGCGTGCGCCGCGTCGTCGAGCGCGCCGAGTGCGCCGGGACTGTCGAGGTCGTTATCGAGGGCCGCGCGCACTTCGTCGAGGACCGAGTTGGGTCGAGAGTTGCTCAGCGTCGAGCGCCACGTCGCGAGGCGCGCCTGCGCGATGGCGAGCAGCTCGTCGCGCCACTCCCAGTCCTCGCGGTAGTGGTGGTCGAGGAGCGCCAGTCGCACCGCCGCCGGTTCGGACCGCTCGGCGAGCTCAACTACGAAGAGCAGGTTCCCGAGCGACTTTGACATCTTGGTTCCGTCCAGTCCAACGAGGCCGGTGTGCATCCAGTGCTTGACGAACGCGGCCCCCGTGACGGACTCGCTCTGTGCGGCCTCGCACTCGTGGTGCGGAAAGGCGAGGTCCCGTCCCCCACCGTGGACGTCAACCGTGGTGCCGAGGTCGCGCAACGCAATGGCTGAACACTCGACGTGCCAGCCCGGTCTGCCCGGGCCCCAGCGCGACTCCCACGCCGGTTCGTCCTCGAGTGAGGGCTGCCACAAGACGAAGTCGAGGGGTTCGCGCTTCCTCGCATCGTCGGGGTTGCCGCCGTGAAGCGCCGCCAGCTCTAGCATCACGCCACGACTCTCGTGACTCACTTGGCCGAAGCGGGGAAACTTCGAGACCTCGAAATAGACCCAGCCATCGACCTCGTAGGCGAGGCCCTGGTCGAAGGTCTGACCAATCAAGGTCAGTATCTCGGGGATTGCCCCGGTGGCGCGCGGCTCGGAGTACACCGGCAACAGGTTGATCAACGCCATGTCGCGCTCGAACTTCGCCATCTCCTGGGCGGCCAGATCAAGGTAATTGACGCCGAGTTCGCGCGCCTTGCGCAGCATGTCGTCGTCGACGTCGGTGACGTTTCGCACACAGCGCGTCTCGTGGCCGGCGTCTCGTAGCCGTCGCTGGAGCACGTCGAAGGTGAGGTAGACGAAGGCGTGGCCGAGGTGCGCCGCGTCGTAGGGCGTGATGCCACAGCTGTACATCGTCACGACCGGACCGGCCTCTAGGGTAAAGACGCCCTGACGTGCGGTGTCGTAAAGGTGCATGACGCTTAGAGCCCCGACAGCTTTACGTAGCTGTGCGCCTTATGACGGATGTTGACCGAGACACACACCGCAGTGAAGGCCTCGATTGCACTGGCGAGCGACATGGAGCCGGCCACGATGCCACGCAGCCCCGCCATGTGATCGACGAGGTCGCAGACCTTGCGACGCGCGTCGTCGTCGTCGGCGAAAATGAGCACGTCGGCGTCGAGTCCGGAGTCGAGGTCCTCCATCTGCGCCGCCGGGAGATGGTGGAAGGCGCCAACGAGGATGCTCTCGGGAAGGGCGTGGGCTAACTGGGCGGCCATCGAGCCTCGAGGGGGGTAGAGGGGCGTCATCTCACGACCCTCGCGTGCCAACGCGTTCACCATCGAGATGACGACCTTGCCCCGAAGGAGCTGCCGCAGCGCACTAACGGTGGTAACGGCCGAGTCCCACGGCGTGGCGATGACGACGAGTTCGCACTCGGCGGCCTCCGAGTTGGTTCCGCCCTCGATTGTGCCCTCGCCACGGGGCACGAGCGTGCTCGCAATTTGAGTTGCTCGGTCGGCGTCACGCGAACCAAGCACGATTGCGTAGCCCGCGCCCGCCAAGCGAATCGCTACGCCACGTCCGGCCGGTCCGGTGCCGCCCAAAATACCAACTGTCGTCATCGTCGTTCCTGTCAAATAGATGTTGGCCAGTACGCTAACAACATGGGACTACTCGATGATCACCGAATTCTTGTCACCGGGGTCCTCACTGACGACTCACTCGCCTTCGGCATCGCTCGCAGAGCCCTTGAGGAGGGCGCGACGATTGCCCTATCGGGTGCTGGGCGCGGCACGTCACTGACGCGTCGCACCGCGCGCAAGCTCGGCGACATTGGCGAGATCATCGAACTCGACGTCACCAAACCCGAGCAGATCTCCGCCGCCGCGACTGAATTGGAACAGCGTTTCGGTCGCCTCGACGGGCTCGTGCACGCCATTGGTTTCGCACCCCAGAGTTGCCTCGGCAGTGGAATGTTCGCCGCACCCTACGAGGACGTATCGGTCGCGATGCAGGTTTCGACCTATTCGTTGGCGGCCCTCGTGGGCGCCCTGCGGCCGCTGCTACAACGTAGCGAGGCACTCGGTGGCGCGTCAGTTCTGGCGCTCGACTTCGACGGTACCCGCGCCTACCCGATGTACGACTGGATGGGCGTGATGAAGGCCGGCCTCGAATCGCTCGGTCGCTACCTGGCGCGCGAAGTGGGTCCCGACAAGATAAGGGTCAACATGCTCGCGGCCGGACCAATTCGCACCGTCGCCGCCAAGTCAATCCCCGGCTTTTCGCTCTTCGAGGACACGTGGAACGATCGAGCGCCGCTGGGCTGGGACGTCTACGACTCGAGCGCCGTCGCCGACACCGCTGTTGCCATGCTCTCGCCGTTGCTGCGTGGCACCACCGCCTCCGTGATTCACGTGGACGGTGGATTTCACGCTATGGGCTAGCGCTCTTGTTGAGCGAACTGAGTCTCGTAGAGGTCTCGGTAGACGCCACCCTCGACGAAGAGCTCCGCGTGAGTGCCGCGTTGGATGATGGCACCGTTCTCCACGACGAGAATCTGATCGGCGTTTCGAATGGTCGAGAGACGGTGCGCGATGACCAATGAGGTCCGCGTCGCCATCGTTTCGTCGAGCGCGCGCTGCACCGCGGCCTCGCTTTCGGCGTCCAGGTGCGCCGTTGCCTCATCGAGCACGACCATGCGCGGTGCCTTCAACAAGAGGCGCGCGAGTGCGACGCGCTGCTTTTCGCCACCCGAGAGCCGGTACCCGCGCTCGCCGACTACCGTTTCGAGACCCAGTGGCAGTGACTCGACGAGATCCCAGATCTGCGCGGAGCGCAACGCGCCTTCCACCTCGGACGACGTAGCGTCGGGCTTGGCGAAGAGGAGGTTGGCCCGAAGAGAATCATGAAAGAGGTGCGGGTCCTGCGTTACGACACCGACCATCGCGTTGAGTGACGTTGTCGTCGCGTCGCGCACATCGACGCCGTTAAGCGTGATGGAGCCGCGGTCGACGTCGTAGAGACGCGACACCAGCATTGAAATCGTCGTCTTACCCGACCCGCTGTGACCAACGAGCGCCGTCATCGAGCCCGGCTCGACGCTGAATGACACATCGTGCAGCACGTCAGTGCGCGGCGTGTCGTCAAGTCGTGCGACTGCCTCCAACGAGGCCAGGGAGACCTCCTTGGCGCCAGGGTAGGAAAAGTCGACGTGATCAAAGACCAACCGCGCCGGTCCGTCGGGTAGCGCGATGGCCTTCGGGCTCTCCTTAATCATTGGTTCGAGGTCGAGCACTTCGAAGAGTCGTTCAAAGCTGACCATGGCCGACATGTAGTCGATGTTGAGGTTCGACAGCGACGTGAGTGGTCCGTAGAGCCGGCCGAGGTACGCCGTCAAGGCGACAACGGTACCCACGAGAAGCGTGCCGTGCAGCGCGGCCACGCCCCCGAAACCGTAGGCGAAAGCAGTCGCCAGTGACGCGGTGAGCGACAGCGCGATGAAGAAGAACCGTTGAT
>JAYVNV010000118.1:0-12384 GCA_043758265.1 Acidimicrobiaceae bacterium
GACCCCATTTGCGACGCCTCAGAGGTTGCTTGGTGGAAGAATCATTGTTGTACTTCCTTGTCCCTCGGCGACCCCACCCTCGGACGTTCTCGTGATCCAACCCTGTCGGTTCATCGTAAAGAAGGCGTAGACCTTGATCGGAATCATGACGACGATGAAGATCAATGTGATCAAGGGCAGGAATAACAGAGCTTTCGGTTCACGCACGAGGTGACCGATCCCTTTCACACTGCGCCCAAATAGGAGCCAGAGTGCTGTCAGTGACGCGACGGCCCACCGATGTTGCACCAGCGACACGATGAGAAGCGAGGACACGAGAATCAACGCGAATGGCCCGAGCAGGTTTTGCAGCACACTGACCGACGTGATGACCGGTTGACGCCACAGCCAGCCTCGACCGATAGCGCGCAGATAACAGCGATAGCTATTGCGACTCCAACGCACACGCTGTTGGACGAAGCCCGTGAACGTATTGGGAAAGACAGTCAGCGCGCGAGCGGAACTCTGGTACCCCGCCTTCCAGCCCTCTCGCAGGATGAGCCACGTCAGGCGTCCGTCGTCGCCTGAGATGCAGGGCCGTCCAAAGAACGTCTCGTGCTCGAGCTCGTCAAGCAACGTCAGTATGATTTCTCGCCGGTAGGCCGCAGTACGCCCAGAGATGCAGGGAATCGAACCGCGTCGTGCGACAGCTGGCAGGAAGTGAAGGAATCTCACGTCGAGCATCCAATCGGCCACGTGTCGCCAGAGCGACCCACCCGGTTGGAACACGTTTTGACGGCACCCAACTCCACCGACGTCCGGATCGGCAAACCCCATGAGAAGGTTTGAGAGGAATTCACCTTCCCAGATCGTGTCGGAGTCGGTTAGCACCACGACGTCGCTGGTCGCCGCCATAACGCCCAGAACTAACGCGTGGCGTTTCCCCCTTTTTTCGGCGACCAGAGTCCGGATTCGAGTGTCGTCACGTGACCATCGTTTCGCGCGAGCAATGATCTCATCCTCACTCTGGTCGATCACGATGACGATCTCGTCTGGACCATTACGAAGCCACGAAATCAGACACGCCTCGAGGACGTCCGGGTCCTCGCGGTAAACCGGTACGACAAGCGACGCTGACTCGCGGTGGCTGTTCATGGCGGGACGATAGAGCGAACCGAGGAATTGTCGTGTCAGCCAAACGCCCCAAGAGACAAGTCCGATAAAGGATACTGACGCGAGCGACAGCGGCGAAAAGTTGAACAGGCCCAACACGACTACGCACTCCTCAGCTCACTGCGCAGTGGTACGGGCACGACGACATTGCCGGCGGCTGACCGGCGTAGTCGCACGTTCTCTGCGTTGCCGGAGAATCGGTTATTGAGTACGCGGTTGGCGTGAGCCCCAGTAGCCATATAGACGCCAACGTCATTCGAGGTGAAGTTGCAGTTTGCTATGAGGTTGTTGGCCGAGGGGCCCGAGAGTCTGAGCCCAAAGCGTGCGGCTCGAGAAATGACGTTGTCAGCGATGGTCGAATGGGACGTGGCATTAAGGACGATGCCATCGAAGGAGCCTGTTACTCGATTGCCCTCAATAGTGTTGGAGCCAACGACGTCGTACAGCAAGAGCCCGTAACGAACCACCGATTCGAGTCTGTTGCGAACAATCCGAGCCTCGAGAACGTCGCCCGACAAGACAATGCCGTCGAGTCCGCTCGCCACCACGACATTGTCAATCACGCTCGCATTGTCCACCGCTCCACGAAAGACAATGCCATCCATTACGGCATTCACTATCCGATTACCCACTAGGACTAGGCCCTTCGTGGCGGTCGCGTACACCCCGGTGAAATTATCCTCAATACGACAGTCAAAGACCCCCGAACCGCGAGCCGCGTGATAAAACGAGATGCCTTCGGTGAGAGTGGCCCGTCGACCAAGACCGACCACGTGGTCACCGCGCAAGATGAGTAGTCCGCCCACTGCGAGGACGAAGCCGCGATTCACGCTCGATGCCCCGCCCGAGATCGTCATGTCACTAATCCGCACGACACCCCCGGAGGCAACCTCGAGGTAGCTCCCGGGCGCCATTGTCAATGAGCCGGGGCCGCTCAGATTTAAGCGCGCGCCCGACGCCACGACTACTGGCTGCAACAGGGTCAGCGCTGCGCCAGTCCCCGCGACTGCGGTGGGAGGAAGCGCCTGTAGGAACAGGGCTGGCGTGGAGATTGTGAAGTTGGTCAAGACATTCGTAGAAGGTACCGGAGACATCGGGTTGCCCGTTGCGAGTTCGCTCGCAACGACTGGTACCGATGCGTAGTGATGACTGAACGCGGGCCGATTGAGCCGGAAGACCGGGATGGCCAGGGTGAGTGCAGTGAGGAACACGGCAACAAAGGTGATGGGTACCGAGACACGCGCCACGCGTCGCAAGCCGTGTGGGAAAGGTGGCGCGACCCGTGGCGCCGATTCAGGGTCCACTGAGCCTGGCCGGACCTCACCGCCGGGTGCGGTGGCAGTGCTCGTCTCATCGCTCGTCATAGTTCACTGCGCCCAGGCGTTGGAGCAATCAAATTACCTTTGGCGTCCGAGCGAAATCGAACATTCTCATACTCGTGGCGAAAGAAGTTACCAATGAAGCTATTTCCCGTCGCGCCTTGGTACAGATAGGCACCAACAAGGCCGTGCGAGAAGGAGTTGTCGCGAAATACGTTTCCCATCGAAGTGCCCGAGACGCGAAGTCCGAATCGCGTCGTCGGTCCTATGACATTGTGACTCACAATATTGTTCGAGGAGTTGACAATCACGATGCCGTCAAACACGCCACGGATTTGATTGTCACGGATGGTATTTGAGTTCGAGAATTGATACACGACGATCCCGTGGTTCCGGCTCGTCGTTACGACATTGCCAGCGATCAGACTCTTCGACACATGTTCGGCGATGACGATGCCATGAACACCCGAGCCGGTGACGGTGTTGTTGAGGATGCGCAGGTGCGAGTCGAAAGTATGAGGGTCAATACCGTAGATAACGCTGTCGACGAACCGACTGCCTTGGACCAGACCACCGGACATTCGTCCGAGGTAGACGCCGAAGAAGTCGTGGACTACGGTGCAGTCAATCATGGATGAGCGCGGCGACGCCCCGTCCATTGTCACGCCGTAGGTTTGGTCTCCGAGGTAACCGAGGTTGTTGAACTTGTCGTTCACGAGAGTAAGGACGGCTCCGCTCCTGGCGTCGAGGAAGCCTCGATGGATGCCAGGTGACATGGCGGGCCGTCCGGTTTCGTCAATCGCCATGATCGAGATGCCGCGTAGCCACAACACAGCGCCACGCTGAGCCAGGACGAAGGCATTTGGTGCGATCTGTAACAGGAGGTGATCGGAGAGGGTCACGTGCGTGCCGGCGCCGAGTTCGATTGGGTGTTGCAGTCGCCAGACACCCGGCGCCTTTTGGACGAGGTAGCCAGTCGGGACGGCGGCAGCCAGCGCCGAAATCGAGGTCACGGTCGTGCCAGTGTGGATTCTGCCTTGCGCGGGGACATTGGGTGAGGCGGTGCCGACCGGTGGACGCTCGAAGGGGTAGGGATCGGGAGGATAGATGTGACTGAACGTGACAACAGCGCTACGTAAATGCGAGACGCTTGACGCACCGAACCAGTGGCGCGCTACCAGTACGGATGATCCCGCAAGAATGGCGCTCCACAGCACGAGAGAGGCGATTACCGCAGGCGAGAGCCGGCGTGCGTGTTTTCTGATTTGGCTCATCACTTTTTGCTCGACAGTGCAGTGAACAAAATCAATTCGTGGAGCACGATTCCACCAGCGTGCGATCATGCGTGCCCAAGTCGCTCGTACCTGTTTCGAAGGCTCGCGATTCTGGCGAGGCTGAGACGCGCGAAATAGATTCGTGGTGGATCGAGCACTCGACCCTTGACCCTACCGACTGCGATCGCTCGACCAATAAATTGGCGAGTGTGTCATTGGGCGAGCTAAGGCGTTCGCGTTCGTCAATCGCTCTCGAGATGGGCGCCGTAGCACTCACTGCCGTAGCGCTCACTTCGGGCGTCTCACAAATCCACAATTGCGCTCTCGCTAACGTCGTAACCGACCGGTGCTGGCCCTTTTGGAGTGCAATAAGTGCGCGATCCGCCGCGCGATTAAGGCGCGACGTGTCCACCCAAGCATTAGTGGGCAATTCGACCAAAGCACCGTTGAGGTCGGCACGCCAAGAACCCAAATTCCAGGTGGTTGTGGCGGACCACTTCACCCAGATGGTGAGGCTCGAGTGGCTACAGTCCGTGACGGCACAATCGTGTTGGCTACCGTTCACGCCGACAGCCAGTTCACTCTTCGTCGCACTTCGATGGCGTGCAACCTTCGCGTCGCCACTCAGCATTGGCACCGCTCTATTAGGGTGCGATCCGTCAGCCCGTTATAAAAGAGCCCGACAGCGACGAATCCATGTCTTGGCGATCCCGCGACACCCTGCAGCGCATTGTGACCCGCGCTAGCGTTCGGACTTTTCTCGATTACCCAATGCCCTCCCGACTGGACGAGGACCATGGTCAGGTCGGCCTGACCAGCGAAGTAGTCGCCCACCGCGATTGACCGTCCGGTAGCGGAGGAGGCGACGCCGCCAAGTACGTAATGGTGCGAAGGGATCGGGGGAGTTGACGCGATTGACCAGCGAACCCCGTTCCAGTGTTCGACCAGCGCGTGGGCTACGGTCCCCACGAAGTATTGCCCTACCGCCCACGCATCTCTCACTGAGACGACGGTTACCCCGAAGAGGTCATTGGTCAATGGACCAATGTTTGGCGACGTCACCACCGACCAAGTGGCACCTACTCTTCGCTCGATCAATGTCCGCGTCAATGAGCCGGTGCTCTGGTATCCGACAGCCCACAATTGAGTGCCACCCGGCGCGGATCCAATGGCCCGCAATCCCGAGTGCTGACCGACGGAACGTGAGCCTCGCACGGCACTCCATTTTACGCCGTCCCAGTGTTCAATGAGTGCCTGGTCCGAGACCACTTGACTCGTGTCGACGTGACCAACTGCCCAAGCGTTTTTACTAGAGAGCGCCACTACCCCGTCGAGCTCGTTGTGGAAACTCCCCTGACGCGCCACGTTGACGATTGTCCAGCGGTGGCCGTTCCAGTGCATCGCCAGCGACAGTTCCTGGCCGGATGGTGGTACAAAGCGACCAACTGCCCAAATATCACTCGCGGAGGTTCCCGAGACGGCGTCCAGCTCATTGTGATTCGCTGAGGCGTTTGGTGAAGGGACGACACGCCACGCTCCACCTAGCGATTGCTCCACCAAGGTCTGGTCCGCCACTCCGCTGTAGTAGTCACCAACTGCGAACTGACTGGCACCAGCAAAGGCCACGGCCTTTAATTCGTTGTGGTAGGCGCCCACAGACGGCGACGGCTCGACGACCCACCCAGAGGGACTGGCGCCCGATGACGCTGCGTCCGCCACCACAATGGCGCGACCGCCGACTGGACGGATGACGAGAGCCATCGCCAGGACAACTACAACAGTGATCTGTCGCCACTTTCGCTGGGGGCTCACTTCTGTTCAACCGACATGGCGCTCAGACGTTCGTTGACGTCCGCCACCGCCTGTAGCAGAGGCGTTGCGAGCCCGCGTTCGCCAGCGAATCCAATGAATGCTGCGAGATCTTTCGGTAGGCACTCACCGCCAAAGGGCATCCCCCCGCGAGTTCCGTAGACCGGATTCCACATGCCTTCGGCACCTTGGGCGGCCGCCGCAAAGGCCTGTGGTGAGTCGATGCCGAGACGCTCAAACACCGTATGCAGCTCATTGAAGAAGCTAATCTTCGCGGCATTGAAGAGATTGGCCGCGTACTTTGTCGCCTCGGCCTCCTCGAGAGTCATGGATATTTGAGGAACATGCTTCCATGGGCGATAGAGATCCTTCATCGCACAATCGCTGGCCGTGTCATACGCGCCCCACACAATCACTCGAGGGTCACTGAAGTCTTCCCTCGCCGTCATCGCTCGCAAGAACTCGGGATTCATGGCGAGGCCGAAATCGCGACCCGCGCTCAAGCGAGAACACTTCTCGAGAATAGGGCGAACCAGATTCGTTGATGTGCCCGGCGGTACGGTACTGCGCACCACCACCGTGCTCCAATCGTCTCGAAAACGCAAGTCTTCTCCTATGGTGGAGCAGGCGTCACTAATGGCTGAAACATCGCACCGGTCGTCGACCGTCGCCGTTGGCACCGACAGCAGATACATATCGGGGCGGAAATCGCGAAGTCTTTCCTCATCCACGACCTGCCACCCGTCTCGTCGCAACGCTTCGCGGCGGCTCTGAGAGCGATCGATGAATGCTACGTCAGCTCCGGTCGCGGCGAAGCCCGATCCGGTGGCGAAACCTACAACGCCCGCACCGATGACAGCGATCTTCATAACAAATCCGTCCCAACCTAAGTGCGCCCTTGCAATATTAATATCGTTGACGCGTCGCCGACGTCACAGTTATTTCTCTGTACTTAACTTCCACAGTAGGGGGAGCGCATAGAAATTGACTGGAAGTTGTCGAACAGGCGTTAGATGTTGTTTTTGCAGCGAGTAGTTGATGAATCGCGACGAGAGAGTTGGCGAGTAAATCTTCTGGGGATTAGCGTCAATTTAGGATTAACCCGGTAAGCCCTCGAGCTGCGTCAATGAGCTGGGTGTGGTGATAGAAAATGCTCGACATCACGCGACGGTGCTCTTCGCTGCGATGGAGACGGTACTCCCCACTAAGTTTTCGCGTGGGCTGTACTCGATTATCAATTAGACGAATCCTTAGCCACGTTCATCGTCTGTATGAGTGTTGGCTCAATCGGGCTCAGACTGATTTCACAGCGTAACGAACCAGTGCGTCCAGGAATTGTCCACACCAGGTGCAACGGTGACTCGGACTTGTGAATGTCGATTTTGAGTCTCGCCGATTCTGTTAGCCCACCGATCTCGTCCACCAACTGCGCAATGTGTGCTCTTCGCTCCTCGAGGGGGACATCGAGCTCGACGTTTTCTGAGAAGATTTGTAACGCCAGCGGATCCTTCCACTGTCGAATCAGGGAATCGGCCACTCCAGCCATGTCGTAGGTCAGCTTCCACACGTCGGGGACGGGAAGTTCATAATTGGCACTATCAAGGACTAGTTCAACGAGTTCGGTGGCCGTCTCCCACGCGCCAGAGTACGTCGCATTCTCTACAACCACGACCCCGAGACCAGTCGGCGCGTGCCAACGCATATGCGAACTAAATCCGGGGTAGCCCCCGGAGTGTGAGACGAACTGCCCCCAGCGCGCGTCGATTTCGATGAAGAGTCCCAGTCCGTAACCAAAGTGACGAGTGGCGTTTCGCGGGAGGGTACTGATCGTCGACGCGAAAGGGATCGCCGTGACGATCTGTTGCATCTCCCGGCGCGAGGCCACGGACAAGGGTCCGGTTTCATCAGGTCGATGGCCCACGGCCGAAGCCAGCCACCGTACCCACGTGGAGAGGTCGCGACCACTGCTGAAGAGCCCACCAATACAGGAGAAAGCACCGGGACCGGAGAATGGCAACGCCACCCACTCTTCGCCACGCCGACGATAACCGAGTGCAAGATGATCGGCGTCGACTAGATCTTGGCTGTAACCCGTGTCATTGAGTCCAAGGGGACGAATGAACTCGTCACGCACGAGTTCTTGAAATGGTCGTTCAGCCACGTTCTCGATGACTTGGCCCAACAGCGCGTAGCCGAGATTGGAGTATTGGAATCGTGAACCGGGAATGCTCGTGAGCACGACGCCCCGGGCAACGCTGTCACGAAGGTCGGTGTTGGTTATCGATTCCTGTCGATCGGCCCACGGATCGTCCGTTGGTAACCCACCCGACATCGACATAAGCATTCGAAGAGTTGGTGGCTCGCAGGCCTGCCCCAAAGAGTTTTGCGTAAATTCAGGGACGAAGTCCGTAATTGGCGCGTCGAGACTGACCAAACCGCGATCTCGCAGCAGCAGGAGCATCGCGGCAGTAAAACTTTTACTGCAGGACGCAATGCGAAATGCGGTGCGCGAGTTCGGGGCGTTCGCACGAAGTCGTAATTCGCCAAATCCCTCGTGAAACAGGGCAGTCTCGCCCTGAAAAATCGTCGCGAAGAGCGATGGGCATTTGTTGCTCGTGACGCGTGCTTCAACAATCGCCTTCAATCGAGTCGTCACGTCGGAGCTAATTACGACCATCTCATCCTCAGCCATTGCCGTCCACCTTTGTCATCGGGAGATTATCAATCAAGCTGGCTGTAGGAAGACCAAGACTCGTCCGATACTGATTCGGCCTGGAAACTGTAGAGGCTTCTCCTCTTGGAAGAGGATGGAGTACGGCCAACAAATCATCGCAGCAGCGATATCGCGTTGAGCTGAAGGAGAGGGCCGTGAAAATGGTCCTCTCCTTCGGCGTGAGGACCCCCACGACCACGGCGTCTTCAGCCGAGTGGCTCGCGAAATCGGCGTGGGCAGTGAGTCACTGCGCACCTGGGTCTAGAGATCAGAGATCTAACTCGGCGCTTGTGCCGGCATGACCAACGCGGAGCGAGATGAACTCACGAAGCTGCGCCGAGAGGTCAAAGAGTTGAAGCGAGCGAACGCAATCCTGCCGTCGGCTTCAGCTTTTTGGGGCTGCTTCGACCGCCGATCACAGAAGCAGTCACCTACGTTGACGCCCACCGGTCAAAGTCGACCGGAGGGCTGACGTGGGGAGTCGAGCCAATCTGCGAACAACGCCAGGTTGCCCCATCCACCTACTACGCCGCCAAGTCGCGTTCGCTCTCGAAGAGATCTCTGAAAGACAGCGAACTCGGCCCGCAACGCAAGGAGATCTGGCAGACCAACTACTCCGTCTACGGACGCCGCAAGTTGCACAAGGCAACCGCCAGGAAGGGCATCTACGTCGGACGCGATCAAGTCGAGCGTCTCATGAAACGCCAAGAGATTGTGGGCGCGGCTCGCGCCAGGAAGCGCTTCACCACCCAGGCTGATGAGACGGTGATGCGCGCACCCGACCTCGTCAACCGCAACTTCAGCGCCACCCGACCCAACCAGTTGTGGGTCTGCGATTTCACCTACTGCTCCACCTGGAGTGGCATGGTCTACGTGTCCTTCGTCACCGACGTCTTTGGTCGCAAGATCGTCGGGTGGAAGACGTCGCGGTCGATGACCTCGAGCCTCGTGATCGACGCCCTCAACGTGGCGGCCTGGACGAGGCGACACATCTCCATTAAACAACTCCGGTGTCATAGCGACGCGGGATCTCAATACGTGAGCGTTACCTACACCGAGCGACTCGAAGAGATTGAGGCCAAACTTTCGATCGGCACCGTCGGCGACAGTTTCGATAACGCACGCGGCGAATGCATGTTCGCTCTCTTCAAGACCGAACCGTTTCGCAATCCCGCCGTGCTTTCCGCAAATGGTGGCCCCAGGAAGGGACTTAATGACCTCGAACTGGCCATCTCCAAATGGGTGTACTGGTTCAATGAGGTGCGGAAAGACACCGAACTCGGCGATCTTTCTCCATCAGAGTTCGAGGCCAACGACGATGTCGAGAATCAGGCCACCGCGGCGTGACAGAGTGAAGCGGAGAAGTCTCCACTAAAGCCAGGCCGAATCACGACATCGAATTGTCGGCGGTCCACTCGAGCTGCTTGGTAGCGTTGTCAAGTGGACCTTGCACTCTCAGCTGCGGCGCCGCAAATGAAATCTGACGAGGTTCTCGAGTTTGCAGCGTTCGCGTTCGGTGTGAAGGCGACCCACTGTCAAAACCTGGGAAGCGAACGAGACCAAACCTTCGCTCTTCGTGGTGTAGATGGTGACGCGATTGCGGTCGTCAAGGTCTCGAACTCCTTGGAGGACCCCACCGTATTAGATATGGAGGCGTTGGCGGCCCTTCATGTGAATTCAATCGATGCCGGTTTGCACGCGGCGGTGCCGTGGCGGAGCATTGAGAGCGGTCAAGCGGGGCCCGCTGCGCGGGGAGATGACCCGGCAACGCTTCGCGCGTTTTGGAGGGCTGGTCCGAGCGGGCATTGGATTCGCGTCTACGACCTCCTTGCGGGAGCAACCCGGATCGATCCGACGACTCTCAACGACGCCGCATTGTTCGCCTGGGGTGAAACGACGGCGAGGTTGGCCCGGGCGCTGCGCAACTTCACTCACCCAAGTGCCGGGCGGACCATGTTGTGGGACGTCCAGCACGCTCTTTCTGCTCGTCCCATGCTCGACCATGTTCGCGACCCACAAGTGCGCTCCATGATCGCACGCGTGCTCGACCAGTACGAGAAGACCGCCTCCAAGGCGTGGCCGCGATTGCGAGCCCAGATTCTTCATGGGGACTTGACAGTCGACAACACACTGACCAACGAGGCGGGTCTCATCACCGGTGTCGTCGACTTCGGGGACATGAGCTACTCAGCTCTCGTGACCGACATGGCGGCCGTGCTCGACTCGGTAACCAGTTGGCGTGATGGAAGTGAGTTGTTTCGTTGCGCGCGTCTCGTCATCGATGGCTATCAGAGCCGTACCGAACTCGAGGAGATTGAGCTCGCGCACCTGGGTGAATTTTGGGCAGCGCGCTGCGCGGTGACGATTGTCATCAGTTCGTGGCGAGTGGCGCGCGGCTTGGAAACGATGGAGTTCGCTGAGCGTCACAATGGTGCCGCTGTCGAGACACTCAAAACCATGGAAGCTTTTGGCTGGCCCGAGGTCGCACGTCAGCTCGGTGCGTTGGGACCTGAGTCGCAGTCGGGATCGCTCGCGGCACGCCGAGCGGCAGTGTTTGGCCCGGCAATCGAGCCGCTGTCGTATGACGTTCCGCTGGAAATGGTCAGTGCTCGAAACGTGTGGCTGACCGACACCGAAGGGCGCGTTTTCCTAGACGCTTACAACAACGTGCCCTGTGTCGGTCACGGCCACTCTCGTGTGACGTCAGCCGTCTCACGACAGTTGCGGCGGCTCAATACCCACATGCGCTACTTGCACCCCACCGCTATCGAGCTCGCCGAGCGCCTCGTGGCGACGTGCCCCCCGGAGCTCGACACGGTGTTCTTGGTCAATAGTGGCTCCGAGGCCAACGACCTCGCCTGGCGCATGGCCACCGCGTACACCGGTCGGCGTGGCGGCTTATGCACCGCCTTCGCCTACCACGGCATCACCGAGGCCATTGCGGCATTGTCGCCGGAGACGTGGCTGAACGGTCCGCGCCCGAACCACGTGGAGACGTGGGAACCTCCGGACGCCTATCGAAGCTTGCACTTGGGCACCGACGACTTCGAAAACGCGCTCGCGCGAGCCGTCGCACGAGGGGTAGCTCCAGCGGCGGTCATTTTGGACGGGCTACTTATCAGTGACGGTATCGCCGACCTCGACCCGCATTACGTCCAGGAACTGGTGCGGCTGACTCGTGACGCCGGTGCCCTGTGGATCGACGACGAAGTTCAAGCCGGCCACGGGCGAACTGGGGAAGCCTTATGGTGCTTCGAGCGCTTCGGCATCGTGCCCGACTTCGTCACTCTCGGTAAGGCCATGGGCAATGGGTACCCGGTTGCGGCGGTCGTGACGCGTCGCGACATCGCGGAAGCGCTGGTCGGCAACACTGTCTTGTTCAGCACATTCGGAGGAAATCCGGTCAGCGCGGCCGCAGGTTTGGCCGTTCTCGACGTGATTGATGATGAACGGGTCCTAGAGAGGGTTCGCCGAGCGGGCCGTGAGCTTCGCGCTGGTATTGCAGAAGTCGTAGCCGCAAAGCCCGGGGTCGGAGATGTGCGCAGCGTTGGTCTCGCGCTGGGGGTCGAACTGGTGACCGACAACGAAACCTGCGCGCCTGACGGACCTCGTGCACAGGCAGTGCGGGACCGAATGCGTCACCTCGGCGTTCTTGTCGGTACCGCGGGCCGGCACGGCAATGTCCTCAAAGTCCGTCCGCCGTTGGCGTTCACCGTGGCCCACGTGCCGATTCTCGTGGAAGCATTGACGACCGCTCTCGAGGAAACCTCGCCTCACTGATTCGCCGAAATGTCGTTCGACAAGTCCCTCGCTTCTACGAAGGAATGGCTCATCGTTGCCGCGGAACCGAACCGTCCAGGTCGACAATTATTTACTTCCCGTGCTCATCCCGCGGATGTCGCAGTCGACAACCGTATTGCCCACGTCGCACCATTTTCGGCCTATGCGCTTTGTACCAATGCTAACTGCACTGGCGAAATATACGGGTGGAGCGGGGCGGCGGTGACTTCGTCATCACTTGATTGATGGCCCCATTGCAACGCATAAAAAACAAGCACTCGACCGGCGCTCATGGGTAACTGTCTAAGTTGAGATTGTCGGGCGTCGTGAATGTCAA
>JAYVNV010000119.1:0-3995 GCA_043758265.1 Acidimicrobiaceae bacterium
GTGGTCGTGAGCGACTTCGTTGACGTGGCACAAGTCCTCCGTCCCTAGTCGTAGGATGACTCGATGACAACATTGCGAGAGCTTGACCTCAACAGGGAACTGCTCGAGGGTCCGGTCGAGGAGTTGGCGCGTCGGGCGTACGAAAAAGCGCGCAGCGCACACGGCAACGTAGTCACCTACTCCCCCAAGGTTTTCATTCCGCTGACAAAACTCTGTCGTGATCGCTGCGGCTACTGCACGTTCGCCCAGGCCCCAGCTCACGTGGCGTCGCCCTACATGAGCCTGGAAGAGGTTATGGACGTCGCGCAGGCGGGTCGAGATTCCGGCTGCACCGAAGCGCTTTTCACCCTCGGCGAGCGGCCCGAGTTGCGCTATGACGAAGCGGCGCGCTGGCTGGCGGCGCGGGGTTATCACTCGACAGTCGACTACGTCGCGAACGCAGCGCAGATGGTCCTTGAAAGTACGGGACTGCTGCCGCACGTGAATGCCGGCGCGCTCTACGCCAAAGAACTGAGTCAATTACGGACAGTGTCGGTCTCCCAGGGAATGATGCTCGAATCGCTGGCCGATCTGCCAGCGCACCGACTGGCTCCCGACAAGGCGCCCGAGCGCCGACTCGACACGCTGCGCTTTGCCGGTGAACTGCGGATCCCCTTTACGACCGGCCTGCTCGTCGGCATAGGTGAGACGCGCGAGGACAGGATCGCCACGCTGCTCGCGATCACGGCATCCCACGAGCAATTCGGTCACGTGCAAGAAGTCATCATTCAGAACTTCTTGGCGAAGCCCCACACGGCGATGGCCAATCACCCGTCCGCGTCGGACGCGGAGTTCCACTGGACGATTGCCGTAGCTCGTCTGATTCTCCCAGACTCGATCCATCTCCAAGCACCGCCCAATCTGAGCGATGATCCAACGAGGCTCCTCGCCTTCGGGATTGACGACTTCGGAGGGATCTCGCCGGTGACCACCGACCACGTCAACCCTGAACGGGCCTGGCCAGTGCTCGAGACACTGGCCAGTGAATGCGACCGTCGGGGATTCAACCTGGTGCCACGACTCAGCATCTACCCGGACTTCATCGCTGGCGTGGGCGAATTTCTTGACGAAAAGGTGCGTCCGTTTGTGCTGGCGCACTCCGACTCGACGTTCCTCGCTCGTAATGAAGTGTGGGCGTCGGGGACGGAAGTGATTCCGCCGGCGCCTCCGACGTCGCGGTCGCGTTCCTCCGAGGTGTCGGCGCTGCTCACTCGGTATTTCCCAGGCTACGACCTTGATCGCAGTGAACTGATCACGTTGTTCCGAGCGCGCGGGGCGGACTTCAACGCTGTAGTAGACGCCGCGGACGGCCTTCGCCATGACCTAGTCGGCGACGACGTCAGCTTCGTTATCAATCGCAATATCAATTACACCAATGTGTGCACCTTCAAGTGCCGCTTTTGCGCGTTCTCCAAAGGTCCGCTCTCGCTCAATCTCCGAGGTGATCCCTACCTACTAACGCTGGACGAGATTAGCGAACGCGTACGTGAGGCTGAGGCCAAGGGTGCCACGGAGGTCTGTTTGCAAGGCGGTATCCACCCCAAGTTCGATGGCGACTACTACATCGATGTTGTCGCTGCGGTCCGTGCCGGTTCACCCGGAATTCACATCCACGCCTTCAGTGCGCTAGAGGTCTTCGAAGGTGCCCGCCGCTCCGAGGTGGATCTCGCGACGTACCTCACTCGTTTGAGGGACGCCGGTCTCAAGACGTTGCCTGGCACGGCCGCCGAGATCCTCGATGACGATGTGCGAGTTGAGCTCTGCCCCGACAAGATCAACTCCGAAGAGTGGCTCGCCGTGCACCGCGCCGCGCACAGTGTCGGACTCCGGTCCAACATCACGATTATGTTTGGCGCCGTCGAAGGTGTCGACAGCTGGGCGACTCATCTGCTGCGCACGCGCGAACTGCAGAAGGAGACCGGAGGATTTACCGAGTTCGTGCCGTTGCCCTTCGTCCACATGGCGACGCCTATTTTTCTAAAGGGGCGCGCCCGACGCGGGCCGACCTTTAGAGAGGCCGTCTTAATGCACGCGGTGGCGCGACTTCACTACGCGACGCTGATCAATAACATCCAGGTCAGCTGGGTGAAGATGGGTGTTGAGGGATCTCGCAGGATACTTCAGGCCGGCGCCAATGACCTCGGTGGTACTTTGATGGACGAGAATATCTCGCGAGCGGCCGGCGCAACCCACGGCCAGGAGATGGACGTCGAGACGCTGAGAGAACTTGTGGCACCCCTCGGGCGCTCGCTCGTCCAGCGCAGCACTCTCTATCAGACGATCTAGTTGTGGACGATCTGATTGAGGAGTTCCTCACCGCGCTTCGTGGCGAGAGGCCACTGACGCCCGAGCGTACCGAGGTACTGCGATCCTTGTTGATGCGCTTCGTCAAACTCGCCCGCGAGGAGGGGGACATCGATGGTCTGCGCGTTGCCGTCAACGCGCTTGATGAGCTCATGGACGCCTCAATGATGTTCGCGCGCTGGCGTGATTACCCGAAGTTAGCAATCTTCGGCTCGGCGAGAACGACTTTGGACAATCCCCTGTACGAGATGGCGCGCCAATTGGGTGCAGAGATGGCTCAACGGGGTTGGATGATTGTCTCGGGGGCCGGTCCGGGCATCATGGAGGCTTCGGCGAAGGGGGCCGGTCTGGGGCACACACTCGGTGTCAATATTGAGTTGCCGTTCGAACAGTTCGCGAATCCATTCATCGACGCCGAAACCATGCTCGTCGCAATGCAGTATTTCTTTACGCGCAAGGTCGCAATGACGCGGCCGTCGAACGCATTCGCGATTTTTCCCGGCGGATTCGGCACTATGGACGAGGCCTTCGAAGTTCTTACGTTGCTTCACACAGGAAAGACGACTCCGGCGCCGGTTGTCCTCGTTGATACTCCCGACGGCGTGTTCTGGAAGAAGTGGCTGGACTTCGTTGGAGGCCCGATCGTCTCGGGCGGCTACATCGGGTCGGACGACACGTGCCTCGTCACACTCTGTGCCACCGTCGAAGAGGCGGTTGCTGAGATTGAGCACTTCTACTCGAACTTTCGTAGATTCGAAGTTCGTGACGGTCGCGCGACCTTAAATGTTCATCGCGCGCCCACCGGCGAGCAACTTCGAGCGCTCGCTGACGTTGTGCCCCACTTCGCCCTCAACGGTGGCTACGTCCTCGAGGATGACACGACAATCACCTTTGGCTTCGACGGTCGTAATTACGTCAACCTTCGCCTGCTCATCAATGAGATAAACAGCTGGTCCTAGTCCTCGGGGGCGCCTCGAAGCAGCATTTGCGCCTTCTGCAAGCTTCGGCGCACTTTAGATAGTCTTCGTTCGAGTTCCTTCGCCTCCTCGACACCGTCTGAGCGCAACTGAGCTCGAACGGCGTCAAAAATCGCGTCGGACAGTCGGGTCTCTAGGCTCGCCACCTCATCGGCGAACTGGTCGAAACTCTCCACTAGTCCAAGACCACTATGTCGAGAACGCCCTCGGCGTACTGGGCGCGCAGGACTTTTTTATCGAATTTGCCAACACTGGTCTTGGGGATCGTGTCAATGAAGGTCCAGCGTTCGGGTAGCCACCACTTGGCGACGTAATTTGCAAGAAAGATCCGTAACTCGGTGGCGCTGGCTGTCACGTCCGGGCGAAGCACCACGCAACAGAGTGGTCGCTCCTGCCATCGGTCGTCGGGTACCGCGATGACTGCCGCCTCGAAGACGGCCGGATGTCCCATGACGGTCGACTCGAGCTCTACCGAACTGATCCACTCACCACCGGACTTAATCACGTCCTTAGTGCGATCGCTGATGACCATGAAGCCCATGCCGTCGAGCGTCCCGATGTCGCCGGTGCGCAGCCAGCCGTCACGGAACTTGTCGGGGTCGTCGACACCGAAGTAGGACCCAGTAATCCATGGTCCGCGGATCTCGAACTCCCCGACCGTCTTGCCGTCGCGAG
>JAYVNV010000120.1:0-3981 GCA_043758265.1 Acidimicrobiaceae bacterium
GTCGCCGACGAGGACGTGCGCTTCCTCGACGGGCTCGACACCGTACTCGAAGCGGGGACGACCGTTTCGGTGGTGCCGGCCGTCGCGGGCGGCTGAGCGCCGTTAGCACTCGCCAACCTAGACTGCTAATATTGCAGTGCACCAAAAAGGTGCACCGCACTAGGAGGAATCACAGTGGCGAAACTGATCGCTTTCGATGAAGAGGCCCGCCGGGCACTGGAGCGCGGCATGAACAAGCTCGCCGACGCCGTCCGAGTGACTCTCGGACCAAAAGGGCGCAACGTCGTCCTCGACAAGAAGTGGGGTGCCCCCACAATTACCAACGATGGTGTCTCAATCGCGAAGGACATCGATTTGGAAGACCCGTTCGAGCGCATCGGCGCCGAGTTGGTGAAAGAGGTCGCCAAGAAGACCGACGAGGTTGCTGGAGACGGCACGACAACGGCCACCGTCCTGGCGTGGGCCATGGTCCGCGAGGGACTGAAGAACGTCGCTGCTGGGGCCAACCCCATGTCGCTGAAGAAGGGTATCGAGACGGCTGTCGAGGCGGCCGTTGCCTCGTTGCACGACCTCGCCAAGCCGGCCGACACCAAGGAGCAGATTGCTCAGGTGGCGTCGATTTCGGCGGCCGACGATGAGATTGGCGCAATGATCGCCGACGCCATCGACAAGGTCGGCAAAGACGGGGTCATCACCGTCGAGGAGAGCCAGTCCTTCGGGATGGAGATGGACCTCGTTGAGGGCATGCGCTTCGACAAGGGTTTCATCGCACCCTACTTCGCTACCGACACCGAGCGCATGGAAGCGGTCCTCGAGAACGCCTACATCCTGCTCGTGTCGAACAAGATCACGTCGGTCCGTGACGTCCTGCCCGTGCTCGAGAAGGTCATGCAGTCGGGACGCCCCCTGTTGATCATCGCTGAAGACATTGAAGGTGAGGCGCTCGCGACGCTTGTCGTGAACAAGATCCGCGGCACGTTTAAGTCCGTCGCCGTGAAGGCGCCCGGCTTCGGTGAGCGTCGAAAGGCCATGCTCCAGGACATCGCAATCCTGACCGGTGGCACCGTCATCTCCGAAGAGATTGGCCTCAAGCTCGAGAGTGCCGACGTCGAGATGCTCGGCAGTGCCCGCAAGGTCGTCGTGACGAAGGACGAGACGACCATCGTTGAGGGTGCCGGCTCGGAGGAAGACATCAAGGGTCGCATCAGTCAGATCAAGGCCGAGATTGACAACACCGACTCCGACTACGACCGCGAGAAGCTCCAAGAGCGCCTCGCCAAGCTATCGGGTGGCGTGGCCGTCATTAAGGTTGGCGCCGCCACTGAGGTGGAGCTGAAGGAGAAGAAGCACCGCATCGAAGACGCAGTGTCGACCACCAAGGCCGCCATTGAAGAGGGTGTCGTTCCCGGCGGCGGTGTGGCGTTGCTGCGTAGCCAGACCCGCATCCTGGAAGTGGCCGACAAGCTCAGCGGTGACGAGGCGACCGGCGCGCGAATGGTCGCCAAGGCTGTCGAGGCCCCGCTCAACCAGATCGCGGTGAACGCCGGTCTCGAGGGTGGCGTAATCGTCGACAAGGTGCGCAATCTGAAGAAGGCGACCGAGGGCCTGAACGCCGCGACCGGCGAATACGAGGACCTGATCAAGGCGGGCGTCATTGACGCCGCCAAGGTCACCCGTTCGGCGTTGCAGAACGCGGCGTCGATTGCGGCGCTCTTTCTCACCACTGAGTGCGTAATCGTCGACAAGCCCGAAGAGAAAGCCAGTGCCATGCCCGGCGGTGGGATGGACGACTACTAGAACCTTACGTCCGATCAGCGTGTCAAGACCGCGGGGCCTCCGGGCCCCGCGGTCTTGTCGTAGGGCGACGTGGTTGTAGGGCGGGGCGACCCCGTAACATTGGGTAATGACGGCGCCCGAACCCCTAATTCCCTCACGCGGACTGAATGTCGTGCATCTCTTTTGTCGAGCGGAAGGTTCCGTTGACGTCCCGGCAGTGAGAAAGGCCGTTGATGAGGCGATCAGCGCCGGCTTGCAGGTCGTGACGGCCGCCATCATGGGCGCCAAAGCCGACACGTGCTTCATGGTCCTCGGCGCGGACCTCTGGGACCTTCGACGCTTTCAGTCAAAGGTCCAGGCGGCTGGGTTCCTCGTCGCCGAGAGCTACGTCTCGGTCACTGAGGTCAGTGAGTACGCCGCAGGGATGCCCGAGAAGATGATTAACGACCGCCTCTTCCCGACTTTGCCGCCCGACGGCAAACAGGCCTTCTGCTTCTACCCGATGTCGAAGCGTCGTGGCGACGAGCACAACTGGTACGCGCTGTCCTACGAGGAGCGCGAGCGCCTCATGCGCCAGCACGGTGCACTCGGCCGTGAGTTCAAGGGGAGAATCGTTCAGGTCGTCACGGGTTCGACTGGCCTCGACGACTGGGAGTGGGGCGTGACGCTCTTCGGCGTGCACGTCGACGACCTCAAAGAGTGCGTCTACACGATGCGCTACGACGAAGCCTCGACGCTCTACGCCGAGTTCGGGGCCTTTTACACCGGCGCCGTCGGATCGGTTGAAGAGGTCCTGGACGCCACGCTGGCCTAGTAGGCGTTGCTAGCGTCGTGAAGGTGGAACCGGTTCCGGAAAAGACGATTCGTCGCTGGGCTGAGTCACTGGCCGGCGTCGCACGCACCGGCCTCGGCTTCACTCAGAGCCAGTACGAGCGCGAACGGTTCGAAGAGATCTTGAAGATCGCCGCCGACATCCGTGTCGCCGCCGATCAAGGACTCGACGGTGTCCCCGACGCCGACGGTCAAGTCATTGAGTGGATGAAGGAGGTCGGCACGGGTGTGGCGGGCTACCAGACACCCAAGGTCGCCGTCGGCGCGGCCGTGACCAATGACCAAGGTGAACTACTGCTGATCCAGCGCGCCGATTCGGGCTACTGGCTCTACCCGACTGGGTGGTGCGACGTGGGCTACTCCGCGCCCGAGGTCGTCGTGAAGGAGGTCCTCGAAGAGACCGGCATCGAGGTCGAGCCGATTCGACTGATTGCCGTCCTCGACGGGATGCGACTCGGCGCCTCGCGCATTCCTCTCTACTCTCTATTATTCTTCTGCCGCGCCACCGGCGGGGAGTTGAAAATCCATCCTCTGGAGTGCACTGACGCGGGCTGGTTCACCCGCGACCACCTGCCGTCGCCGACGATAGGCGCGCAGCGATGGTCTGAGCCGATCTTCGCGGCGATCGACGGCCAGTACCGCGACGTCGTCTACGACGATCTGCGCCGACCAGTGTGGAGGGAGTCCAATGACACTCACGATTGAAGTTGCTCGGGTGGTTAGCGAGGATCTCGTCGTTGGCCTCAATCGCCTGCTGCCGCAACTCTCGACGAGCGCAGTGGCGTTGACACTCGCCGACGTGAAACGACTGGTGGAGTCGCCGACCACGCGGGTCTTCGTGGCGCGCAGTGACGGTTCGATTGTTGGCACACTGTCGTTAGTGGTCTTTCCGATTCCGACTGGTCTTCGCGCCTGGATTGAGGACGTAATCGTCGACCAATCGGTGCGAGGAACGGGCGTGGGTGAGGCGTTGACTCTGGCCGCAGTCGACGAGGCTCGAAGACGCCACGTCCGCTCCGTCGACCTCACCACGAGACCGACGCGTGCAGAGGCCAATCGGTTGTACGCGAGACTCGGTTTCGAACGACGCGAGACTAATGTCTATCGTTTTTTCCTAGAAAACTGAATCCGAGAGTTTGCGATGCCGCTGGCTTTGTGCGATTGCGGAGTGTCGAGATGATTCGCCTTGTTGCACTACCAAACCACGACCTCGAAGAGTGGCTCGCGTTGATGTGGGCGGACTACCGCACCCAACTGCTGGGCGCCGGGTTTTCATCCGAAGAGGCATCGCTGAACATCGAGCAGAACGGAAAGGCGCTCTTCGACAATGGCGTGCCGAATCAAGATCAACGTGTTTTTCACGTGTTGGACGAA
>JAYVNV010000121.1:0-3979 GCA_043758265.1 Acidimicrobiaceae bacterium
GCCCACGTGCACGTCGCCGACGTCGGTCCTCGTGTCGCGCACGGCCTGGGTGACCTCGCCGGCGATGACGTTGCGCGCCGAGGTGCTCATCGCAACGAGATTCTCCTCGGCCGTAGCGTCGGGATCGTACTCGAGCAGCGCGGCGAAACCCTCGACGATTGAGTCCGTCGGTACGACGGTGACCAGTTGATCGACGAGCGCGTTGACCTGCTCGGCTACGGGTCGAATGTTCTTGTTGTTGGGGAGCAGCACCACTTCGCGAGACCCGGTCGCGAGCACGGCGGCCACCAGGTCGGCCGTCGAGGGGTTCATCGACTGGCCGCCCGTCACGAGCACGCGCACGCCCAGGGACCGAAATATTCGACCTACGCCGTCTCCAACGACGACCGCGACCACCGCGGTGGGCGGCGGCGGCTCGAGTTCCCCGTCGGGTTGTTCGGCACTCCCCTCGCGCACCCAGCGCTCTTCGATCACCTGCTCGGTGAGATCGGTGACGCGGATCTGCCTCGGTCGACCGGCGTCGAGGGCCGCCTCAACGGCGGCGCCGATGTTGTCGGTGTGGATATGACAGTTGTACAGTCCGTCACCGCCGACAATGACGATCGATTCTCCGATACCCGACCAGACCTCTCGAAAGGCGTGCATCTTCGCGTCGTCGGCGTCGAGCAGGTACATGACCTCGTAACGGAGGTCGGCGATCGTGTCCGTTCGCTCGTCGCTCTCCTCATGGACGTGCACCTCAATGGTGTCGGCGCTCGGCGCGACTGGCAAGGGGTCATTCGCCACGACGCTGCAGAGCGCGTCGTAGAGAAGGAGCAGCCCCGTGCCGCCCGAGTCGACGACGCCGGCCTGCTTGAGCACCGGCAGCTGCTCGGGTGTGAAGGCGAGGGCCTCTTTGGCGCGGTCGCGCGCCGAGCGCACGAGCGCCGTCAGGGTTTCGCACTGGGCCCGTGCCCCTTCGGCCGCCGCGCGTGCGATCGTGAGCATCGTCCCTTCGACAATGCGCACAACGGCCTGACGCGCCAGCACGTCGGCGTTCTCGAGCGATTCGGCAAGCAGCTCGGCCGAGACCTCACCGTGGGAGGGGAACTTTGCCACGAGGCCGCGCAGCATCTGAGAGAGGATCACCCCGGAGTTCCCCCGCGCTCCCATTAGGGATCCGTGGGCGATTGCCTTGCAGACCTCAGCCATCTCGGCGTCCTCGGCCAGTGGGTCCAGTTCGGCCGCCACCGACTCGATCGTCAACGTCATATTCGTGCCAGTATCTCCGTCGGGGACCGGGTAAACGTTGAGCCGGTTGATTACTTCCTTGTGCGAACGCAGCAGTTCCGCGTAGGTTGAGATCGTCGTACGCAATTCACGGGCGGACAGCGTCAACGGAGAGGTCATCGCTAGCGATGCTACAATGGTCCTTCGCTTTATACGACGCCACATTGGGTGGCGGTCGCGACCAAGGAGAACGTTCATCATGGCATCAGTCTGCGAAATTTGCGGCAAGAAGCCGTCCTTCGGCATGAACGTCTCGCACTCGCACCGTCGTACCAAGCGCCGTTGGAACCCGAACATTCAGCGCGTTCGCGCGCTCGTGGGCGCCACGCCCACCCGGATGAACGTCTGCACCGGCTGCATCCGCTCGGGCAAGGTCACCAAGCCGGCTCGCCGCAACGCCAGCGCCTAGTCAAAACTGGTGCTGCCAGCCCCTTCGAGTGAACGGCTCACCCCGTAACGTGCGCACCGCGACGTCGGCGACGACCCTGCCAATCGTGATCGGGTCGCGGAGTCCGCGGTCGAGAAAGACCATCCGCAACCTCGCCGGGTCGTTCGTGGCGATCAACAACTCGTAGTCCTCGCCTCCGCTCACGGCCTCTTCGTAGCTCGCCCCGTCCGCGACGGGGACCCCCGAGAGCTCGAAACCGACGTTCGACGCGTCGGCCAGGCGATGCAGGTCGAGCCCCAGTCCGTCGCTGAGGTCCATCATTGCGCTGCTCCCGGCCCCGCGCGCCGCCATCCCCTCGCTGAGTCGCGGCCAGGGGCGCCGGTGCGCGACCACCAGCTCATCGTTGAGCGCCGCGCCGGCGCGACGGCGACGAAGTCCGGCCGACGAGCGACCGAGTGGACCGGTAACCAGTAATTCGTCGAAGGCCCTCGCGCCACTTCGAAGGACCGCGCCGCGTCCGGGGCACTCGCCGAGCACCGTGACGGCAACCGACACGTCGTGGCCCTGAGTGAGGTCGCCGCCGACGATCGGGCACCCGGTGACGAGCGACGCGTCCGCGATGCCGCGATGCAGCGCTTCGAGATCGGTGCCCGGTGGTGCCGTCACGGCCACCACGGCGCCCCTCACCCTTGCGCCCATTGCCGCCAGGTCGGAAACCGCCGCGGCCACGGCTTTGAAGCCCAAGTCCTCGAGTGTGAAGAGCGCGGCGTCGAGGTGCACGCCCCAGACGGCGACGTCGGTGCTGATAACCGCTTGGCCCACGAAGGGCGCCAGCAGGGCGGCGTCGTCCCCGATATGTCGCTCGTCTTGGGGAATTGTGTGGCGCCCAACGATCTGAGCGATACGCTCAATGACGTCATCTTCGCGTCGGGGGTACTCCCTCTGGGGGGACGTTGGGTCAACCGACGCGGACATGTTCCTGGCTCGCCAGGTGAAGGTCGCGACGTGGCGACGAATTGAGAGTGGAGGAGCCCGACTTGTTACACCCGACCCAGAACAAGAAACTCATCGAATGGGTGGAGGAGGTAGCGCAGCTCACTACCCCCGATCGTATCCACTGGTGCGACGGATCGGCCGAGGAGTACGACGAACTCTGTCAACTCCTCGTCGACAACGGGACCTTTACCAAACTCTCGGACGCGAAACGACCGAACAGCTACTACGCCGCGTCCAATCCCAGTGACGTCGCGCGCGTCGAGGACCGCACGTTCATCTGTTCAATGAAGGAAATCGACGCCGGTCCGACGAACAACTGGCGCGAACCCTCGCAGATGCGACGTGACCTGAATGAACTTTTCCGGGGATCGATGAAGGGCCGCACCATGTACGTCGTCCCCTTCTCGATGGGACCACTCGGTTCATCCATTGCCCACATTGGCGTCGAGATCACCGACTCGGCCTACGTCGCGGTGAGCATGCGCATCATGACGCGCATGGGCACGGGCGCCCTTGAGGTCCTCGGCGACGGTGAGTTCGTGCCGTGCCTGCACTCGGTTGGCATGCCGTTGGCCGAGGGTCAAGACGACGTGCGTTGGCCCTGTAACGCCGAGAACAAATACATCGTCCACTTCCCCGAGACCCACGAGATCATTTCGTTCGGCTCGGGCTACGGCGGCAACGCGTTGCTCGGTAAGAAGTGCTTCGCGCTGCGAATCGCCTCAGTGCTCGCGCGCGACGACGGCTGGCTGGCTGAGCACATGCTCGTGCTGAAACTGACGAACCCCGCCGGTGAGTCGCGCTACGTGTGCGGTGCCTTCCCGAGCGCGTGCGGCAAGACAAATCTGGCGATGCTCGTGCCGACCCTGCCCGGTTGGAAGGTCGAGACGGTCGGCGACGACATCTGCTGGATGAAGCCCGGTCCCGACGGCCGCCTCTACGCGATCAACCCCGAGGCCGGATTCTTTGGCGTCGCGCCCGGCACCAACATGGAGACGAACCCGAACGCGATGTACTCAATCGAGGCCAACACCATCTTCACTAACACCGCACTGACCGACGATGGCGACGTCTGGTGGGAGGGCATGGACGAGCGTACGACGGGCATCACCGACTGGAAGGGCCAAGCCTGGACGAAAGAGTCGGGCACGCCGGCCGCGCACCCGAACTCGCGCTTCACGGCGCCGGCCGATCAGGACCCCGCGATCGCGCCCGAATGGGAGGACCCCGCTGGCGTACCGATCGACGCGATCCTCTTCGGCGGACGACGCGCCAGCGTCATCCCGCTCGTCTTCCAGTCGCGCAGTTGGGCGCACGGCGTCTTTC
>JAYVNV010000122.1:0-3949 GCA_043758265.1 Acidimicrobiaceae bacterium
ATGCCACTCAGCTTGGCGATCGTGTGCGGTGGCGTCGAGAGCTCCCAGAAGGCGTGCACGATGGCGGCCGTCACTGAGTCATGGCCACAGCCCGCGCAGAGCGTGGACATCGCGCCCTCGTAGTCACGGATTGTGAGACCGAGTTCGTTCTTGGGCAGGGGCGCTAGGGGGATGAGTGGTTTGGTGATCGAGGGCACTGTCAGTTCTCCAACTTCGCTAGGACAGCCTCAACGACGTGGCGCGCGCTGAGGGGGAAACCGCCGTAGGCCAGTACGGCGTTCATGGTCTCGAGGCCGACCCCGGTCTCGAGGGCGATCAGCGAGCGCAGCTGCGCGTCGCGGTTCTGTTCGACCACGAAGCAGTGTTCGTGCGACTCGACGAAGGCGCGCACCTCGGGGACGAAGGGGAAGCCGCGTACGCGCAGGTAGTCCCCCGCCACGCCGGCCTCGGCCAGTTCGTCGAGCGCTTCGCGCACCGCGAGGTCGCAACTCCCGACGGTGATGACGCCGATCGACGCGTTCTCGCGCCGTTCGATAATTGGCGCCGGTACGTGAGCGGCCGAGGCGGCGTGCTTGCGCTTCAGGCGGTCGACGACCTCTTGGTACGCGGCGGGACTCTCGGTGTAGTGGCCGAACTTGTCGTGGCCCGAGCCGCGGATGAAGTAGGCGCCCTTCTCGTTGGAACCGGGCAACGTACGCGCCGCGACGTGGTTCTCGTTCTCCTCGTCGTAGCGGAAGAACTCGGACATCCGTGAGAGGTCCTCGTCGTTGAGCACCGGACCGCGGTCCCACACGTAGTCGTCGTCCCAGGAGAGCTTGGGCACGACCCAGTCGTTCATCCCTATGTCGAGGTCGCTCAGCAAAAAAACCGGTGTCTGGAAGGTCTCGGCGAGGTCGAAGGCAGCAACGGCGAAGTCGAAGCACTCGTGGGGGTTGGCGGGGAACAGCAAGATGTGCTTGGTGTCGCCGTGACTGGCGTAGGCGCAGAGCAAGATGTCGGCCTGTTGGGTCCTCGTCGGCATGCCGGTCGAGGGCCCGGTTCGCTGGACGTCGACGATGACCGCGGGGATCTCGGTGTAGTAGGCGAGGCCGAGGAGCTCGTTCATCAACGAGATGCCCGGGCCCGACGTCGAGGTGAAGGCCCGCGCGCCGTTCCACGACGCGCCGAGCACCATCGCAATGGCGGCGATCTCGTCCTCGGCCTGGATGATCAAGAAGTCGTTCTCGTAGGTGGGCGCGGCCTCACTGTCGTCCTTCTCGACCAGGTGGCGACGGTACTTGTGACAGAGCGAAATGAAATTGTCCATCACGGCCGTCGCGGGCGTGATGGGGTACCAGCCGGCGACGGTGGCGCCGGCGTAGAGACAGCCGAGCGCGGTCGCCAGGTTGCCGTTGACGAGGATGGCGTCGGCGTTCGCGTCCATTGTCTCAACGCGGAAGGGGAGCGGGCACTCGAGGTTGGCGGTGGCGTAGTCGAAGCCGAGGCGCAGGGCCTTCTGGTTGGACTCGCGCAGACGCTCGTTGCGGGCGAAGGTCTCGGTGAGCAGGTTGGCCACGACCTCGACGTCGATGCCGAGCATTGCGACCACGGCGCCGGCGTAGGCGATGTTTTTCATGAGGATCCGCTCACGCGGTGCCTGGAAGTTCTCCAGGCACATCTTGGCGAGCGGGATGCCAACGAAAGTGACGTCGTCACGCACGAGGTCCGGGTCGAGGGGCCACGACGAGTCGTAGAGGACGTAGCCGCCGTGGCGCACGTCGTGAATGTCCTCGCCGTAGGTCTGGGAGTTCATTGCGACCATCAGGTCGTACTCGAGGGCGCGGGCCGTGTGGCCCGCACCGTTGACGCGGATCTCGTACCAGGTGGGCAGGCCTTGGATGTTGGAGGGAAAGAGGTTCTTGCCCGACACCGGGATGCCCATGCGAAAGATGGCCTGCATCAAGAGGCTGTTGGCGCTGGCCGAGCCGGTGCCGTTGACGTTGGCCAACTTGACGGAGAAGTCATTCACCCGGGTGCGGCGCTCGAGGGCCTCGTCGATAGTCATGGCTAGTTCCTTACCTGGTCGACGGCACCACTGGGCGACATCGCCCCGATGCGGATGAAGTTGGTGCTCTTGGCGTAGGGGATGATCAGATCGAAGAGCTCCATGTCCCACGCCGAGGTCGGACAGCGCTCGGCGCAGAGGCCGCAATGCACGCAGACGTTTTCGTCCTTCACCATGACGCGCCCGGTCTGGGGCAACGGTTGCGAGACGTAGAGGGCTTGGTCGAGGTTGATGGCGGGCGCCGAGAGTCGGCTGCGCAGATCGGCGTCGTCACCGTTGCTCGTGATTGTGAGGCACTGGACGGGACAGATGTCGATGCACGCGTCGCATTCAATGCAGGCCGGTGCATTGAATGCCGTCTGCACGTCGCAGTTGAGACAGCGCTGCACCTCGCGGACGGTCTGTTCCGCGCTGAAGCCGAGCTCGACCTCGAGCTCGAGTGACTCGAAGCGTTTGGTCAGCTCGACGTGGCTCATCTTTTGGCGCGGAGAGGGGTTGTAGTCGTTGTGATAGCTCCACTCGCTCATACCCATCTTTTGGCTAACGAGGTTCATGCCCATTGGGAGACGTTGCGAAACGTCGACGCCCGAGCAGTGGTTGTGGATCGAGATCGCCGCGGCGTGCCCGTGGGCAACCGCCCAGATGATGTTCTTGGGCCCCCAGGCGGCGTCACCCCCGAAGAAGACGCTCGGGAGGGTCGACTGCATCGTCACCGTGTCCACGTTGGGCATGTCCCACTCACCGAATTCCAAGCCAAGGTCGCGTTCAATCCAAGGAAAAGCGTTCTCCTGGCCAATCGCCAGGATGACGTCGTCGCAGGGAATGATGAGCGAACTCACAATTGTCGAGTGTGAGGCGCTCGGATCCCATTCGAGCACGTCGAACTCCACGCCAACCAAGGTGCCGTGCTCGAGGACGAATCGCTTGGGCGCGTGGTTGACGGTTATCTGAACGCCCTCCTCCTCGGCGTCCTCGAGCTCCCAGGGCGAGGCCTTGAAGAACTCACGGGGCCGCCGGGCCATGACCTTGATGTCAGTGCCGCCGAGGCGACGCGACGAGCGACAGCAGTCCATTGCGGTGTTGCCAACGCCAATGATCAAGACGCGCTGGCCAATCTCACTGACGTGACCGAAGGCGACCGATTCGAGCCAGTCGATGCCGATGAAGATGTGCGACTCACCGGACTCGTCGTGGCGCCCGGGTACGTCGAGCTCTTTGCCGCGCGGCGCGCCCACTCCAACGAAGACCGCGTCGAACTTCTCATCGAGCAGTGAGCGAAGGCTCGTCACGGGCGTGTTGTAGCGAACGTCGACGCCCATGTCCATAATGACCTGGGTCTCCTCTTCGAGGACGGTGTCCGGGAGGCGAAACTCGGGAATGTTGGTGCGCATGAGTCCACCGGGCTTGGCGAACTGCTCGAACATCACCACTTCGTACCCGAGGGGTAAGAGGTCATTCGCGACGGTGAGCGCCGACGGCCCCGAGCCAATACAGGCCACGCGGCTGCCGTTCTTCTCCGTCGGGATGACTGGCAGGCGATTGGAGACGTCGCCCTTCAGATCGGCCGCCACGCGTTTAAGTCGACAGATGGCGACCGGACTTCCGTCGACGCGCTCGCGCCGACAGGCCGGCTCGCACGGTCGGTCACAGGTGCGTCCGAGAATGCCGGGAAAGACGTTGGACTCCCGATTGAGCATGTAGGCGTCGTCGAACTGGCCCTGGGCAATCAGGCGGATGTAACCGGGCACGTCGGTGTGGGCCGGACAGGCCCATTGACAGTCGACCACCCGGTGGTAGTAGCTCGGGTCGGAATCGTTGGTCGGCTCCACGCAGCGCTCTCCTTCACTAAGACTTGGCGATGTCCCGCGACGCGACGTAAGTGCCACGAGGGGGCCCAGACGACAC
>JAYVNV010000123.1:0-3873 GCA_043758265.1 Acidimicrobiaceae bacterium
CTCGGCCTGGGTCAAGAGGCGCTGCACCTGTTGGCCACTGGAGAGCGAAAGAGAGCCGGTGCCTGAATTGCCAGCCTGTCGAGGCGACAGCGCGCCAACGAGCACCGCGCTAATCACGACCGAGAAACAGAGCACGGCCAGAATCAACCATCGCCTTCGTCGAATCCTCGGTCTCGAGCGTGCCAACGCGAGCGGTGCGCGCTCAACGCGAACGAGCTCGGCTCGAGCGCGCTCGAGCGCGCTCGACTCTCGATCACGGATGAGGGTGAACTGCTCGTCGGAGAGTTCGCCGGAGTTTCGTTCGCCTCGGGCGTCGCAAATAGACGCCTCGCGAAGGGCGATCTCATCACGCAACTGATTGGCGTCGCGCTTCATCGCCGTCGCGCTAGTCGAATAACGATGGCCAGGAGTACGAGGAGCGCCGTGAGTGGCGCCACCCACAGCAGGGCACCCAGTCCCGAGGTCGACGGACTTAACAGGATCGACGTGCCGTAGACGGACTCGAGCGACGTGAGTATGTGACTGTCGGACTGGCCCTCGTGGACGCGCCGCGTGATCTCATTGCGCACGGCGAGCGCCGCCGTGGCGTTGCTCTGCGCGACCGAGAGGCCCTCGCACGCCGGGCACTTCACCAAGGTCTCGAGGTGGGTGATCCGGTTCTGGGCCGTGGCGCCGCTCGGCGCACTGAACAGCGCGAGCGCGCCAACGCACACCAGCGCGAGGCACCAGAGACGAAACGATCGCAGGATGGTCACGACGTCACCCTCGCCACGACGGCCGTCAACTGCTTCGCCGTCGTCGCACCGAGCAGGGTCGCCGCCACGCGACCGTGGCGGTCAATCACGTACGTGGTGGGCGGCGACGAGACACCGTAACTGTTCGCGAGCACGCCGCCGGGATCGATTACCGAGGGGTAGAGCGATCCGTAGTGCGCGGCGAAGGCGTTGGCCGAGTTGAGCGTGTCATTGAACACAACGCCGACGACGACGACACCGTGGTGGCGCTGGTCCCACGCGAAGGTCGACAGCTCGGGAGCCTCGCGGACGCACGGCGCACACCACGACGCCCAGAAGTTGACGACGACGACCTGGCCGCGCTCGCTCCTCAATGAGAAGATGCCTCCCGTGAGTTGACGTGCGTGGATCGCTGGTGCGACCTTGCCGAGCAGTGGGCTCGGCGCGACCGTGGCGTTGCCGACGGGACGGCGCGTCGCGAGGAACCCAGAAAAGGCGATCACCACGGCGAGGATTGACAGTGAGACGACGAGGACGGTGCGCTTCATGCGTTGGCCTCGTCGTTGTGACGTCGGCGCACGAACGACAGCGCCGAGCCGACCCCGAGCAACAGTCCGCCGATCCACAACCAGCTGAGCAGTGGCTCGACGGTGACGCCGAGCACGACCGAGCCGGCGGGAAGATTGCCGCGCACCTGGGCGCCCGAAGTGGCACCGTTGCCGCCGACGGCGTCGAAGGTGACGTAGACATCGCGCACGAGAGTCGAGTCGATGGCCGGCGTACCGACGCTCTGGCCCGCGCGTCCGTTATAGGTCGTGACGGCCGGTCGAAGCGCGCGGTGGTTGACGTCCACGCGCAGCGTCGTCGCGGTCTGGAGGGCGTCGTGCACGCTCGTGAAGCCGTGGAACGTGACGATTTGACCGGCGACGATGGTGCTCTGCCCGGTGGCGAGCGTCACCTCCGAACGGCTCGTGTACGACGTCGAAGTGACGATCGAGAGCGCCATGACGACGACGCCGAGGTGCACGACCATCCCGCCGGCGCTCGGCGAGCGCAGCGCGTGCCACCACGGCTGTCCCCGACGAGCGGCCGTGACGAACGTGGCGCGCAACGTGCGCAGCGCCGCGCCCCCGGCGGCCGTCGCGAGCAGGTACGCGAGCAGCACCATCGGTCGTCGAACGCCAAAGGCGACGAGCAACGTCACTACGAGCAGCGCGCTCCACGCGCTGAGGCGAAGTCGCGACCAGAGGACACCGCCGTCGAGCGTGCGCCACCCGACCAGTGGCGCAATGCTCATCAGCACGAGCAGCGCGATGCTCATCGGCACGGCGACGGAGGCGAAGTAGGGAGTGCCGACCGTGACCTGGCCGCCGTTGACGGCCTCGTAGAGCAGTGGGAAGACCGTGCCGAGCAGCACCACGACCGCGAAGCCCACGAAGAGCACGTTGTTGGCGATGAAGAGGCCCTCGCGCGACAGTGGATGATCGACCCCGACGCTCGAGCGCAGGCGGTCGCCGCGCCACGCGAGCAGCCCGACGCCGAGCGCGATGGTGGCGAAGAAGAACGCGATGAGGATGGGGCCCAGCGTGCTCGAGGAGAACGCGTGCACGCTCTGCAGGACCCCCGAGCGGGTGAAGAACGTGCCGAGGATCGTGAGCGAAAATGTCGCGACCGCGAGCGACAGGTTCCAGACTCGAAAGAGTCCGCGCCGGTCCTGGACGATCACCGAGTGGATGTACGCGGTCGCCGTCAACCACGGCAGCAGCGCCGCGTTCTCAACCGGGTCCCAGCCCCAGAAGCCGCCCCAGCCGAGCACCTCGTAGCTCCACCACGCGCCCAGCACGATACCGACCGACAGCACGCCCCACGCGAGCACCGTCCAGCGGCGCTGTTCGAGGGGCCAACGCTCGTGCACCCGTCCGGTGATGAGCATCGCCACCGCGAAGGCGAAGGGCACCGTGAAACCAACGAAACCGGCGTAGAGCAGTGGCGGGTGGATTGCGACCAGCGGGTTGTCCTGGAGCAACGCGTTGGGCCCGGCACCCTGCAAAAGTGCGGCCGGATTGTGCAAGAAAGGATCGGCCGGTGCGCAGAGCAGCGCGATGAAGAACGCGCTCACGCCAAAGAGCACGACAACGGCCCACTGCACGACCGCGTCGTCGAGGCGTGCTCGATAGAAACGAACGACGGCCGCGATCATCGCGGCGAGCAAGATCGACCACAACAAGAGCGACCCTTCGAGGGCCGACCACATGCCGGTGATGGAGTACAGCAACGGCGTGAAGGTCGCGTTGTTCTGCGCGACGTAGGCGAGCGAGAAGTCGTGCGTGATGAGCGCGTACTGCATCACGCCAACTGCGCCTACGACACCGAGCAGCGACACCATGGCCCAGCGCAGGGCGTGGGCCCGTCGCCGCGTGCGCAGCGCAACCAGTTGATGGAGCGCGCCGCCGAGCGCGCCCACCAGCGCGACGTAGAGCGCGACGCGCCCGAGCCACGTGAGGATCATCGGGTCGATCCGTTGGGCGCCTGCACGCGCGTCGGGTGTTGCGAGATGTAGCTGGCGGTGTGCTTCACAAGGATCTGGGTACCGTCGAACGTCGTCGACGTAGCGGACGTGAAGTGACCAACGACGACGACGGGGATATTGGCCTGGAAGAGCTGGGGCGGCGTACCGCGACTCGTCACGAAGACCTGGCGACGGCCAGTTCCGCTCAGCCAGAACGAGGCGCCATTGGACGTGCGCGTGATCGTGTGGGGCTTCACGACGCCCTCGAGTCGGATTACCGACGTGCCAATTTTCGCGCGGCTAGCGAGCACCTGGTCAACGGTGTCGAAGTAGTTGAGTGAGTGCAGGATCCCCTGGCTCAGCAGCGCGAGGATTGCCAGCACCAGGACCGTGAGCACACCGATCGTGCGCCGACGGCTCGAACGAAACAGCGTCGGGGGCGTCACCGGAGAGAGGTCAATGGTCTCCTTAGGCACCGCGACGCCCTCGCCACCAGATCGACAGCGCGTAGAGCGCCAGCCCCCCAAAGGCGAATGTGTAGCCCGCGTCCACGTAACCCATCAGTGAACGCCTTCGGCGCGACGGTGCTCTAGTGCGCGCTCGATCGACTCGGTGTCGGCGTGCTCGCGC
>JAYVNV010000124.1:0-3873 GCA_043758265.1 Acidimicrobiaceae bacterium
GTGACGCTGATGCCTGCCACGACTTCTCGTGGATCCGCGTCACTCGACAACGTCTGATTAATGGCATAGCGTTAATTACGTCGATTTACTTTCGAGAGACGCAGGTCAGACCACGAGATGAGCACAACAATTGCATTCGCGGTCGCAGCGTTGGTCACACTCGGGTCCAGTGCTCTCTTGGTCACTCGGATCGAAAGAGTTGGTGCGCGACTGGGCTTGACCGAGGCCATATTGGGTTTGACGACAGCGCTGGCCGCGAACGCTCCCGAGATCACGAGCGCGATCACCGCACTGGCCCGCGGCCAGCGCGATATTGGGGTGGGCGTGGTGCTTGGCTCTAACGTCTTCAATTTGGCCGCCCTGCTCGGACTCGGTTCACTGGTCGCGGGAAGGATCAATCTCCACCGTCGAGTGATCATTCTCGCTGGTGGTGTTGGCTTCTGGATTGCCGTCGTGAGTCTCGCCACGGTGACGACTGTCGTACCGGTGTACGGATCGCTCATCGCGGCGCTCGCGGTCATGATTCCCTACGTGCTGGTCTCAGCCCGGCCACGCGCTGGCCAACATATTGGTATCGCTCGTAGGTTCTCCGCGTGGATGCAAGACGCGATCAACGAAGAAGAGGCCGAACTAGCGGGGGCCATTAACGCGAAACGCGGTGACTGGCGAGACGCGTCGCTCGCAACGCTCGCACTCGTGGTGGTCGTGCTCGCCAGCATCGTGATGGAACACGCAGCGTCGACGATGGGATCGAAGCTCGGCTGGTCGAGCATCGTAGTGGGAGGCGTCGTGCTCGCCGGAGTGACCAGCCTGCCCAACGCCGTGGCGGCGATCTATCTCGCGGCGCGAGGACGGGGCTCGGCCGTTCTCAGCGAGGCGCTCAATTCGAACAATCTGAACGTGCTTGTAGGTCTCATCATCCCCGCAACAATTTTGGGTTTGCACCACGCGAGCTCGTCCGCCGTCGTTACCGACGGCTTTTACGTAGGGCTGACAGTCGTGGCGCTCGCCTTGTCGTACCTCCGGCGCGGACTAGGGCGACTGACTGGCGCTCTCATCATCGCGGGTTACGTCGCGTTCGTCGTGATCATCAGTCGCTAATTACGTGTGTCCCTTTCGACACACCGACTCCCCTTGACGGACGCTTTCACGGCGCTTCTCATTCGCCGTCGGGCGAACTCGTCGAGACTTGCACCGGTTCCGCGTCCCGCGCCCTGATGCTCAGCGCAACTACTTCAGTGGAAACCCGGTGCGGGTGACGACCAGCTCTTAACCGCCAGCTTGACCGCGCAGATCCATGACGGCGATCAGACGACTGCTGGCTTCGGCGGAGACGTGAAGACGTCCAGCGAGTCAAGTTGACGGCTGCGCCGTCCGCACAATCGACCTCACCGGTCGGCTCGGTCGCTGCCAATCCTTCAAGCACCCATTGATGCCAATCGGTCAACGCCCTAACTTCTTATAAACGTCCCAGACGCTCTTCCCCTTTCGCACGCCGTTGAAATACCAGGGCTCGTTGTTGGGTAGTCAGCCGCGCGCCCATTAAGGTCTCTTTTCGCTGCGTCAACGCATTTGATCGACTCGCCGAATCGTTGCGATCACCCGGCTAGGCGCCCTATCGAATCTGGCCATGGACGCCCCTCGTAATTACCCCTGAGGTGTCTCACCGACGATTCGTCAGGGATCGTAATCTCATTGGCGCTGGCGAGCCGCTCGAAGGACGGCAGTTGGCACTTCAACTCTCCCTTGACACGGGAGATTAATTTACGTCTGGTGTGTTCGCTCCAACTGAGCCAAACTAAGAGGTGCTTCGAGGAACGTCATTCGACATCACTTGCACAGCGTCGTTAACTGCGATGCACCATGACGCGGATTCGCTTGCCCAGTGCGTACGGTCCTGCGCCGAGCAAGAGGATCGCGAGGGCCAACGCGGCGAGCGCGACGTTAAGGCCGTAGCCGGTGCCGGCGAACCCACCGGCCAGACCGTGGTGGAACGTCACGGTGACCATGGCCATGATCATGTCGACGAAAAGTGCGAGACCGACGAGGCGGCTCAGGAGTCCGAGGCCAATCGCGATACCGCCGAAGAACTCGGTGACACCACCTAACACGGCGAAGAACATACCGGGGTGTAGGTGTGCCGTCGTCGCGAAGAATTCCGACGTCGAATGAAGTCCCGCACCGTTAAACCAACCAAAAAGTTTCGCCGCGCCGTAGTAGACGAATATCCACGCGAGTGCCAAGCGGATCACTAACAAGGCGACGTTGAGACTCTTATGGCGAACCTTATTCGACTCCAATGTCTCGCGAAATCGTCGGAGTCTCTCTGGTAGACGAATCACGGTGTCACCTCGGCGGATTCGTCAATTTCTTCGGCGCGGCTGGGGACCTCGCTCCACGGGCGCCACGGTGCTTTCAGCTGGGCGATGAAGACTCGCCAGTGATGTGCGGTCGCCGCTTCCTGCTCGACGATGAGCGGTCGACCGGGCAGTCCGGTGGCGATACCGACGGTCGCGCGCGTCGGGAACACCGCGGTCTTGAAAAGCTGGTCCCAGATGGTGAGCGCGAAGCCGAGGTTGACATCCTGTCGTCCCTCAAGACGGTGGTGGATCCGGTGGTAGTTGGGACTTACGAAAATCCGTCCCAGGGGACCGAAACTGAGTCGCAGGTTTGAGTGGGCCAACGCCACCAATCCGGCGTAGCCCACGAGCAGCGAGGTGGAGAGTCCACCGTTGGCGATGAGCACGATGCCCGGGACGAGCGCGATGAGATACACCACGTGTACGAACGGGTGGGTGCGAAAAACCGTCAGCACACTCATGTCCTCTTGAGAGTGGTGTAGTTCGTGGAATCGCCAGAGAGACCGGAATCGGTGGTTCGCGAGATGCGCGGCCCAATTGCATCCATCCATCGCGATCAGAATCGCCGCGACTGCGACCGAGTGAGGCAGCCATCCAATTCGAGGGAAGGTGAGAAACGGCAGACGAGCGCGAACGACCTCGGCGAATGAGAGTGAGAGCGCAGCGATGAGGGGCAACGTGACGGTTGAATTGAGGACGGTGTAGATGGCGTCTTGACGATAGCCGCGAGCAAACGGAGGGCGATTCTGCGCCGGCCACCGGCGCTCGGCGCCGAGGAGTACGGCGATGATGACGAGTGTCGACGGTCCGATGACGCTGACGCGAAGACTCATCAGCGTGCCCGTGAAGTTTGCGCCGCCCCATTTACTGATCCAGCCAACAGCGATCAGCACGGCGGCGCCCGCGGTGATGAAACACGCTGGTAGGTACACGCGAGACGCGAATCGGCGAACGAGAGCGTGGGTTCCACGGCGCCGTTGAAGTGTCGAAATCGAGCCGGGGTGTCGCTCGAAGCTCATCGTCATATGAACGCTCCAGAAATAATGTGACTAGAAGGACGTCCCGCCGGCACTCGGCGCGGTGGTGGGAGTCGTACCGCTCGATTTTGGTTTCACGATGACGACGATGGTCCACGTACCCCACTGGTCCTTCACGTTATTGCCCCTCACCTGACCCGGCGACTTGTCGCCGAAGAACCAGTACAGCCTTTTGCCGCCGTAGGTCACTTGCAGACCTCTCGTGGTTCTCGAGGTTCCCAACTTCGAACTCTGGACGCCTAGTCCGGCCTTCGCGGTAGCGACGCCCTTTGGCAACAGCAGTGCCGGCCAGACGATGAGGCACTTCGCGTTGCAGTCGCTCTTAGTGAGGACGTAGAGAGTAGTTCCGTTGACCAGGAATGTGCCGAGCTTCGTCGTCTTCGACGTTGAGATCGTCACGTTCTTGGTGGCGTGACTCGTCGCGGCGCCCACGGTTCCACTGGCCCACAGTGTGGTTGACATTACTCCCGCGAGTA
>JAYVNV010000125.1:0-3866 GCA_043758265.1 Acidimicrobiaceae bacterium
GCGCGACGACCAAAGACGATGAGGTCGCTGAGAGAGTTACCGCCCAGACGGTTGGCGCCGTGCATGCCCCCGGCCGCCTCGCCGGCGGCGAAGAGGCCCGGCACTGACGTCGCCGCGGTGTCGGCAATGACTTGGACGCCGCCCATGATGTAGTGACAGGTCGGTCCGATCTCCATTGCCTCGCGAGTGATGTCGACGCCGGCCAACTCCATGAACTGGTGGTACATCGAGGGCAGGCGGCGACGGATGAACTCGGCCGATCGGCGCGTCGCGATGTCGAGATAGACGCCGCCGTGGGGACTGCCGCGTCCGGCCTTCACCTCAGTGTTGATGGCCCGTGCGACCTCGTCGCGCGGGAGCAGCTCTGGCGGTCGTCGCCCCGCGGAGTGGTCGTCGTACCACTTGTCGGCCTCCTCCTCGGAGTCGGCCGTCTCGTCGCGGAACATCTCGGGCACGTAGTTGAACATGAAGCGCTGACCTTCGGAGTTGCGCAGCACGCCGCCGTCACCGCGGACGCTCTCGGTGACGAGGAGACCGCGAACGCTGAGCGGCCAGACCATGCCGGTCGGGTGGAACTGAATGCACTCCATGTCGATCAGCCGCGCGCCGGCCCAGAGCGCCATTGCGTGGCCGTCGCCCGTGCCCTCCCACGAGTTCGAGGTGAACTTCCAGGACTTGCCGACGCCGCCGGTCGCGATTATGACGGTCTTGGCGGCGAAGGTGACGAACTCACCGGTGGCGCGCCAGTAGCCAACGCACCCGGCGATCCGGCCGTCCTGGTCGTGGACGAGCTTGAGGACCTTGCACTCCATGAAGACGTCGGTGTCCATCGAGACGACTTTTTGCTGGAGCGTTCGAATCAGCTCCAAGCCGGTGCGGTCGCCGACGTGAGCGAGCCGCGCGTAGCGGTGACCACCGAAGTCGCGCTGGAGGATCCGGCCGTCCTTGGTTCGATCGAAGAGCGCCCCCCACTGTTCGAGTTCGAGAACGCGGTCGGGCGCCTCTTTCGCGTGCAGCTCGGCCATGCGATTGTTGTTGAGGTACTTGCCTCCGCGCATCGTGTCGCGAAAGTGCACCATCCAGTTGTCCTCGTCGTAGACGTTGCCCATGGCGGCCGCAATGCCGCCCTCGGCCATGACGGTGTGGGCCTTGCCGAGGAGTGACTTGGTGATGATGCCGACCTTGAGGCCGCGCTGCTTGGCTTCGATCGCCGCGCGCAGTCCGGCGCCACCGGCACCAATGATCAGTACGTCGTAGTCGTGATGTTCGTACGGTGAGTCGGTCACAAGCTGTCCTTGATCTAAAAGAGTTTGTAGTCGGTGAGGGCGCCCGAGGCGACCAAGCGTACGTAGACGTCGGTGAGGGCCACGAAGATGAGCGAGGCCCACGCGAAGTTCATGTGCTTCGCGTTCAGGGGGGTGAGGATCTTCCAGAAGCGGTAGCGGATCGGATGGGCCTTGAAGCTCTTCACCTGTCCACCACAGAGGTGGCGACAGGCGTGACAACTGAGCGAGTACATCCAGAGCAGCGCCGCATTGACGCAGAGCACGACCGTGCCGATGCTGACACCCCAGCCAAGGCCGGGCTCGCGAAACGCCGCAACCGCGTCGATGGTGAGCAGGATGTTAAAGACGAGGCCGGCGTAGAAGAAGTAGCGGTGCAGGTTCTGCATGATCAGGGGGAACCGGGTTTCACCCGAGTAGGTCGCGTGGGCGTCCTGGACGGCGCAGGCCGGTGGCGACCACCAGAACGCGCGGTAGTAGCTGCGTCGGTAGTAGTAGCAGGTGAGTCGAAAACCGAGCGGGAAGATCAAGATGATCAGCGCCGGCGAGAGATTGAAGCCGCTGATCGTCCAACCGGCCCTGGCGCCGACCACGCAGTCGCTCGCGAGACAAGGTGAGTAGAAGGGACTGATGAGATTGCGGAACATGCCAGCGCCGACGTAGTAGTCCTTGTTTTGAAACGCCGCCCACGTTGAGTACATGACGAAGGCGGTGAGTATCGCGACGGTCACAACCGGCTGGAGCCACCAGCGATCTGTTCGTAGTGTCGTTACATCTGGCCCGCCGCGCGTGCCGCCCAGTACTACCTTGGTCGAACTTTCTACGGCGGTCACTCGGTCTCCCTTGCTGCTAGCGGCGAAAACTAGACGCCCTGTCAATACTAGGCAGCATTGGCGATGACGTTACCTAGCGCTGCAACTCCACGGGCGTTGTGGTACGAGGTTTCACCATCGCGAGCACCCCAGAACATTGGTTCACTTCTCAGTGCCGACGTAAAAAGGCTACGACACTCGAAGCGGATGTTGACTAGGCAGTACTCACGCACGCGGTGATGGCACAGTTGAAGGCGCCGCACTCGCGACGTCGACCCACGTCGATTGATCGGTGGGCTAGGAATGCGTTCCGCATGGTCTCAATCCAAGGCGCCAGTACTGAGCTCTAGGGCAGCGACTACGACGGCGGTGAACGCCTAGTGCTCGCCGCCTCGCCGACCTTCGGCGGTCGCGCCGATGACTGCCCAAAATGCAAGTCCAAGTCCCGGGATGAGGAACCAGATGCCGAACACGAGGGCGAGCACGACGAAGAAGGCCGCGATGCCGAGCGTGAAGGGAAAAATCGAAGTGCTCGGGAACGATCCGATGATGCCTGCGCCACTGGCCTGGGTCGCGTTGGGGTCGTCCTCGGGACGGGCTTTCATCCGTCGGCTCCACCAGAGGTAGTAGCTACCCGGTAGGAAGCAGAGCAGCATGCCGGCGAACAACATCACGCCACCGGCGTTCTCCAGGCTCCAATTCCAGTAGACGGCGCACATGAGGCCGAAGAAAGCGCCGAGGCTTAAGAGGATTTTTGATTCGACTTTCACCGATTCACCACCTCGGCGGCGTGCACGTCAACGTGAGGCGCCTCGGGGTGCTTGCCATGGTGCAGCGAGCGGTGCTCGGGGTGGTTGTAATCCCACGTCGGTCGCTCGGAGCGAATCTGTGGCAGACGATAAAAGTTGTGATGGGGCGGCGGTGAGGTCGTGAACCACTCGAGGGTCTGGGCGTCCCACGGGTTGTCGCCGGCCGGGTAGCGCTTCCAGCTGAGTGCGAGGTTCGCGACGAACACCAGCGTCGAGATACCGACCAGGATCGCGCCGAAGGTGCTCCAGTCGTTCAGCATCTTCCATTCGGGGTTATGGGGATAAAGCGCGATGCGTCGCGGCATGCCCGAGAGACCGAGGATGTATTGGGGGAAGGTGAAGACCTGGGTTCCAATGAAGAGCAGCCAGAACTGGATTTTGCCGAGACGTTCGTTGAGCAGGTATCCGGTGACCTTCGGACCCCAGTAGTACAGCCCGCCCATGCCCGCGAGCACCAGGGCCATGACAACTGAGTGGAAGTGCGCGACGACGAAGTAGGTGTCGTGGGTGAAGAAGTCAAGCGGGGGGCTGGCGAGGTAGATGCCCGTGAGTCCGCCGATGAGGAACGTCACCAGAAAGCCAATGGCCATCAACATGGCGGTCGAGAACCATATCTCGCCTCGCCACATTGTTCCGATCCAGTTAAATATCTTGATCCCCGTCGGGACAGCGATCAGCAGGCTCATGATCGAAAAGAAGGGGAGCAGGACGACGCCGGTCGTGAACATGTGGTGGGCCCAAACGCCGAGCGAGAGTGCACCGATCGAGAGCGTGGCGAAGACCATGCCCTTGTAGCCAAAGACCGGCTTCTTCGAGAAGACCGCGATGATCTCGGTGGCCATGCCGAAGAACGGCAGGGCCAAGATATAGACCTCCGGATGGCCCCAGAACCAGAAGATGTGTTGCCACAGCACCGGCACCCCACCACCGTTGACCGAGAAGATATGTGTCCCGAAGTGACG
>JAYVNV010000126.1:0-3858 GCA_043758265.1 Acidimicrobiaceae bacterium
ACGAGGTCGAACAGCATATTGGGCACCGTGTTGGCGAGGTTGAATGCGTCGGCGATCGGTGTAAAGCCGAGCACCCAGGCGAGCACTAGGACGCGTAAGAGGCCGGTCAATCGTGATGCGAGCGTGCCACTCGCCATCGAGAAGACGCGTGATCCGTGCGTCGACGCGGCACTCATCGGGCGTGGCGGCCCTTGGAGCGCTGACGGTAGGTCCGTAGCCACCAGTAGGCGAGGACGAGGAGGGAGGTAATGGAGAGGAAGTAGCCGACGATTGACGTCCCGGCAATGCGCACCTGAATGGCCGCGCGCGCGAGGACAACTCGATTATCCGGGGTGGTGACCACCACTTGGAGGGTCAGGCTGCTGCCACTGCGACTCGAGGTCTCGATGCGCACTGATTTCGTTGGCGAGTCAATCGTGACCGCGATGCGATTGCCGTGGGGAAAGACAATCCGATCGGTCAGTAGGTGAATGACTGCATTAACGCTGTAGTTCGTCCTGCTCAGGATTGTTATTGGCATCGACGTGCCGGGACCGGCCAAGGTGATGGTGCTCGGGTCGACTGAGAAACCTCCTAGCTCGCTCGCGAGGGAGTTGCTCGCGGCATTGATCGCCGACTGTCGAACGTTGGGGCGGCCAGTGATCTCGGCCGCGGCTGTTGCGGCCAACAAGTCGTTGCCGATGTTGCTCGTAGTGATTGCCGAACTAAAGGACGTCACGTTGCTCGTCAGTGCCCTCAGCGTGACGTCATTGCGAGTTGACCAGTGCGAAGCGGTTACCGGACTCGAGAGTGACCTCGTGGCCGGCGCGCCGTTGCTCCCAATCAACGTCGAGTCGTAGGAGGGGGCGAGCGTGACCAGGGACAGAAATGGGTCGTGCGCGAACCCGTTTAATAGGTCGTCGATGAACGGCGCCGGTGTCTCGGCGATCGGCGCGACCAGCACGACCGTACGGATCGACGTGGCGTTGGGCGCCTCGAAGTGCAAGAACGCGAGAATACCCAACGTCAGCGCGGCTCGTCGACCCGACCCGATCAAAGAGTTCGCCATGAGGCCCGACAGAGGATCATCGGTGCTCAACGCCCTGAGCGAACCGGTGCCGAAGAGGTGGAACGGCGCTCCCCAATTGAGCGTCATTGATGGAGGCACGCTTAAGTCATTCTCGGGCAGTACGACCTCGCTAACGCCCGAACGTTGGAGGGCAGCGAGGTTCGCAACTGATTGCGAGCCACTGAGAAGCAACGGACTGTCCACGTAGCGACCGGTGAAGTCCTTCAGCAGTGTCGACGACAGGGACAGCTGTCGACCGACCTCAGTGCTAAACCCGTGTGCGGCGAGACCACCGAAGTCGATGTTCGAGGGTGGCGCATTGACGGCCTGGTGAAGAGGACTGGTGAGCGCGCTGGTGAGAGCGGCACGGAAATTTGTATTGCGGGTGCCGGTCTGACCAATCGTGTCGAGGGTTCGGTAGTCGGCACTGAGCGTCAACGCCGCGTTTTGGTGACGACTCAGCGCATCAAGGACCTTGATTGCACGAGAGCGGTGGAACAACGCCGACGGGTCCATCGTCTCGATGAGGTCAACTCGGAGCGGCTGGACGACCCGCGTGGCCTTTATCACTAGCAGCGACCACTTGACCTCGGTCGCCCCGTTGGTGAGGATCGCGAGACGCAGCGGATAGACACCATCGCAGCTCTGTGCGGCACAGGGGAGGTGCATGTGCGGTGCCGCGCGCTCGCAGGGTCGCGCGAGTGGACCGGCCCGCTTCGTGTAGAGGTCAATGGTGAAGGAGTAGGCGCCGTGGCTCTGGCACTTCAGATTGAAAAGGCTCGTCGTGGCGATGGCTTTGGACGGCGACCCGGCGCCGCTCACGATGGGTGCCAGCTGCGATCGATCAAGAACACGGGGGTAGAGCGTGACGCGGGCGCGTGACGGTGCGCCCCTTGGCGAGGTGGCGATTGTGAGGCTGAAATGAGTCGTGCCTCGAGGGGAGAGTGCGGCCACGGAATCTTGATGAAGCAATGTAAATGAGGGCGTCGTCGCGGCCTGCGCGGCCGGAGGCCACGTTACCGTTGCGAGGCAGAGGAGTACCACGCTGAGCGCCCGCCACCAGGTCGAAAATTGGTGGAACATGCTTTCACAGGTTATCTTCGTGCGACCGCGCCCACGAACGCCAACTACCCTCAATCGAAGTGACTTCATTCGATTTGATCCACGACCGACTGAACGAACTCGCCCGCTTGTCGAGTCCGTTGGCCCGCGCGTTCGCTGACGCGGGCTTCTCGCTCTACGCCGTTGGTGGGGCCGTGCGCGACGCGATTCTCGGCGAGCTGCAACGCCCCGACTTTGAGATCGACTTCACGACGAATGCCCGGCCGGACGACATCGCGCGACTGATGACACCGCTCTGCACGACGATTTGGGAACAGGGGAGGGCCTTTGGCACGATTGGCGGGAATCTCCGGGGCAGCACGCGCAAGGTAGAGATCACGACGTTCCGTTCCGAAGCGTACGCCGAGCATTCGCGCAAGCCGGCCGTTGAGTGGGGCGACTCTCTGGAGGGGGACCTCAGTCGACGCGACTTCACGATCAACGCGCTCGCATTGGACGTGGTGGCCCTCGACGCCCAGACGCCCGAGGTCCAGACCCTCTTCGACTTTCACAATGGCTTTAGCGACCTGCACGATCGTATTCTTCGAACGCCAATCGACCCCGAGGTCCTCTTCAGCGACGATCCCCTTCGGATGCTGCGCGCTGCGCGCTTCGTCGCGCGCTTCAACATGAGTATCGATCCAGCCATTGAGGCCGCCGCGACTTCGATGGCCAATCGGCTGGAGAAGGTGTCGGCTGAACGGATACGCGCCGAACTCGACCTCTTGATGGTGACCGAGAGGCCGTCGATCGGACTGGACTTCATTGTTCGAACCGGTCTCGCTGGGCATTTCTTCCCGGAGCTGCCCAAATTGCAGTTAGAACAGGACCCCATCCATCAACACAAGGATGTCCTTCGTCATACCTGGGCCGTCGTCGATAAGACGTCACCGTCGCTGGTGTTACGCCTCGCGGCCCTCTTTCATGACATTGGTAAGCCCAATACCAGGGCCATCACCGACGAGGGTGTGACCTTTCGCTTCCACGAGGTCGTCGGGGCGAAGATGACCAAAAAGCGCATGACAACGCTCAAGTACTCCCAGGAAATGATCAACGACGTCACTGCGCTCGTGGAACTACACCTGCGTTTCCACACCTACAAGATGGGGTGGAGCGACCGAGCAGTGCGACGCTACGTCCGTGACGCCGGCCCCCTGCTCGACGAACTCAACGAGCTGACTCGTTGTGACTGCACGACGCGCAATGCTCGCAAAGCGGCCGAGCTCGCCAAGCGAATGGACGAGCTCGAAGTGCGAATCGCCGAACTGCGTGAACTCGAAGACCTCTCGCGACTTCGACCCGCACTCGATGGCGTTGCGGTGATGGAGCTGCTCGACATACGACCGAGTCCACTCGTTGGTCAAGCGCTCGACTTCTTGATGGAGATTCGCCTCGACGAGGGCGAGATATCGTCCCAGGAAGCGGCAGTTCGACTTCGCGAATGGTGGTCCGAGCAACCCAGGCAGCGCTTTTGAGGTCTCGGTGACCCATCACGCGCGACTCTCGCGACCACGCCCCAGAACGAAACGATGACGCTGAGGCGCCTGACGAGAGCGTCACGTCGCCAGTGCGCTGCCTGACGATTGAGGACGCAAGGTTGTCGACATCGAGCCGTGGTGCGCCGCTTGGTTGGCGATCGTGAGATGCGTCGAGCGCAGTGTCTTTCACGACGCGCCGGTACCGAGCGAGTTCGAGACCTCGCAGCCCCC
>JAYVNV010000127.1:0-3850 GCA_043758265.1 Acidimicrobiaceae bacterium
AAACTATTCCACGCGAATGGCTTTTCGAGCAGTCCGAGCGCCGTATTCACCGAAAAACTGCGCGACTGCCTGTTGGACTGCCAGACCCCAGGTGGGGTAGGCGTGGGTGGTCAAAGCCAGACGCGCCGGCTGCATGCCGGTTCTCATCGCGAGCACAATCTCCGCCAGCATGTCACCGGCCCGTGGCGCCACGATCGTGGCACCGACGATGGTGCCACCAAGTCGATGTCCCGAGAGCCGGCGCGGTTCGGTGATGATTTTCACGAAGCCTCGAGTGTCACCAGAAATCCGCGCCCGGTCGAACTCGTTCATTGGCAAGAACGCGACGCGAGCATCATCGTGGCCCACCTCGGACTCGGTCACGCCGACGCGCGCCACTTCAAGGCTGGTGAAGGTGACCGCTGGAATCCACTCAGGATGAAATCGTCGTACCGGCACGCGCGACAAGGCGTTGGCCACCGCGATCCGACCAGTCTCATCGGCGACGTGGGTGAACTGAAGCGTCTGGGCCACGTCACCCGCCGCGAAGATTGTGCGCACTGAGGTGCGCAGTCGATTGTCGACCTCGATGAATCCCTTGGAACTCGTCCGCAATCCAATCGTCTCCAGACCGAAGCCAGCGCTCGAAGGCGTGCGACCCACCGCCACCAGAAGAGCGTCGCACACAAGTGAAGTGCCGATGTCGAACGAGAGGGTCGTGTGATGTACTGAGTGCTCCACGGCGATACACGACGTCTTGGTACGAACCGTCACTCCCAACGCTTCGAGAAACCCAGTGATGACCGCGCTCGATTCGGGCTCCTCTTGCGGGAGAATCCGGTCCTTCGCCTCGATCACGGTGACTCGACTCCCGAGACGCGCAAAGGCTTCGGCCATCTCAACACCAATGGGGCCGCCACCGAGAATGGTCAGCCGTCGCGGGAGTGTGGACATCGCGAACAGCCCTTCGCTGGTCAGCACCCTCGACGCATCGAGTCCGGGAATCGGTGGAATAGACGGATTGGCGCCAGTCGCCACCACGAATCTTCGTGTCTGCAACGAGCGCCCGCCCACGTTGATTGTGTTGCGATCAACGAACGTCGCACGCTCGTTGATTGCATCAATTCCCTCACCTCGCACGACATCAAAGCTCTCGCCGACGGCGATTGACTCTACGGTTCGCAGCACCTGAGTCATCGCCTCGTCGAAATTGTCGCCACGATGGGCCGCGTTGAGAAGTGTCTTCGAGGGAACGCAGCCGGTGAACGTGCAGTCACCTCCCAGTGGCGAATCGCTCACCAAGGTGACTGTCGCGCCGCGTCTCTGCGCCGCGCGGGCGGCAGCGAGTCCTCCTGCTCCTCCCCCAATGACAATCAGATCTGCATGAATGCTCATTTTAAACTTTCGTCGACGCCAAAGTATTCCATCGGACCATTCAGGGAAGAATATCCCTAAGAGTCGATACCGAGAGATGAGCGACGAACTGCGCCTTGCCCTCCAGGCGCCTGAAAAGGCGTGGCGCGCGTGAGATCTTCGAGGACGTAACGCAGCGCGAGACGTTCGTCTCGGTGGCGGGGCACGGTGATGCCATAACGTGTGACTGGTATGGAGTCTTGACGCAGAGGATTGCTGCGTCCAAACACCGTGCGCCAAGCGAATTCTTTGCCACGTACTGCGATCAGAACCGTGCCGGTTGGCGACGAGCGGAACACGCTATCGCGGTTCCCGCCGCGCAACCGAGAGCCGACTATCCCGGGTGGTAGGCGCCAGCCACACGCATCCCTAATCCTCGGCGCAGTGCGGCGAGACAAACGCTACGCCATTGAGTAGATCGTCGTGACGCTTGGTGGTGTCGCGATGGACTACATTGCGTCTGCGTACGCCAAGAACGGAACTACGAGTCAAGAAACTCTGAGCGCAAGCTAATTATCTGAGGCAAGCAAACGAACTCGTACGTACCTCGTCGCTTACGAAGGAAAAAGTTGGCGTCTGTTGCTAGCTCACCAGCATTGACTTGGTACTCCTCTAAGTTTCGTGAAGCGAGGTGGTAAAACCTTAATTAAGCGGCTTGCCAGATAGAAAACTTGATTCGCGAACTTTATTGCTTTTCCTAATCAAAAAACAAAGCCGTTCGCGCACCAAGTGCTTCAGCTCTTGGTTCCACCTCGAAAGGGCTAGGTCGTGCAATGGCGTGACGAGATTTTTTGATGGGCAAATAGGTACCCCCATCACGACAGCCCTTGACGCGAAACGCTGAGCCGAGTTGCTACGACAAAGTGACGGCGTAGTTGGCCCCTTGAAAGATCGTCGCTGGAGATGACGCCACGTGCGAACTTCGTGGACGTCGATCTACACACGGCTAAACGTCAAACATCCGCGGATTGAGGGGTGTCGCGCTTGTGCCTTGGCGAGCAACTATTTGGTGCTGGCTGGGTCAACTCCAACCTTCAATCCTCCGGCATCGCTGGCAGCGACTGGCGTGCGACCACAGACGAAGAACGCATGTTCGCCGATAAGACGGCAATCGCTGACAGCCTGGAGACCGGAGCAGCATTGACGGATATCAGCACTGAGGTTTTCGTCGCTGACCACGGTCGCATCAACTAATTTTCTCGGCGCATCGGCACTACACCAGTAACGAAAAGGTGCGCTTGGGTTGACTACGAAGCTCCAGCAGTAAGTCGGTCGCGCAGCATGCTCAAACCATTACCGCTGAGATCGCCGAGCGCAGCCGGTCGTCCAGCAACCGCGAGCATCAGCGCTTCGCTTGGGCCTTCGATAAGTGCACCAGTGCCGTGGGACCAGTGCTGGTCAGTAGCAAAGAACTGCATTCCGTCAAGGCGTCCTCGCGGAACGAACCCGCGCCGCGCCTTCGCGGACACTAAGAAGTCCAGCACCGCTCGCAGCGTGTCGAGAGGCGCAACCGTATCCAATCCCAGCGGGCGAGCAACGTCGCGTGTGTGGACCACGATGTCGGTCAACGGCGCAGAGGGGCCGTGTCCGGGTGGAGTGAAGCGATGTTCGGCGTTTTCACGAAGAATCCCGATTAACTCATCAACGGGTAGTAATCCCAATCGGGCTGCGACCTTAGAGGAAAACAAGTCGAAATCTCCTCGAGCCTTAGCGATACCGACGAGCATGGCGGGCACGGAAACTCGGAAAGGCATAATCATGTGCCCAGCGAGCTCGTGCACAGTCCACGCCTCACAAAGACTGCCTGCCTCCCACTGTTCACGGTCTAGACCGGCCAACATGTCAGCGATTCTTAGCCGCTCCACAGCGACTAGCGCCCGCACGGCGTCATCTCTTCCCATGAACGCTCAGCGTACTGCACCAACGGGCCGCAGGGTCCAAATTCCACTCGCAGAGATGTCTGGCCTAGCGACGCTGACGCAGGGCCTGTACTCTGACCAATTAAATTGGATGAATCAATCTGGGTGTAGTGGAGACCTTTTCGCTTGGTTCTCTCACGCCACCTTGGCCTGATTCTTGACACGATAGTCCTCTTCGACTTCGGCTGGCGTGAGGTAGTCGAGTTCGCCGTGCAGTCGCTCCTCGTTACACCGGGCACCCACCCACACGTGGCGATCTCGAGGTCGGCGAGTCCCTTCCAGTGTCCGCCGTTGCCGGCCAGCACGGCGGGGTTGCGGTGCCGCTCGGTCTTGAAGAGGCCCATCGCCGATTCGGCCATCGCAGTCGAACGAATCTCCAACGGTGCCGATCGACGGCGCGGCACCGATCTCGTCGATCCGGTCGGTGTAGAGGACAGCTTGGGTTCAGGGGGTGAGCGCAACGTTCTAGGAGACTCCACTGGTGCAAAGTTCGACCAGAGGAGCTCCAATGACCGCCCATTTGAACATCGAACAACGAG
>JAYVNV010000128.1:0-3847 GCA_043758265.1 Acidimicrobiaceae bacterium
CCTTCGTAGTTTTGGCCGCTGGATCGAACGTTGCCCCGGGCGAAGTGGTGACACCATTCCACTACCGGACCCACTAGGTCCGGTCGACGAACCCGATACGCTAACGCCGTGGAGTCCCTCGCAAAACGCCGCCTCGTCATTGTCACGGGCCGCTGCCACCCCACACTCGCAATGGACATTGCCGCCAAGCTCGGCGTCAAGCTCACCGAGGCCAACGTTCGCGAATTCGCCAACGGTGAGATTCACTGTCGATTCGACGAATCAATCCGTGGGGCCCACGTCTTTATCGTGCAGACGCACTCCTCGCCGGTCAACGATGCCGTCATGGAGCAACTCATCATGATTGACGCCGCCAAGCGCGCGTCAGCGAAGTCCATCACGGCCGTCATTCCGAACTACGGCTACGCCCGTCAGGACCGAAAGTCGGCTGGCCGCGAGCCGATCACCGCCAAGCTCATGGCCGACATGCTCCAGACTGCCGGCGCCAGTCGCGTGCTGTCGGTTGATTTTCACTCCGGGCAGATTCAAGGATTCTTCAACATCCCAGTCGACCACCTAGTGGCGGCGCCGGTCTTCGAGGAGTACCTGCAGGCAAACGTGACGGACCCCCACGACCTCGTGGTCGTCGCCCCCGACGCGGGGCGAGTCAAGGTCGCCGAGCGTTACGCCCAGCACCTTGGCTGCGACTTGGCGCTCGTGCACAAGACCCGGCCTCGCGGTCTCTCCAATGTCGCCGAGGCCCGTCACATCGTCGGTGACGTCAACGGACGCCACTGTGTTCTGATCGACGACATGATTGACACCGCGGGCACCATCGTCGCGGCGTGCGATCTCTTGAAGGCGAAGGGTGCTGAGGAGATTTGGGTCATGGCGACCCACGCCGTCTTCTCCCCGCCGGCCGTCGACCGGCTGTTCAACGCACCAATCAGTCGTGTCATCGTCACCGACACCCTGCCGCTCGGACCGGAACGGCGCTTCGAAAATCTCGAGATTCTCTCGGTCGCGACAATTGTCGCCAACGCGATTTCGGCCATATTCGAGGACGCCTCGGTCTCCGACATCTTCGGCGGAGAGAACCTACTCTAGGAACATGCGGCCCCTCGCCTCTGGCGGGCTAGGCTTTACCTCCTGTGTGCGACCCGCTTTGGAGCGCCAGCCGTTCGTTTGAAGGAGTATCAATGTCACACGCCACTTTGCACGCGTCGACCACTCGGGCGCAGGGTTCGAGCAACTCTCGTCGACTGCGCCTCGATGGCTCGATTCCGGCCGTCGTCTACGGCGAGGGCGTCACCCCACTGCCAATCGCGGTCGAGGCGAAAGCCTTTCGCACCGCGGTCTCGGGCGAGCAGGGCATCAACTCGGTGATCGAACTCGACGCCGACGGCAAGAAGTACCTCGTCATGGCCCGTGAGATACAGCGTCACCCCGTTCGTGGCACCGTCGCCCACATCGACTTCCAGGTTGTGGACCCCAACCAAGCGGTCGTCGTTGAGGTGCCACTGCACATCATTGGCGACGCCGTCGAAGTGCGCCACGCCGACTGGGAGGTCGACCAGCAGATGTTCAACATCGAGGTCCGAACCCGTCCCGACCAGATACCGACCCACATCGACGTCGACATCTCCGAGCTCAAGGTCGGTGGAACGATTCGCGTCGAGGAGTTGGTACTGCCCAAGGGTGTCGAGCCCGCCGGCGATCCGACCGTCTCGGTCGTGACGTCTCGCCCCGGACGCACCACCGCCGTCAAGGCCACGGTCGCGCCCGAAGCTGGCGAATAGTTCGTCGTGGCGCTTCGGCGCTTTCGCGATACCGATCGACGTGGGAGTGCGAGCACACTCGTAGTCGTCGGACTGGCCAATCCAGGTGCTGAGTACGAGGGTTCTCGCCACAACGTCGGCGGTGACGCAGTGCGTCTGCTCGCCGATCGCCGCGGGGCGCGTTTGAAGATCGAGAGCCGCCAACGCTGCCTCAGCGCTACGGTGGCGTCGCAGCACGGACCAGTCACTCTCGCGATCCCGATCACCTTCATGAACGAGTCGGGCGCCGCGATGGCGCCGCTACTACGCCGAGTCTCGCTGACAGACCTGACTCGCCTCGTCATTGCGCACGACGAACTGGACCTCGAGCCGGGTCGACTGCAGCTCAAACTCGGTGGGGGACTCGCTGGCCACAACGGACTGCGGTCGATCGCCCAGGCACTCGGTACGCAGGAGTTCGCTCGTCTTCGCATCGGCATAGGCAAACCCGCGACCAAGGAGCAGGGCGCCGACTACGTCCTCGGTCGTCCAACGGGCGCTCGAAAGTTGGCGCTCGCCACGACCGTCGCCGAGGCCGCCGACGCGCTCGAACTGGTGCTCGACAACGACGTCGAGGAAGCCCAGCGACGCATCAACGCAGCGCGTGACTGAGTCAGCGGGCCTTCGTCGGGTGCTCGAGCTCGTCGGCCCGTCGGTGCGGGCCGCCAGCTCCGCGGGATCGTTCGCGCCCAGCGCTTTCGCCACGCCTCTCGCGGTCGCCGCCCACACGCTCGACGTCGCGTGCAGCGTGGTTGTCACGGCGACCTCCACCGAGGCAGAACTGCTCCAGGACGCGTTAACGGCGTTGCTCGGCGACGATGACGAAGTGGCGCTTTGGCCGGGGTGGGACACCCACCCGCTCGAACGAGTGAGCCCCGATCTGCAGGTGATGGCGCTTCGTTCGCTCCTGCGCTGGCGTCTCGCCAGCGGTCACTTCGCCAAGGTGATCGTCGCCTCGGCCCGGTCCATCTCCCAGGTCCTCGCGCCCGGCTCGACGCCGCCACCGCTCGTCGTGCGACGAGGTGGCGAACTCGACCGCGACGACTTCGTGGCCTCGTTGGCCGCGAGGGGCTATCGACGTGAAAGTCTCGTCGAGCACCGGGCCGAGTTCGCCGTGCGCGGCGGCATCGTCGACCTGTGGCCGGCCCAGGGCAATGAGCCAATCCGCCTCGACTTCTTCGGCGACGATGTCGAACGTCTGACGTCGTTCGACATCGCGAACCAGCGCTCGACGCACGACCTCGACGGGGCGAGCATCGCTGCGGCGCGCGAATGGCTACCAGATGAGGCGACGCGCGCCCGCGCCGAATCGATGATCCACGACGCGCCCTGGGGTCGCGCGACCTTCGACCGCCTCGCCACCGGTCAGATCTTTGACGGCATGGAGGGATGGATGCCCCTCTTCGTCGAACAGCCCCGCACGTTGCTCGATGAACTCACGGGCGCGGCCGTCATCGTGGTTGAGCCGGACCGGGTGCAACAGCGACTGAGCGAACTCATCGACGAGGAGCGCGAGCTGACCAACGCCGTCGCGCAGACCTGGGGGGCGACTGGCGAGGTACCTCTGCTGCACCGTGCGTGGGATGACGTGCTGCGCGGGCGAATCGACGTCGCCCTCGACGCCTCGATCACACCGAGTGGCCTCTTTACCCTCGACTCGCCGCCGGTCGTCCAAGGTGACGCCGCCCGCATCGCGGGTCACGTGCGCGGTTGGTCGACCAAACGCCGTGGCGTGGTCTTGACGTCGAACGTGTCGGCCGTGGGCCGAATGGCCGACCAGCTTCGCGCTGAGGGCCTCGAAGTCACGACCGATCCCGACAAGGTGCTCGACGTTCGCATGACGGTCCTCGAAAGTTCGTTGCCGTCGGGCTTTAGCCTTGGCGACCCCGAGATCGTCGTCTGGAGTGAGAGCGACCTGACCGGGCGTCGCCGCGTGCACCGCGTCGCGCGCACCCGCGCGCGCAACGTCGACGGATTCTTCGACGATCTGGCGGTCGGGAGCTACGTGGTGCACCGCCAGCACGGCGTCGCGAAGTTCTCGGGTACGACAA
>JAYVNV010000129.1:0-3768 GCA_043758265.1 Acidimicrobiaceae bacterium
AAGACTCGGGCCGACGTGGCCGACGTGCTTCCACTGACGGTCTTCACACCCGAGGGCGTCGATATCGTTCGACAGGGGCCGGAGAATCGACGGGTCTTCTTGACGAACCTGCTCACCGACGTCGACCTGACGACCGGTGATGTGATTGAGCGATTCAATCGAATTCTTAGTCAGCGAAACGCACTCCTTCGAGCACTCCAGGGTGAGCGTCCCACACCGTCACAACAGGGTGAACTAGACGTATGGACGCTCGATTTCTGCAACACCAGTGAGCAACTCGTCGCCCTCCGCAAACGATTGCTTCGCGACGTCGCACCGATCGTCGCGCACTTTTACCACGAGCTCGCACACGACGACACAGTGGTTGGCGTCGCCTACGAACAGTCGTGGCAGGACGACCTCGCCGACGCCCTCCGTAAAGCGTTCACCGACGACCGCTATCGAGGCCACACGACCATCGGGCCACAGCGTGACGACATTGCGTTGTCGCTCAACGGTCGAGATACCCGTCGCCAGGCGTCGCAAGGTGAGCAGCGTTCGCTCGCCCTCGCGCTGCGTCTGGCGGGCCACGAGCTTGTGCAACAACGCCGCGGTGTTGACCCGCTGCTGTTGCTCGATGATGTGTTTAGCGAGCTGGACCCCCAGCGAAGTGATCGACTACTAAATCTGCTTCCAACAGGGCAAACGCTCGTGACAACTGCCTCCCCACTTCCTTCAGGTCTCCACCCGGCCGCGGTAATCGATTTGACCACCGTGGTGCAATGAGTGCGCGCGACGAACAACCGTCACTATTGGGCGACCTTCTAGACACACTCGCCGGACGACTGCGAAAGGTGGATCTACGGGTAATCGACGAGGTGCGCCAACTCTGGCCCAGCATCGTCGATCCGGTGATTGCCGAGTACTGCCGGCCGGAGTTCGTGAAGAACGGTGTGCTTTTGGTGAGCGTGCCATCGGGTGCATTCGCCCAACGTGTGATTCTGGAGGGTGAGTCGATTCTGGAGGGATTCGTATCGCTCGGCGACCGCGCTCCGACCTCACTTCGAACGGTCCTTGCCAAGACCTAAATCACGACAAATTGGGCGGCCGGAAAAGACCGTTGAGGGGCAGGGCGTTACACCATTTCGGGTAGGATGGAACCGTCGAAAAATTGTGTTCGACCGCGCGAACCGCGCCGAAATTTTTTCACCGAGAGGACGCCTTCGTGGCCCAGAAGACCAAGGGACCAGCCAGCTACGAGGCGAGTGACATCACCGTTCTTGAGGGCCTAGATCCAGTCAGGGTCCGACCAGGCATGTACATCGGTTCGACGGGGCCCGCGGGCCTCCACCACCTGATCATCGAGGTGGTGGACAACGCCGTCGACGAGGCGATGGCCGGCTATTGCACAACTATCGACGTCTCGATCCTGGCGAACGGCAGTTGTCGTGTCATTGATGACGGCCGTGGTATTCCTGTCGATGAGCACCCGCAGTACCCCGGGCAGTCGGCTGCCGAGATCGTCCTCACGACACTGCACGCCGGCGGCAAGTTCGGTGGCGAAGGCTACAAGGTTTCTGGTGGACTGCACGGCGTCGGTGTCTCGGTCGTCAATGCACTTTCGACGGAGTTGATCCTTGAGATCGACCGAAATGGACAACACCACCAACTGGTTTTTAAAAACGGCGGCAAGATGCAGGGAAAGATGGTGGTGACGGGACCAGCTCCGCGCGAACGCACGGGAACTACCGTCACCTTCACGCCAGATCCGACAATCTTTGATGACGTCGAATTTCGTGCGCAGACGATCGTCGAACGTTTGCAAATTATGGCTTTTTTGAATCGTGGTCTCGAGATTCGATTCGTCGACGAACGCAAGGGTCGAGAGTCGAAGGAGACCTTTAAGTACAGCGGTGGCATCGTTGACTACGTTCGACACCTCAACAACGCGAAAGAGTCACTCTTTCGAAAGGTCGGCTTCTACGAGCAGTCTGAGGAGGGCCAGGAGGTCGAAGTGGCCTTCCAGTGGAACACGGGCTACTACGAGAGCATCCACTCGTTCGCGAACGGCATTGCGACGATCGAAGGGGGAATGCACGAAGAGGGGTTCCGTAAGGCAATCACCAACGTTGTCAATCGCTACGCCCGCAAGCGCAATCTGCTGAAGGAGAAGGACGACAACCTTCTCGGCGAAGACATTCGCGAGGGCCTCACCGCGATCATCGCGGTTCGCCTCGGCGAGCCCCAGTTCGAGGGACAGACCAAGGGAAAACTAGGAAATGTCTCAATTCGATCGCTCGTCGAGCGCGCAACGAATGAGAAACTAGCCGACTGGCTGGAAGAGAATCCCAAGGAGGGTGGACAGATTGTCGCCAAGGCCGTGCAAGCCTCCCGCGCGCGTATGGCCGCGCGCCAGGCGCGTGACCTCACGCGACGCAAGAGCGCGCTCGATGGTGCCGGACTGCCAGGCAAGCTCGTCGACTGCTCGTCGAACGAGCCGCGCGAATGCGAACTCTTCATTGTCGAAGGCAACTCGGCTGGCGGCTCCGCCAAGGACGCGCGCAATCCCCGTAATCAGGCGATCCTGCCCATCCGGGGCAAGATCTTGAACGTTGAGCGGGCGCGCTCGGACAAAATTCTGCGCAACACGGAGATCCAAGCGTTGATTTCCGCAATCGGGGCGGGCGTTGAAGCCGACTTCGACGTCTCAAAGATCCGCTACGACAAAATTATTCTGCTCGCCGACGCCGACGTCGACGGCAGCCACATCCGCACGTTGTTGCTCACGTTCTTCTTCCGTCAGATGACCGAGATGGTCAATAACGGCCATGTCTACGTCGCGCAGCCGCCGCTGTATTCGACCCTCGTCGGCAAGGAGAAGGCCTACCTCCGTGACGACCTCGCCAAGGCGGCCTTCCTCGTGGAGCATCCCGATCACAAGAACGACTTCCAGCGCCTGAAGGGGCTCGGGGAGATGGACTTCGACGAACTACGCGACACGACGATGGACCCCACCAAGCGCGCACTGTTGCAGATCACCGTGGAGCAGGCCGCGCTGGCCGACGAGGTCTGCTCAATCCTGATGGGCGACGACGTTCCCCAACGACGGCACTTCATTCAGACGAACGCGAAAGACGTTCGATTCCTAGACATTTAGGACCGGAGAGACATGGCACGCAAGACCAATAACTCAGGTACGGGCTCACCACCACCCTCCTCGGACGACGAGGTGGTGGGGTACGTCGAGCCGATTGAGATCAACCTCGAGATGGAGCGCTCATTCCTTGAGTACTCGATGTCGGTCATCGTGTCACGCGCGCTGCCCGACGCGCGCGACGGCCTCAAACCCGTTCACCGACGGATCCTCTACTCCATGTTCGACCAAGGACTTCGGCCCGATCGCCCCTTCGCCAAGTGCGCCAAGGTCGTGGGCGAAGTCATGGGTACGTACCACCCCCACGGTGACAGCGCCATCTACGACGCACTGGTCCGCATGGTCCAAGACTTCGCGATGCGCCATCCCCTGATCAGTGGTCACGGAAACTTTGGTGGTACCGGCCCCGACGAAGGTGCCGCTGCGATGCGCTACACCGAGTGTCGTTTGGCTCCGCTGGCGCTCGAGTTGCTCGACTCGATCGATGAAGAGACCGTTGACTTCGAGGCGAATTACGACAATTCGACCCAGCAGCCGACCGTGCTGCCGTCGCGCTTTCCAAATCTTCTGGTGAACGGCTCACAAGGCATCGCCGTTGGCATGGCGACGAAGATCCCGCCGCACAACCTCGGCGA
>JAYVNV010000130.1:0-11487 GCA_043758265.1 Acidimicrobiaceae bacterium
GAACTGAAGAGATTGAGTTTGACGACGTCGACCCGATGTCATGGCTCGGAAAAGCTCTTAACGAAAGCGCCAGAGGAATCACTGGGACCATTGACGCTCATCTTTGGTAGTTGGGTGAAGCGGACTACTTGCCCGAATCAAGAACCATCTTCCAAGTGCATTACCTCAAAAAGGACGCGAACGGAAATGTGAGGGTGTCACAACTCGCGAGAGAGCTCGCTTCCAAAAGATTGTGGACTATTAAATACCGCAATCGCGAATCCGCCAACGCGAGAGCCGGACCTCCGGACAGGTTCAACCGACGCGATTGTGGAGCTGGGCAGAGAAGCCAGAGAACCTTTCGCGACAGTGAAGACCTCGGGCGAGGGTGGCGAACTAATTCTGTACTTCCTATTGGAGACCGTACTCGGCGTGCCACAGATTCTCTACCAGATGCCGCTCACGACAAACACCAACGCTCACAATCACGGTGTTGACGGCGCCCCGTCAACCCTTGACACAAGACGCTTGTGGACTATTGGCGAGAGTGTGGCGAGGCGCAGACGAATCCGGCGGGCCGGATGGCACAATTGTTCATATGTTGACAGGAAAGGAAGCAGTGATCGCAGCCGCGGCTACAAATACAACTCCGGCGACGCTCAGCAGCAAACTCTGAATTCCCAAAAGTTTGAATCGGGTGCTAACGGCCACGAAGAAAAGCGCGAGTGCGAAGATAACGGTCATGAGCACGTAGTCATCGGCTCGCTGGCTCGCTTCGGTTGCCTGATTGAACTGCTTCGTGGCGAGCATCTCAAGCCCAGTTGCCTGACGCGTGTTTGCCGATTCGTATTGCGGCAGTGCAAACGGCGTGGCTGGTGCCGACGGGTTAGTGAGCGGCGAAGTGGTTTCCCAGGCCGAGAAGGCCACCTCGAACTCGCCCCGAAACCGTACCGCGATCAGGTTGGCCAAATGGGTGTTTCCCTCATCGGTGGCGGTCAACCATGCTGTAAACACCGATACATCAGCAATGGTCTGCTGCCCGGCCTGCGTCGAGGCCCGTACCGATTCGGTCCGGCTGGCAGACGCCTGGCTAAACGCGGTCGCTTGAACACCGCTCCACCGGCCGCTTTGGTAGACGCTCCACGCAGTGAGAACTGTCGCCGCCGACAACAGCATCGTGGCGAAAATCTCGATCCGGCGGGTGTGACGAGCACGGCTGTCAGTCGCGTACGAGGCATTGACCCCGCGATTGTCTGACCTTAACGGTTCGCCTCCGGCCGTCATGGTTCGATCTTGCCGAGCGAGGTCCGTCCCGTCGACAATGGGCCGAGCCGGCGATCGAGCGCATTCGCACCTCCTGCGAGGGCGAGAAGCAGCAGCGACACCCACAGACAGTTGAGGAGTGTCCCGCCGTACCCGAGCTTCGTCACGTCGACAAACGGGTACGGATACCAGCTCACGATCGCTCCTCGGACCAAAGTGAAGGCGAGCCAGGCGAGCGGAAACGACAAAGTCCAGTACACGATCCGTGCCGAGGTCAGTCCTCGGGGGCCGAACATGAGCCATCCGACCACCGCCATGATCGGCACCGCGGTGTGGACAAGCTGGTTCCCGAGCTGGTCCCAACCCTGAAGGTCGAACAGACCCGACAGTGCGACGTGGTAGACGATTCCAGTCGCCGTTATCGCAACGATTCCGATCAACCGGAACGTGGCGAACACCGCGGACGAGCGGCGCGGGTTCAATGCCAACATCAGCGCCGTCACTCCAACAATGAGGTTCGACTGGACGGTGAAGAACGCGAAGGTGTTGAGGGCCCGCTCGACCGGAGTGCCGAAGTGACCAGCATGGTTGTGCGCGGCCGTAAAGACGCTGATGATGACTCCACCGGCAACGCATGCCGCAGTCGCTCCCAACCAGACCCGCAACCATTGTTCGCGCGCAACAAAGGCAGGTGGGACGTTCAGATCGAGAGTCGATGGCACCAGAGCGCTCTTCGGTTCATCAGACATTGAAACGAGCCGCCACTCGTCCATGGGCGATTGCCTCGCTCAAGGTGGCGTGGTCCCGTTCGTTCTGGTCAGCGTATTGACGCGAGAACTCGCCGATTGCGAGCTCGAAGGCCGGCGAGGATCCGAGGTAGCCCGCTATCGCGGCGGCGTCGCCCGACCGGGCATGGGAGCGGGCAAGCGTCCATGCGCATAAGGCGCCGTATGCCACGAGCTCCTTACCGAGCATCCCATCCACTGAGAATGAACCCTTCATGTCCTGCAGCTGCCGGACATAGTAGTGCCGCCCGGAGTCGGGCGCAGTTGTCCAACCTAAGAAGACGTCGGGGAAAGCCTGCATTAGTCGTTGGCCCACGACGACCCGCTGACCGTGGTGACTATATGCGCTCGTACCGAGCTCTGCATCAAGGACGGATGAACGTGCCTCCTTAACCTGGAGGAATAGCGGGTCTGCTACTCCGCTGCCCTCTTTGTGCAAAAGGCCGATCCAGCAGTGGGTTCCGACACTACCAACTCCCACAACTTTCATAGCGACGTCCGTGAGGCGGTACCGGTCGAACAGGACGCGTCGCTCTTCGGGCAGCGTTGCGCGGTAGTGCTCAATCAGCTCATCGAGTTGTGCCAAAACCTTCTCTTGACCGTCGAGTCGCAGTACGAGCGGAGGGGCATGCCGTATGCGTCGCGTCTGCCCGACGACCTCAGTCAGTTTGCTGAGTGCTTTGAGGTGATCTCGCTGACGAGCTTGTTCTGCGGTCTGCTGCATCCTCGCTCGAATCGAGCGCATTATGGGCAGCATGCTCGACACGTCAACAGTTGAATACCAGACGTCAAGCAATCTCATCGTGGAGTAGACCCCAATATGTTCACGGTATGAGCGTGCGGAAGCTACGGCGGCTCGCTTGCCTTGGTCTGGCGTGAGCCCGATATCGCGGGCCGCCACGACGAGACTCGCAGTCAAGCGTTTCAGATCCCATTCCCATGGTCCACGCCGCGTCTCGTCGAAATCGTTGACACCAAAGACGAGGCGTCGTTCAGGCGTAGCGTAAAGGCCGAAGTTACTGAGATGAGCGTCTCCGCACAGCTGTACGTCGATGCCGGACACCGGCATCGTGGACAGATCGTGGGCCATGAGCGACGCCGCACCTCGAAAGAATCCGAATGGAGACGCGGCCATCCGGCCGAATCGAATGGGGATCAGGTCAGGAACGCGACCCTCGTTCGCTGACTCGAGCAGCACGATCGGATCCGCTCGAGCACTCGAAAGCTCGAACTCTGCATGGGCGCCGCGAGGCACCATACGGCGGAGCCCTCGCCCGAAGGCTCGGCCGCCCTCCACATCGCCAGATCGCCAGGTCCTCGGCCCGACCGAGGCTCCGACGACACAGCAGTCTGCGCCGTCGCTCAACTCGTCGACCCAGGAATCGAACGGCGCGCGAGAATCGAGAAAAACAAAAACCACCTCCAACTGCGATACGTCGGTACAGGCACGGCACCCGAACTGATCCGACTCTAGTTGGCTAGATTACTGGAGCGTCAACCGAAGCTGTGAGATATTTAGGGAAGACAGTCCCAATTGATGTCGAGTCTTTTTTTAGAGTGGATCTTTAGTGAGATTACGAAATACTTCCTGGGCAACGAAACGTTTAAGGCAACGAATTACGTACTTTTTGGAGAGGCCCTCCGCTCGACGGCGATCCATATAGGCCCTGCTGCGCTGGTCGTGGCGGAGTCGACAGACCACGATGAGGTTTAATGCTCGGTTGGCTTGACGGTCACCCCCACAGTGCAAGTCCATTCGTTGGGTCTTTCCAGAAGAAGCGGGAATCGGGGCTACCCCGCAGAGTCTGGCAGACGCAGCTTCACTAGTGAGTCGATCAATATTTTCTCCCGCAGTGATCAGTAACTGTGTGGCGCTCTGCGCTCTGCGTTCCAATGCCGAGTTGGCTGAGAAGTGTTGTGGTTGCGTCCCTCAGTTGAAGAGTTCCACTGGCCCCGTTAGGTGGGTCGAGTTCCATGTTGAAATGTTAATTGACGAATCAACCTCAGCATGGAGACCCAGACCCATGACGATGCAAATCCCTGACTTCTCGTCGCGCCCCGGGGCATTAGATATGCGATATAAGTTGACGTCAAAGCCCTGGCGATCGATTGGGGCGAATCGAAGCTCTACGCAAACCCGAGGCAAGGGATCCGAGAATTTCTTTAAAGCTTTATACCATTCCTTCTCGTTAGCGACGGCGAAGTCACGCGCTGACCGTGGGGTCTTCATGCTGATTGTCTTCGTCTTCATTGGCGTGCTCGGTCCGAACTAGTTCCTCTTTGGTGCGCGCGTCGTTGACACTGCCAGCGGCGCCGCGATCGTGCTCAGCATCGACCACGTATTGTGGCTGCACGCACCCTGGCATCGACCACGTGAGCAGCTCCATCAGTTCGCCAACGCGACGCGCGACGATGAGCGCGCGACGCGCGAGAGTGATTCTGTCAACCGTCACTCCCTGCGGCGAAACGCCCTGCGGGCGGTGCCTCGCGCGAAGCGCTATTCGACTGTCCGCCGTCAAACCGAACCTCGTTGACCGGTCCAGTTCAACGGACTTCGCGACGTTGAGGGACTAGGTCGCCACCATCGTTGCTCACACCGCGACACTGATTGAGGTTGACGACGACTAGGGGGCAGCGGCGGCCAGGAGCGCGCGAACGTGGGCCTTGGTCGAGTCGATGACCGCGAACGGCTCACTGTCGTCAATCAGGAGTCCAAATTCTGTGCAGCAAAGTCCAACGACGCTGGCGCCGCGCTCGAAGCACGACGCGGTGACCGCGCGCAGGTAGGCTCTCGATTCCTCGGTGACGACGCCTCGCGTGAGTTCGTCGTAGATGATTGCCTGCAGTCGTTCGGTCTGGACGTTCGTCGGCTTCACGACTTCCACTCCAAGCTCCTTTAATCGTTCGCTGTAGAACGAACCGTTGAGGAGGTACTTCGTGCCGAGGAGCGCCATAGTTTGGTGGCCGGCGGCGAGCGCCTCATTCGCTACGGCGTTGCGCACGTCGACGACTGGAATGCGCACCGCGTCTCGCACGACGTCGTAGTTGATGTGCATGGTGTTCGCACCGATGCCGAGCACGGTCGCGCCCGCCCCCTCGAGGCGTCGAGCGCTCTCGGCAAGGACAGCACCGGTCGCCGCCCAGTCGCCAGCGCGCTGCAGTGCAACAACCTCTCCGAAGTCCACCGAGTCGATGAGGAGTCTCGGTTGGGACCACTCATTGACGCCCGACGTGAAGAACTCATGGAAGCAGCGGTAGTACGAGGCCGTCGACTCCCACGACAGTCCGCCAATCAGTCCGATGCGACTGTCGGACACCTCGATTTCCTAAAAGAAGCTAATGAGATCGACGCGGTCCATGATCTCCTTGGTGAGGAGTGGCAGCACGTCGAGCGCCTTCATGTTCTCGTGAACCTGGTCGGCGCTGGACGCACCGGTAATCACCGTCGAGACGTTGGGGTTCTTCGCGCACCAGGCCAGCGATAACTGGGCGAGTGAGACGTCGAGTTCGTCGGCGATGACCTTCAAGTCAGCGACTTTTTTGTTGTTGGCCTCGTCCGTGAGGGTGTCCTTGAGCCACTCGTACCCGGGCAGGGTCGCGCGCGAACCGGCTGGCACGCCGTTGAGGTATTTCCCGGTAAGGAGCCCGGAGGCAAGCGGAGACCAGATTGTCGTGCCAAGGCCAATGTCCTCGTAGAGACGCTGGTACTCCTTCTCCACTCGGTCGCGGTGCAGGATGTTGTACTCCGGCTGCTCCATCAGTGGCTTGTGCAGGTGATGACGATCGGCGATGTCGTAGGCCGCGCGGATCTCGTCCGCAGTCCACTCCGACGTGCCCCAGTAGAGGGCTTTGCCCTGGTCGATCATGTCGCTCATCGCCCACACGGTCTCCTCAATCGGAGTTTGCGCATCGGCACGGTGGCAAAAAACGAGGTCGACGAAGTCGAGACCGAGTCGCTCAAGCGAACCGTCGATTGCCTGGGCGAGGTATTTGCGATTGAGGGTGTTGCGCATGTTGGGCATGTCGTGCAGTCCCCAGAAGAGTTTGGTCGAGATGATGTACTCGTGCCGGGCCCAGCCCAACTCCTTGATGGCGGCACCCATGACGCGCTCGGACTCGCCACCGGCGTAGGCCTCGGCGTTGTCAAAAAAGTTGACACCGGCCTCCTTCGCGGCGCTTAGGCACTCGCCCGCCTGCTTGGCGGTCTCGATTTGATTCTCATTGCCGAAGGTCACCCAGCTACCAAATGACAGGACGCTTACTTGAAGGCCCGATCGGCCTAGACGGCGATATTGCATTTCAGACATTATTTCTCCTTGGTTCTACGAAATTGAATGCGAACGGTCGTCTACGACGCCGGATTTCGTGGCACCGTGGGCCACTCGTCGAATGAGACAGGGTCGGCGATTTTTGGCCGTTTCACCAGCATCACCACTCCGGCGACGGCTGCCGCGAGTACGAGCAGGACAGCTAATTTCACTATTGATTTCATTGCACTCCTCCCTGCCAAGGATAGCGGTCCGACATGTGGACACTTTCGTGACCCGCGGTACAGTGGGGGAGTGATACTTGGACAAAGCATCCTGCTGCTTCGATAGGGCGAGCCTGTGCTCGCCCCGACCCCCGCTGCGGCGGGGGTTTTTGTTACCCGCTCAGGCCAACGACGGAAAGGTCAAGAGATGCGCCTTAACCACCAGCAGCCGAGTCCAATGGCGTTCGACAAGTACCGCGCGACGGTGCCAGTCGACCTGAGCGACCGCACCTGGCCCGATCGCCGCTTGAGTCGGGCCCCGCGCTGGTGCAGCGTCGACCTGCGCGACGGCAACCAGGCCCTCATCGACCCGATGGACCTCGATCGCAAGAACGCCATGTTCTCCCAACTCCTAGCCATGGGTTTCAAGGAGATTGAGGTCGGGTTCCCCTCGGCCTCCCAACCCGACTTTGACTTCGTGCGCCACATTATTGAGAACAACCTGATCCCCGCGGACGTCACCATTCAGGTCCTCACCCAGTGCCGCGAGGATCTGATCCGACGGACCTACGAATCCCTGATCGGCGCCGAGCGGGCCATCGTTCACTTCTACAACTCCACCTCCACGTTGCAGCGCCGCGTGGTCTTCGCGCTGGACAAGGACGGCGTGAAGAAGATCGCCACCGACGCGGCCCTTTTCTGCCGCTCCCTCGAAGGGACGTCGCCCGGAACACAGTTCCTCTACGAGTACTCGCCCGAAAGTTTCACCGGCACTGAGCTCGACTATGCCCTCGAAGTCTGTAACGCCGTCATCGACGTACTCGAGCCGACTCTCGATCGACCGTTGATTCTCAACCTGCCCGCGACCGTCGAGATGTACACACCCAATCTCTACGCTGACGCCATCGAATGGTTTTTGCGTCACGTGCACGGACGCGAAAGTGTCGTGCTCTCGTTGCATCCCCACAATGACCGAGGCACGGCCGTAGCCGCGGCCGAACTCGGCGTCCTCGCCGGCGCCGATCGTGTTGAAGGAACACTGTTTGGCAACGGGGAACGAACCGGCAACGTCGACGTTATTACCTTGGCGCTGAATCTCTTCTCCCAAGGCGTCGATCCCGAGTTGGATATCCGTGACATCGACAAGGCGCGCCACGTCGCCGAATACGCCAACCGCCTGCCCGTGCATATGCGCCACCCCTACGTCGGAGAGCTCGTCTACACCGCCTTCTCCGGGTCGCACCAAGATGCGATTAAGAAGGGAATGACCGCGATCGGTGACACGTACGACGTCTGGGAAGTGCCGTACCTGCCAATCGACCCCAAGCACACCGGACGAACCTACGAGGCCATCATCCGCGTGAACTCCCAGTCGGGCAAGGGTGGTGTGGCCTATCTTCTCAGCGCCGAGCACGGCCTCGACCTTCCGCGCTCGATGCAGGTCGAGTTTTCAAAACAGGTGCAGGAGCTCACGGAGGCCACGGGGACTGAAATCTCCCCGGCCGAGATCTGGGACGTTTTTACTACCACCTACCAACCGCAGAACCCACCAATCCAACTTCTTTCGAGCGAGGTGTCGGCCGACCAGAGCAGCACGAGAATCTTCGCTCAGCTCGTCGTGAACGGCCGTCACGTCACCGTCAAGGGTGAGGGTAACGGTCCGATCGACGCACTGATGAACGGGCTGCGCAATGAGATGGACGTCAAGTTCAGCGTCCGCGACTACTCCGAGCACGCACTGACCTCCGGGTCAACGGCGTCGGCCGTGGCGTACGTCGAGGCCGAGGGCGACGATGGCGCCACGTGGTGGGGCGTTGGCATGAGCTCGTCGATCCTCGACGCGTCGCTCGAAGCAGTGATTTCAGCCGCTAATCGCCGACGCTAGCTAACTGCACCAGTCACCTTTTTGTGTCTCCCTTCACTTCCTCACGTTCTTGGGGGTGGCTCGCAGTACTACGTCGCGCCGTTGGACGGTGCGCAGTTGCGTCGGGCGCGAGCCTTGGGCGGTGCAGGCGCGCATTCCAATTTTCCAGGCTTTGCGGCATGGTCCCGACCGCTCGCGTCGGGAGGGTCGGGGCGTCGTTGCTACCGGTAACGCAATGCTGATCTAGCGAGCGCCGCAGCTGATCCGACTCACTCGCCACGATGGCGTGAACGGCGTCCCAGTCGCCCCGTGGTTCGTCGACCGCTTCGGTTACACGGCATGTGGAAACCCTGCTGCGTGCACCTCGGGGCGGCGTTTGACGGCGAGCGCTTGCGGCGAGCGACACCAACGGCGTCATTGCTCCTCACCACGTGGCGTCACTCCTTGGTTCGTCATTCGTTGATCCGCCGTCGGGCCATTTCGACCCAACTTTCCAGGCGAGGACACTTTCAGTGGGGGACCACGTGAGCGGTGCGCGGGCTTGCTGGCCTGATTGGAGGTTGAAAAGCAGCGTTGCGAGTACGTTGGGCGACGTGGGGCGCGAGGATTAATGGACCTTCTAAAAGACGGCCTCAGGCTGAGCGAAGCCTGGCGTACGACGCTCAATCTCGGCGCCCACCTGCAAGAGCAGCTTCGCCAAGGTGATGTGCTGACCCAGGAGTTCGACATTGTGTCAATCGGCAAGGCCTCGCGAGAGATGACGTCAGTCACCGTGAAAATCCTTGGAGATCGCGTCCACCGGACCCTCATTGTGAGCGACGTTGCGTCAATAGGCGCACCGACGGCCAGCACCATTGAGGTCGTTGGCGAACACCCAGTACCGGGCGAGCGCAGCCTCGAGGCCGGGCGTCGAGTGCTCGAGTTCCTCGGTCAACCCAGCGACGCAACGTGCACGCTCTTTCTCGTGTCGGGCGGGGCGTCGAGCCTTTGTGCGTTACCGCAGCCTCCCGTGACGCTCGACGATCTCGCGGTGATCTGGGACTCGGCGCTCGAAACTGGCGCGAATATCACCGTGCTAAATCAACTTCGCGCTGCCTCGTCGCAGATTGCCGGTGGCGCAGTCTTAGGGCACGTTCGCACCGCGCGCTCGCTGACGCTGCTGATGGTCGACAATGTCGTTTCGGGTGCCCCGTGGGTTGCCTCGGGCCTCACATACGACTACCGGCCCACACCGAAGGACGTGAAGAAGCTGATTCGCGAAGTGGCGCTCACGGGTAGCTCAGTGGAAGAACGAGTCCTCGCCGCATGTCGAAGACGGGCTCACTCGATGGGCGCGTTCGCCAACACCAACCATAAAAACGTGGTCATCGTCGAACCGTCGATGGTCCTTTCGTCAACGATTGCTGAGGCGCGAAGATTGGGCTACGTCGTGGTTGACCTCGGCGCAGACATTCAGGGTGACGTCGCCGAGGTTGCCGAACTCCTCGAGCGATCGTTGCGAGGCGCCCTCTCCACGGCGGGGCCGGTCTGCGTGGTGGGAGTTGGAGAGGCGACGGTGCGCGTACGCGGAAACGGCGTCGGTGGACGTTGTCAAGAACTGGCGTGGTTGATGGCGAGACGGCTCTCAACGCTCGATCGCGACGTGGTCTTCGTCGCGAGGGCGACTGACGGACAGGACTTCTTGCCCGGCGTGAGCGGCGCGTGGGTTGATGGCTCAACCTTCGTGAAGTGCAGCGCGCTCAACGTCGACTGGGAGGTGGTCGCGAATTCGAACGACTCGTATCACGGCCTTCGCGTGCTCGGCCAACTCCTGGATGGCGCACACACCGGATGGAACCTCTGCGACCTCTACCTCGCACTCGTTTGATCTAGTCAGTGGCGTCTCACGTGCGCAGCACGATGTTGCGCGGCTCCTCGCCCCGAGAGATCCTCGCGAACTGATCGCGCAAGAGTCGTACGATGCGTGGCATCGCAGCTGACGTCGCGCCGCCAACGTGCGGTGAGATGAGAACGTTGTCCAGAGTGAAGAGCTCGTGCCCGTCGGGCAGAGGCTCGGGATCGGTGACGTCGAGTGCCAGTCGGAGCCGGCCGCGACGGGCGTGATCGAGCAGGGCATCAGTGTCGGCTACTGGACCGCGGGCGATATTGACCAAGAGAGCGCCGTCGGGCATCGCCGAAAGAAAGGCATCGTCAACGAGGTGCACGGTCTCGTTAGTGAGCGGCACCCCGATGACCGTGATGTCGGCCCTGCCCAGCTGTTCATGAAGCGACGACGGTCCGTAGACGTGGCCACGGTCGTCGTCGCGCTCGGTGCGCGCAACCCGTAACACCGTCACCTCGAAGGGGCGAAGACGCTCGTCAACCGCTCGATTGACGCCGCCGTAGCCGACGAGCAGCACCGTGCGGTCGGCCAGGCTCGGGTACCACGCCGGCGACCATTGGCCCGCGGCGGCCGCGCGCACGAAGTCCGGTAGGCCGCGCTGCGCGGCGAGGATGAGCGCCACCGCCATCTCACTCGTCGAGGCTTCGTGCACGGACGTGGCGTTGGCGAAGACCATGTTTGGCGGTAACGCCTGTTCGACTCCGTCGTATCCGACCGAGAGGCTCTGCACCAGTTTGACGTTGAGGCCCTCCAGTCGCCTTAGATGATCGAGGGAACCCATGTACGGGGCCACGACGATGTCGATGACGTCGACGGGTGCCGGTCTGGACATGTCCCAATCAAGGACGTCGACGTTCTCGACGTCACCGAGCGCGTCGCGCACGAATTGGCTAGGCAGAGTGACGACGAGTCGTCGTTCGTTGTTCAGCTTCACGTGAAGAGGCTGGCGTAGGCGTTGAGAGCCGGCTGGCCACCGAGGTGCGCGAAGAGAACGTTCGCGTCAGACGCAATCTCATGGTTTCGGACCATGTGGATCAGGCCCGCGAGTGACTTTCCTTCGTAGACCGGGTCGGTGATCATCCCCTCGAGGGAGGCGCCCAGACGCATCGCGTCGAGGGTGCGCTGATCGGGGATGCCGTAGGTACCGGCGTGGAATCGGTCGTCCAGGATGATGTCTTCATCAATGATCTCGCGTTCGACGCCAATCAACGCCGCGGTGTGGCGGGCGATGCGCGCAATCTGG
>JAYVNV010000131.1:0-30335 GCA_043758265.1 Acidimicrobiaceae bacterium
GGGGCGCCCCCCACCGCCCCCCCACGACTTTCGTGTCGTGCTTCCGTCTGGAACGAGTACTCCACGTATCGGTGAACGACCGCCACTTCACACGTGTGACTATGAGGGGCAATAGTTTCGACCATCGACGTCAATTCGCCACTGTTATCTTCGGTGCACTGGTTCGATGACGATGACGTAGTTCGTGTTTTGCTTCAGATTTTCCAGCCAGTTTGATCACCGTTGTGAGCCATCGACGAGACTTTATTTCATGCACCTAGGAGGTCTGCGTGACGTCCCGGAACGGTGAACAAGATCAATGTCGAATTTGCTGACAACCAGTCCCGGCGTCGATGTCAACGACTCCTGAGCCCGGCCCGAGAGGATGTTTTGTTCTGACGTCCAAGTCGTGAAGGCACTCACCGTCGTGGGATCGTGGTAGCTGCTCGCCAGCGCCGGAGTGATTAACCTCGGCCCAGTGACTGATTTGGTGAAGGCCACTACGGCGACGGCGACGAGGGTGGCGGATTCGGCTCGGCGCGCGCAATCCTCCCGATCACGCTCGCAATCCTTCAGCGACTCTTCGCGCTGGTCTTAACCTTCATTACCCAAGAGCTCTGGCATTGGTGGCACGAAGGCTCGGTCCACCTCGCGCCCTGGCCTACGGTCGATGAAGTCGCGACCTCGCCCGACGCCGTTGCGCCGTCGGGCACCACCTACGCGCTCGCGTGTGACGTCCTCGAAGCGATCCGGCGTGCGAAGAGCACGGCCAAGGTCTCCCAGCGCGCCGAGGTCGCGTCACTCGTACTCTCTGGCCCCGCGCAGCTCCTCGACGCCGTTCTGGCGGGCGAAAATGACATCAAGGCCGCCGGTGGCGTGCGAAGCGTCACGACCTGAGACGGCAGTACGGTCACAATGGACATGACGCTCGCCGACGACTAGTCGTTTCACCACTACGCGGGCCGCCTTCGCTCGCGCGTCAACTACGCGAGGACCTCACCCGTCGCCACGCTGCGCACGAGGACGGAATCCTCGGTCACTTCGTAGATGGCGAACTGACCCCAGGCGCGAGCGACCTGACGGGTGAAATCAATGGACTGCTCGAGCAGTGCGAAGCCCTCCTCGTCGGGCCACGACCCCAGCGGGTCGCGTCCGAGCGTATGGCGTAGTCGAACACCGCGACGCTGCAGGTCAGCGTGCAGCGCCGCGCGCCGCTCAGCGTTCGCGCCGTCGTCGCGGGCCTCACTGCGGGGGTTGTCCGACGTCACAACGGTGAAGGGGCCGAGTTCGCGAGCCGCCTCGATCGCGCTCACCCAGTCGCCCGTCGAGACCTTCACGACCAACTCAGCTGGGGGTACCTGGTAGTTCGTCACCAGCGCCGGTGCGAGCACTGGACGCGGCGCCGTCACCGACTCGCCGAACGCGACGGCCGCCCGGGTCGTCGCCGACGTGCGAGGACTGGCGGTGAGGTCAAAGGCGTGTTGGGTGAAGGGCAGCTCAACGTAGTACATCGGCGCCACCGCCACCCGTCGGAACCGCTCGACGAACACGCGAGCGACGTTGACGTCGACCAGCGTGTCGTTGCGGCCGTGGACGACGAGAAACGGCGGCGCGTTGACGTGGATGCGTTCCAATGGCGATAGGGACCGGTAGAGGTCCTCGTTGCCTACGAATGGCCGTTTCACGACGCGCCGTTCGAGCAGGGTGAGCAGTCCCTTACCCAGTCCGCGCCAATGACTCTCGTCACCGGTCATCTCGAGCACCCCGTAGAAGGGGAGGGCGCCGCGAACGGACCAGTCATCGACGCCGGTGACCTGCGGGGGTCGCCACGTTGGATCATCGGCGCTCAACGCGACCAACGCTGCCAGGTGCCCGCCGGCTGACCCGCCGGCGATGACCACCCGGTCCGGGTCTCCCCCGAGGCCGGCGATGTGCTTCTTGACCCAGCCGAGGGCACTCGTGGCGTCCTCAATCTGGGCGGGCCACGGAAAGCTCGGGGCCAGTCGGTAGTTGGGCACGACGGCGATCCAGCCGCGACGAACGAACTCGTGCAGCATCGGGCGACCCTGCTCTCGCTTGTCGCCCATTGTCCACGATCCTCCGTGGAGGTAGAGAACAACCGGCGCGTGCAGGGGTGTCGTCGACATTCGCCACACGTCGAGGCGCTGTCGTCGATGCGGACCGTAGGCGACGTTCTGAATCAGTTGCATGTCTCGAGGATGGAACGAGATCTGCAACGCAGTGCGCCACCACGCGCCAAAGGCGTCGTCTCGGGGCCTCGGAATCTCGAGGGGCTCCAGAGGCGACTCGGCCATGGCCCGTCGCACGACCCGTCGCACGGTGAACGCGATGACGATGAGTGCCAAATTCTCTAGCGCTACCAGGGCGGCCAACACGAGGGCGACGACGCCGAGCCAATAAGTTGTCGGCCAGCCCCACCACCACAACAGGCCGAGTAGCGCCAGCTGAGCGACGAGACCCTGCGCGGGAAGCTCACCGGCGGCCCAGCCCACCGGGTAGGCCAACGCCGCCCAGAGTCCGCGCCGTCCCGGTCGAAGGGCCGTTGCCGCAGAGACTAAGAGGAACGTACTGAGCACGATGACGACAAAGACCATTGGCCCAGTCTTACGGTTCGCGCGTCGTACGTGCCAAAGTCAAAAAGTCCCGGTCGCTGGACCGCCACCACGGTGAACGGGCATGGCACGTGGATGAGTCTTTTTCTACGACCGTGACGACGATAAAATGGTCTTTTGCACGACTTCACGTAGAGCGCCGCGACAACTTTTGAAACGGTTGCAAATATGAGCTGCCACGGCGTGGGGCCCCGAGTGACCATCGACTACAACGCCTTTTCAGTAGGGCAGATTGTCAAGGTGAATCAGGAGTGCGGAGTGCGGAGTGCGGAGTGCGATTAAACCATGAACCCGTGACTCCGTCATCAGTTTGCAGCCATTGGCTCATTAGGCCCAGCCATAAGAATCACCCCCCAATTAGGCTGCACGTATGTCGGACTGGCCCTCGTCACTGGAGTGTCTGCGTGGCACCGTGGGAGTGTGGACCTTCGCCAGCGAATCTACGCCGGCCAAGCAGTGTGGTGAGATAGCACTCGAGCTCGAGTCCCTTGGCTTTGGCGCAATGTGGATACCCGAGGCGTGGGGCCGCGAGGCCTTCACCAATTCCGGACTCCTTCTCGCGTCGACGTCGAGGCTGGTGATCGCGACAGGAATCGCCAATATCTGGGCCCGCGACGCCGTCGCCTCGGCCAACGCGGCGCGCACGTTGAACGCCGCCTACGACGATCGGTTCGTCCTCGGACTCGGTGTCAGTCATCGTCCACTCGTCGAACGCCTACGCGGTCATGAGTACGCCTCGCCACTCACGGCGATGCGCGACTACCTGACGGCGCTCGACGCCGCTCCGATGTTCGCTCCCGAAAAGGACCAATCCTTCGCCCGAGTGATCGCCGCCCTCGGACCCAAGATGCTCAAACTCGGTGCGACACTCGCCCACGGCGTCCACACCTACCTCGTGACACCCGAACACACCGCGATTGCTCGACAGGCCGTTGGTGAAAAGTTCATAGGCGTCGAGCAGGCCGTTGTACTGGACCAGAGCCGCGAGGAGTTTCTTCGTCGGGCCCACGCCCATTTGGAGGCCTACACCGGACTCGAGAACTACAAGAACAACTGGCGACGTCTCGGCTTCGGGGAGGACGACTTCGTGCGAGGTGGCTCAGATCTCCTCTGCGACGCAATGGTCGTTCACGGCGACGAAGGCGACGTCCTCGCGCGGATCAGGGAACATCGAGAGGCCGGCGCCAATCACGTCTGCCTGCAGGTCCTGGGTGACGAACTCATGACGACGCCACTCGACGAATGGCGTCGTCTCGCACCCGTCGTCACCATTTGTCAAACAAAAGACAATTAGAACGTTCGACGGATGTTTGCAGCGCGCTAGCGCTGGTCTTCGTTTGGACCAAAGACCATGACGTTGCGCTCACGGGGTATCGTTGAAACTCGAAAAAACCGAAAAAGCGACGCGACGGCAAACAACGTGACGAATTCAATCAGCGCGATAAGGAACCAACCAATCGTGATCCAGAAGAATCCGACGACGAGCCCCCGCAAGAACCCGTCTCGGATCATCGCAGCGATGACGATGGGGAGCCACGCCACCGTCCAACTGGCGAAGGGAGCGATGAAGGCCGCCGGTGTTCGCCTGCGAAGACCAAGATACGCCCCGAAGAGTCCCGTTGCACCGAAACCGACCCCGAGGGCGCCGGCGTGGGAGCCGTGGTGCGCCACGATGATGAAGAGGACCACGGCGACAACGCATGACCAGAGCACCAAGGCCGTCGTGACATTACCCCGTGCACGGTTTCTCATTTGGACAAATACCGTGCTCACGGTCCCAACTTACCTTCTCTCTCGGCCACGCCATCCGTCGTTGCCGATACGCTGGCAGATGTGACATTGGGCGTCCTCGCACTTCTTGGATCAGGCGAAACTGCTCCGAGCATGACCAAGGTGCACCGTCAACTCCTCGAGCACCTGGCCGACGTGCGCGCGGTCTCGCTCGACACCTCCTATGGCTTCCAAGCCAACGTGCCTCAGATGACACAAAAAATCCTAGAGTACTTCTCGACATCACTGCGAATCGACATCAGTCCTCTGCACTTCACGTCGTACGAGGGCACCAACGACATCGAGCGTGCGGCCTTTCGCCAGAGCGTTCGCGCCGCTAACTACGTGTTCGCGGGACCCGGTAGTCCAAGCTACGCCCTGCAGCAGTGGGCCCAGTTGGGGATTGAGAACGATCTGCGTGGCTCACTGCTGAGCGGCGGCGTTCTGTGCTTTGCGTCAGCCGCGGCATTGACCCTGGGCGCGTTCACCGTACCGGTCTACGAAATCTACAAAGTGGGGACTACACCCTTCTGGCTTGAGGGGCTCGACGTACTCGCTCTAGCGGGTATCCGTGGGGCCATCATCCCCCACTACGACAACGCGGAGGGCGGGAACTACGACACCCGATTTTGCTACCTCGGAGAGCAACGACTTCTCGAATTGGAGCGCCAGCTCCCCGACGACACTGGGATTCTCGGCGTCGACGAACACACCGCCGCCCTTTTCGATCTCGAGCAGCGAACGCTCACCGTTCTCGGAAAGGGCGGCGTTTACTGGCGCCGCAACGGTACTACCCGGGTGTTCGAGAGCGCCTCAGTCACGCAACTTGAGGAAATTCAATCCTTCTCTCCGGACACCAACCTTGTTGCGCCGCCACCCATCGAGGTCAATGACGTCACCAGACTGGCCTACCTCGCCAGCCAAGGCGGCGAGGTAGGAATCGACGCTATTGCACGATTGGCTCGAATGGCCGTCAACAGCAGTCCCGGTTTCATCGATCCGACCGAGCTCGTGACCGGTCTGCTCTCGCTTCGCCTCGACGCTCGCTCCACCAAAAACTTTGCCCTGGCTGACCAGGTTCGAGATCTCCTCGTCAACGCCGGCATCGAGGTCATGGATGCCTCAGCCGGAACAACGTGGACAGTCAAACAGATCTGACTGCAAGTAGACGCAATTAACGACGCCAGGTCTCGCACCGACAAGGTGTAAACCTCTATTCCGCGTGGGTGCTTCACAGTAGGTAATCATCTCACTACAAGAAAATTCTTCACGCACAAAGAACCGAGCCCCCTCCCGAAGGAGGGGGCTCGATGTAAATCCTCTTAAAGGACTTTTGTTACTTCTGAACGTAGTGAATCTGGCACGCCTTACCGTTGGCGAGCCTGATACTCATCACGTGCACTCCACGCCTACCACCCTTGACCGTAAATCGGATGGTGAGCGCCGTACCAGTGTCGCGCGACACCACCGCTCGCGTACCGGGTCCGCCATTGGTGGCGATCCTCGGCTGACCATAAAAGCCCGAACCGTGGACAACGATGACCGACGTCTTACCCGTAATGGCGAAGCCAGTGACGCTGGAGCAGTGAGGGCCAGCCACCACTACCTTCGGCGCCGGTCCACCGTTCAGGACAAACGTTACGGTGCTGGCATCGGGGTTCGTCAGAACAATGTTGCTGTTCGTACCCGTAGTCGCCGCCGAAGTCGTCGACACGAGGAGCGTCGCCGACGTTGAACTCGAAACCGCGGCGACACTCACCACGTAAGCGGCGTTGCTGCTCGAGGCGGTCATACCCGTCTCGAATCCAGTACCAGTGACGTTGACTTCAACGTTGGTGCTGAACGTCGGAACGTAGTACGTGCCAGTTACCGTCGGTCCCGGGTTAATCGCAAAGGCGACGCTAGAACTGCCACCATCCAGGTTCGTAATCTTGAGCGACAGACCTACCGGCACTGTGCCGGTGATTGAAGGCGCCGACGCCTTAAAGGTGACTGCGCCAGCAACTGCCACAACAGTAGTAATCGTCACGAGCGGCGAACTAGACGTCACGGTCGCGCCCGCAGCGATGCCCGCGGACGTAATCGTGATCGTCGCCGACTTGGCGCCAGCCAACACGGCCGCTGGGGTTGCAACAAGCGTCCCAGGAGTCGGATCAATCTTGAGTCCGCTTGGCAACGTCCCGGTCCCACCGTTGGTGTTCGTCACTGTCAATACATTGCTACCTAGAGTGGCGGTCGCTGATGCGGCGATTGTCGCATGGATTACGGTTGGAGTGACCGAGGTCACCGTCGCCGTGATTCCGGTCGTCACACCAAATGTCACCGTGGCACCTGGCAAGAAACCCGTTCCAGTAAGGGTCACGGGCTGAGCGAAGGCACCTTCACCGACACCCGTAGTACCAGTTGGGTACGTAATGGTTAGAACGTTGGGAGCAACTACGACCGCGACCGACGCATTGTCGGCAGTTTGTGAGGTTGTCGAGTCCACCAAGAAGAAGACAATGTTCTGACCGGCAGCAATGGTAGATCCCGAGGTCGTGAACGTCATCGACGTCGCAGTGACGGCCGAGACCACCACGGTAGCGCTTTGGGATACCGATCCATTGGCCAACGCCGTGTAGCTGTCACTCGGTGAGAATCCGGTACCCGTGACCGTAAATGCCCCATTGAAGCTTCCGACGACAGCGCCAGGTGTGATTGCCGTGATGACCGGTCCACTGACGGTCAGTGCATTCGCGAACGCCACACTATTTACTGGGGCGTTGTAGCCATAGACCTGAACGCTGTGCGGTCCGGAAATTGCTCCCGCAGCAACGTTGACGATGCAGTTCAACTGCGTATCTGAGATGACGGTTACCGAAGTGCATTGGACGCTGTTGTCGTAGAGTCCTGAAACGTCATTGAAATTAAGGTAAGGCAAATAAGATGAACTTGAAGCAAGTGCGGGACCAAAGTTGGTACCGGTAATGCTCAAACTTGCATTCGCGCCAATGTTCAAGGTTGGCAAAGTGCTTACTGCGGTAATCGTCGCAGTTGCACCACTATCCTCTCCGATGCCCAAACCCTGACCAGCCGAAGTACGACTGACAACTGAGCTGCCATCCGGGTTGGTCAAAGTGAAGTTAGTGGCGCCGAAGGGGGTGCCAGAGGCAACGGTGATGGGAACCGTGACCGAAGTCGCGCTAACGACCGTCGTGGTTCCAACCAAAACGCCACCGTAAGTGAGAGAGACATACGCGCCAGTCTGGAAATCAGTGCCCGTCAATGTAACCGTCGTCGTGGTTGAACCCGAAAGAGGTATGGCCAGTGAATTCGGGCTGATGGCCGTGATGGTCGGTCCGGTGACGGTAATACCAACCGTCGCGGAGCTCACAGAACTTCCGTCGCCGTTCGTAACGGATGCTACGTACAGCCCTGAATTAAGGGCGTTGGTGTTCACCGTTCCGGTCAAGGTCGTGGGCGACGCGTAGGTCAAAGTGGAAATCGCTGTGTTCGTCGTTCCACCGGAGGAGTTGTCCATGATGACGCCGTTGAGGGCCAACTGAGCCTTAGCACCGGAAACGAATCCAGTTCCGGTCAGAGTCACGCTGACGCCCGACAGACCTTCAGCCAGCGCCACTGGGGCAACTGACGTGATGGTGGGAGCAGGGTTGACGAAGTACGCGTTCAACACTGTTACGGCACCTGCGGTGTCAGTGACGGTGATTGGGTAGTAGCCCGAGATCACTGCGGCAGTGGTCGATATCGTTGCGACGACCTGCGTAGCGGTTGAGACGCTCTCAGTTCCGGTGCCGAATGTTACGCCAGCAGCGGTCGTGGAAAGCGATGCGCTGCCTGAGCCATTCAGAAGGAGGGCATCACTAGCGTTAAAGACAACCGTCACGGTACCGGAGTAGCCAGGACCAAAAATTGTTGGCACGCCAGTCGCTCCAGCAGTTGCGGGGCCAGTCGCGGTCGCATAACTCGCAGGAGGTACGGTTGCAGCGCTCGCTATGCCAGCGGCTGCCAAAGGTAGGGCGGCAGCGACCAGCACAGCGCCGGCTGCGAGAGCCTTAACCATGAGCCGGGGAGCCCTTCGTAAAGTATTCATAAAGAATCCTTCCTTGGTTGTATCCATTTTCAATTCACTCCATTTGGTTAGGGCTGACCTGCCTCACCCAAGCAACTCGGATGATTAGGGAACAACTATGTGTGTCACAAGGTTGCGCCTCGTGACAAGACACGGCGGTTTCCTCACGGCTCAGTATATGAAATATGACGAGGTAAAGCCAATACCCTCACGGGAAGATCAAAGGATGCCGCACTGCTTGTGCACAAAGAGTTGATAATAAAATACCTGATCATCACTATTAAAGTGATGACGAAGTGAGACAATCCGATAGACGGCTGGAAATTGTTACACATTCGTCATTGCCTCAAAGTAAATTTTGAGTCGTGCTTACCCTGATGTCAGGGAACATTTTGAGGCACACTCCGCACCAACTGCACCACCCCAAAAGTATGAACGTCGCTTGCAATCCTGCTGTCGCTCGCCTTACGCGATGACACACGTTAGGACGCTGGGGCGATTCCCCCAAAACGTCCGAAGGCTAGGCATCGGGGGCTCTAATCGCCAGAGGTCTTTTAGCTGGGGGTTCGATATGAACTGTGGAGGAGGGTTCTTCATCTTGGTGGATGTGGCACCCGTAGCTGAGGTGCGTTTGTTCATGCCGTTAAGCATTACCGCCTCTCGCCAGGCGATTCCTCTGTCACGTCAGCACCGAGAATGGACCAAAACGAGGTGGCGTTAACGGAAACTCAGTTGACCTGCGAGCGGGCCGCGCCCCCGTACTGCGTCGTCGTGGCGAACGCGTCCTCCGAAATTTTGCGATTTCGGACAGATCGCTCTTGGAGCATGGGTCGGAACCGGTCAGCGAGTCGAGGGCGAGACCCGAGAATAGAGGCGACCGTCAGTGCGTGAGTTTCAGATAATTCGACACACCGCGCGCCTCGGCGGCAGTGGGCTCGAGCGAGCAGTCCGTTGCGCGTCGCAAGAATGACGGGCAGTTCGGTATCGCGCTGCTCGGCATCGTTGGCCCAGTCGACGGGCCCGTTGAGCATGGCCAACAATGTCGAGCAGGGCAACGAGATCGTACGTTGCGCGTGCCGAGTGATCGATGGCGCGGAGGACATTTTGAGAATAGGGCTAGATTCGACTTCGCCGACATTGACGCAGCACCTAATAAATCGACCAAGTAGGAGTGACCGTGGCCAATCAGCCTCGTAGCGTGAACCTAGACGAGGCCGTCGAACTCCTTGGCGCAGGCGCCTTCCTCCTCGACGTGCGCAATCTTGACGAGTTCACGGCGGGTCACGCGCCCACCGCCGTGCATGTTGCGCTCTCGGACGTACCTGACCATCTCGACGACCTGCCTCGCGATCGTGTGATCATCTGCGCCTGTCGGTCCGGCAGTCGTTCTGCCCGTGCCACCAGTTTTCTCCAGCAGAACGGCTTCGACGCGGTCAACCTTGAGGGCGGCATGATCACGTGGAACCTCGAAGGACAGCCCCTGGACGCCGACCGTGGCGACGCGACGGTCAACTAGACCCGTGCCCGATACTCGAGGTCCGATCACGCGAGTGGCCGAGGCAGTGTCGTCCGGACGACGAAGCGCCACCGAGACAACGACACTCGCCCTCGAGCGACTCGAGAGAGGCAATCGCCTCTTGAACGTGCTCGCGAGTTCGACCTTCGATGACGCGTTGGAGGCCGCTAAAGCATTCGACGACAATCCCCACCCGCTCAGCCTCGCTGGAGTGCCCGCGCTGGTGAAGGACCTCGAGGATCTGGCGGGGTCTCCAACGAGGAAGGGGTCCCTGGCGCTGCGCGACGCTCCGCTCGCCTCTCGCGATGGAGTCGTTCCTTCGAGGCTGCGTGCGGCTGGCGCAGTCATCGTGGGCAAGAGCACCTTGTCCGAGTTTGCCATCGAGGGCTACACTGCCAATCTGCTCACCGGCGTGACAGTGAACCCGTGGAATAGGGACTACTCACCTGGCGGCTCGAGCGGCGGTTCTGCCGCAGCAATCGCCGCGGGACTTGTCGGCGTCGCGACCGCCACTGACGGAGGTGGATCGATCCGCATTCCTGCATCGCTGTGCGGATTGGTCGGACTCAAGCCAACCAACGGAATGATCGGTCGATGGCCGGCGCCTGATTGGATCGACTACTCGACCGATGGTCCATTCGCCACGTCGAGCGACGATCTGCGTCTCCTCTATAACGTCATGATTGGGCCAATACCAGGCGACCCGAACGCGCCACCGCGCGAATTCATTGAACAGATGGTCCGCTGGGACGATCGCCCACCGCGCCTCGTTGCCGTCGAGCGAACCTCCCCTTTTGGCCCCCTGCCGAACGACGTCGCACGCTGCTTCCATGACGCCACAAACGCCTTCGCTGACCTGTTCCACGCTCGCGTCGAGTGGCACGACGTCGAAGGATTCTTTCCCGATGGTGATCCGGACCTTGATTGGTTCACGGTGGCAACGGCCGAACACGTCGCCTCGCTCGGCCGTTCGTGGGTCGAAGAGCACATGGGCGAATTCCATATCTCGACTCAAGAGTTCCTCACGAGTGGGCTTCGAGTCACGGTTGAGGAATACTTGGCCGCTCGGCGTCGTCGCTACTACTACGTTCGAACAATGGACGATCTTCTCGCCGACGGCGGTCTTCTGCTTACCCCGACCGTTGCGAGCGCCGGTTGGCTCGCCGACGGGCGCTTAGACGATTCATCAGACGTTCATGGTCTTCCACCGCACGTTTATTCGACAGCTATGCAGAACGTCACTGGACACCCGGCGGTAAGTATCCCCTTTGGGATGCTCCGCTCGGGACTGCCGTTCGGTCTCCAAGTCACGGCCGCTCGCTACCACGATGTCCGACTCCTCGACGTGACGAGCATCGTTGAAGGAGCGTTCCCCTGGCCGAGAACAGCGCCAGGGTACGAGTCGTTTGCCTCGTCATTCGATTCTGATTGATAGTGGTAGTTTGAGCGCAGATTTGCGGCCAAATTACGTAACAATTGGAGCAAGCACGATCTTCCGTATCTCAAGAGTCGATTGAGTGATTCCATCATCAATTGGTAAATCGGTACTAGTGGGTGCCAGGAAGGTTCGGGCCATTTTTTATTGCCTCCCCAACGGGCGCCGCCCGCACCACCACCGTATTGAATGGAGAGATCTGCGATCTCAAATAGGTCTCGTGGCAGCGTTCGTCGCTGTCACCGTGCTCGTTTCGATGGGCGTGCAAACTGGAGTAGTCGATGCGGCGGGCATACTCCCTCCAGGCAATCCAAGTTCCAATCCCAGTCCTATTCCGATCTTTCTGAGCAGCGGATCGTGCCACCTCTCAATCGTCCAACCTTGTACAAACCCTTGCGTGCGGCTCGTGGGGGCGAGAGCGACCTCACACGTCGTGTTTCCCGCGTACAGCAATAGCGTCTCGTGCTCACATTTCATCCTCCGAGCGATCAACAACGCGCGCCGCGCCGAGCGCCTCCCTTCCATGGCACTACCCACGAATTGGAACTTGCTCACACCTCAGGAACAACTCTTCGTCGTCATTGATTTAGAGCGGACTGCGCGGGGGCTGCCCGCCTATCTCGGCCTCAGCCGACCGCTCAGCGCTGCGGCCCAGTGGGCGGCACTTCGCCTGAAAGACCCCTCGCTGGCGAAAGGACTCGCCGTTGGTCTCAACCAGCAGAAAGTGAAGGAGATGGGGAGCACCCTCGCAGTGGGTTACTCAACCCTCGAGGCCGACTTCGTCTGGATGTACGACGACGGCTGGGGCGGTGCTCTATCTGCCACCTCGAATATTGCGTGCACTTCATCCGGCGCCCCCGGCTGTTGGGGTCACCGAGACCAGTTGCTGGGATCCGACGGGTCATACAACCCGGGAGTAGGACTGCGCTGCACGAACTGCGAGATGGGAACCGGATTCGCCGTAGTCCGAGGGGCTGGTTCTTTCACCAGTTTGATTGAGCGACCAAAGAATGGTCCATCGCCGATGTACTTCACGTGGGCTCGCAACGTCGAGCCCTACCTTCCTTCGACAACTGCGATGGGCCCGACCACGACGACAGTGGGAGCTTCATATTGACGTGCCGTCGTTGGAGGTTCGACGCTCGGCACTTGGCGTTTCATCCGTCGAGAAATTGTTGTTCACGTCTCTGGCGGTGAGTCGTCATCGCAAAGCAAACACGCCGTCGCGGTTCGTGTCGTGGGGACGACATTCGTGCTCGAATGCGAGAGCGCTATCGAGTCAACGACGTGGTTTCCCTAGTCGAACAAGACACACGAGGTGAGAACTATCACCCACCAACGGACCCCGTCCATGTCGAAAAGTGCGAAGAGGGCCACGCAGACGCTTTCGCTAGTCGTCGGCCATTACCGGTCGATCGCTTCACTGTCGAGTCGAACCGCCCTAGCGGGGTGTGCGGTCCAAACAATCGCAGTCCAAACAATCGCAGTCCAAACAAAGACAGTCCAAACAAAGACAGTCCGAAAATGAGCAGTCCCAACGGGATTCGAACCCGTGCCTCCACCTTGAGAGGGTGATGTCCTAGGCCACTAGACGATGGGACCCTGAATGGAGTACTGCACCTTCCTGCCGCACTCGCTTCGCTCGGGGGCAAGGACTCGAACCCTGAATAACTGGACCAGAACCAGTTGTGTTGCCAATTACACCACCCCCGAAGGGCTTGAGAAGCCTACCCGAGATGCCCAATGGGCCACCAGCGGGCCACGAAGAATCACCACTCAGTCGAACCACGAACTGAATCGTCCGAAGCCGATGACGCGACCGACGCCGACTTCGAACGTCTCCTTCGCGTAGTACTTCCACAGTGAGTGCTTCACGGTCGGCGAGTTCTTGACCGGCGACGGAGATGGCGTGAGCCCCTGTGAGGACGCAATCGCCATGGCGCGGTCCTCGTGGAACGGGTCAGTGACCGTGAGGACCGTCATAAGGTGATGCGCGCGCAGCGCGGGAAGTACGGTCGCCACGTTGCGCCAGGTGTCGCGACCCGATCCTTTGAGGATCTTCGCCGCTGGCACGCCGTGGGCTTCGAGGTACGTTGCCGAGACACCGGCCTCGGTGAAGACGTCACCGGGCGCCTTGCCCCCCGTGACCGCGATCCACGGCGCGCGGTACTGGTGCCACAGGACAAGCGCCTGATCGAGGCGGGCGCGCAGCTCCGGCGAGGGCCTGCCGTTATCCTGCGTCGTGCCAAAGACCAGGATCGCCTGCGCGTGCTTCAAGCTGTGTTCGTGGCCGGTCATCCAGATCTGCACGAAGGTGACGGCGAAGTAGAGAACGAGAACGCTGAAGATCGTCGAGACGATTCGCAGCATCAATTTGAGGGGGCCGAGGATCACGTGGTGGCGCGCGCGAGTGCACCGCGCAGTCGGGCCATGACTTCGTCACGACCGAGTAGTTCCATTGACTCAAACAGTGGTGGACCGACCGACGTGCCCGTCACGGCACAGCGAATCGGCGCCTGACTCTTGCGCAGCGCCCAGCCGAGTGATTCACCGAGGTGCAGCGTTGCGTCGTGGAGATCGTCGGCGCGCCACTCGACTGTGGCGAAGGCTGCGAGTGCGAGGCGAAGGAGCTCACGGGCCGTCTCGTCGTTGTTGATTGACTTATCGAACGTCGCGTCGTCGAACGGCACGTCGTCGAGGAAGAAGAAACTCACCATTGCTGGTATTTCGCTCAGCGTGGCGACCCGCTCTTGCACGAGGTGAGCCACCCGCTCGAAGAGCGCTTGGTCCCATTGCGCCTTCGTCCACGGCACGTCGCGATCACTCGGACGCCACGCGCACGACCAGGGACGAACCCACGGCGCGGCGCGTTCGATGAAGTCAGGCAGCGACATCGCTCGGATGTACTCGCCGTTCATGTGAGTCAACTTCTTCACGTCGAAGAAGGCTGGCGAGTGCGAGACGTCCTCGAGTCGGAACTGCTCGACGAGCGTCGCGAGCGGGACAATCTCGTGGTCGCCGTGGGGACTCCAACCGAGCAACGCGAGATAGTTGACGAACGCTTCGGGGAGGTAACCCTGATCGCGATAGGACTCGACGGCGACCGGGTCCTTTCGCTTCGAGAGCTTCTTTCGCTGTTCGTTCACCAGCATTGGCAAGTGCGCGTAGAGCGCCAGGGGCAGCTCGTCGACACCGGGACAATTGTTCAGTGCCTCCCACATCATCACCTGCTTGGGCGTCGTTGGCAGTAGGTCCTCACCGCGGATGACGTGCGAGACCGCCATACTGCGGTCGTCAACGGCGTTCGCGAGTGCGAAGAGCACGGTGCCGTTGGATTTCACGACGATGAAGTCCTCGTAACTGTCGTGGGGGAACACAACGTCGCCGCGGATCACGTCGTGCACCACCGTGGTGCCGCTGTCGGGGACGCGAAAACGAAGCGCGGTCGACACCGATCGCGCAACGTGGCGATCGCGACAGTACCCGTCGTACCCGGGCTTCGCGTTGCCCGTAATCCGCTCGTCGATCTGCTCGCGCGTGCAGTCACAGACGTAGAGGTAGCCGTTGGCGAGCAGGGCCTCGGCGGCTGCGACGTGGTCGCTCAGTAGGGCGCTCTGCAGGAAGGGGCCCTCGTCGAAGTCGAGTCCGAGCCACGACATCGCGCTCAGAATCCCCTCGTGCCATTCGACACGGTTGCGATCCTCGTCGGTATCTTCGATGCGCAAGATGAAGGTCCCGCCGCTCTGCCGCGCGAAGAGCCAGTTGAAGAGACTGGTCCGAGCCGAGCCAACGTGGAAGTAGCCCGTTGGCGAAGGGGCGAAGCGAACTCGAGGTCCGCTCACGGCCTATTCCTCAAGGGAGATGGCGCCATTGGGGCAGCTGGCGACGGCCTCGCGAAGTCGCGCGTCGAACTCCGGCCCGGGGTTCTCGTTGAGGACGTAGAGGAAGCCGTCGTCGCGGACCTCGAATATTTCGGGCGCGATGCCCATGCACACGGCGTTGCTGGAGCAAGCGTCGTAATCAATAATGACTTTCATACGGACTCCTTCGAGAGGTCTTCATTGTAGTTGGCGATCTCGATGCACCACGGCGGCTGCGTACACTACGGAACGTCTAGCGGAGGAGAATGCCATGGAGAAGCGCGCACTCGGCTCGCTCGAGGTGTCGGTGGTGGGCATTGGCTGCAACAACTTCGGCGCCCGGCTCGACCAGTCGCAAACAACGAAGGTGGTAACCGCCGCGCTCGACGCGGGCATCACGCTGTTCGACACCGCCGACATCTACGGCAACACGATGTCCGAGCAGTTCCTGGGCGTCGCGCTGGGGCCACGCCGCGACGAGGCGATCATCGCCACGAAGTTCGGAATGCCAATCGACGACACGCACTTCGGTGCCCGACCCGACTACGTGCGCCGCGCCTGCGACGATTCGCTGCGCCGGCTCGCGACGGATCGCATCGATCTTTATCAATTGCACTACCCCGACGACACCGTGCCGTTCGCCGACACCCTCGGCGCACTGCAAGAACTCGTCGCGCAAGGCAAAGTCCGTGAGATCGGGTGCTCGAACCTTACGGCCGCTCAACTTGAGCAGGCGACGCTCGCCGCGGGCGACGGTCCGTCATTCGTCTCCGTGCAGAATCAGTACTCGCTACTCTCACGCGATCCCGAGCACGACGGCGTTCTCGACGCGTGCCAACGACTGGGATTGGGCTTTCTCCCGTTCTACCCACTCGCCAACGGCCTACTCACCGGCAAAGTCCGTCCCGGCGCACCAATCCCCGAGGGCAGCCGCTTGGCGGCCATGGCACCCGAGCGTCGGGTGCACTGGCTGAGTGACGAGTTTCAGGGTCGGGTGGGCGCGTTGTTGGCGTACGCCAACGAGATCGAGGTCCCGATGCTGACGCTCGCCTTCTCGTGGCTGCTCGATCACGGAGCCGTGTCGAGCGTGATCGCCGGCGCGTCGAGTCGCGAGCAGGTGCTCGCCAACGCAAACGCGGTTCGCACCCTCTCGCCCGACGTCGTCGCGGCGCTCAACGTCCTGAGCGACTAGTTGGCCTTAAAGGCCGCCACCATCTTGGTCAGGGTGTCCTTCGCGTCACCAAAGACCAGCGTCGTCTTGGGATTGTAGAGGAGCTCGTTCTCGATGCCGGCGAAGCCGGGGCGCATCGAACGTTTCAAGAAGACGACGTTCTCGGCGAGGTCGGCCTTGATGATTGGCATGCCGTAGATTGGCGAGCCGGGGTCGTCCAACGCGGCCGGATTCACCGTGTCGTTGGCTCCGACGACCAGGGCGACGTCGGCCGTTTGAAGTTCGGAGTTCGCCTCGTCCATCTCGACCAGCTGCTCGTAGGGGACGTTCGCTTCTGCGAGGAGCACGTTCATGTGGCCGGGCATGCGTCCGGCGACGGGGTGGATTGCGTAGAAGACTTCAATACCCTTGGCTTCCAACAGCTCGGCGAGCTCGCGCAGCACGTGCTGGCCCTGGGCGACCGCGAGACCGTAGCCGGGGATGATGACGACGCGACTGGCGAATCCCAACAGGATCCCAATGTCCTCGGGCGTGCCCGAGCGCACACTGCGACCGTCTTCGCGCGTCGCCGCGCCGCTGGCCGTGACGACCGAGCCGAAGGCCGAGAACAGCACGTTCGAGAGGCTGCGACCCATTGCCTTGCTCATCAAGCGCGTGAGCAAGATACCCGAGGCGCCAACCAAGACGCCGGCCACGATCAAGAGGTTGGAGCCCAGAGTGAATCCCGAGGCCGCGACGGCGAGACCGGTGAAGGCGTTCAACAGCGAAATCAACACCGGCACGTCCGCCCCGCCAATGGGCAGCACGAAGATGACGCCCAGGATGAAAGAGAGCGCGAGTAGGGACCACAGTAGGGGCGTGGAGGCGGTGATGAGGATCGCGACGATCAACGCGACGGCGCCGAGGCCGACGAGTCCGTTGATGGCCTGCTGCGCAGGGTAGGTGACTGGTCGACCGGTCATCAGCTCTTGCAGTTTGGCGAAGGCAATCGCGGAACCGGCGAAGGAGACCGTGCCGATGAGCACCCCGAGCAGCACCTCGAGGGTCACGTAGGTCGCGGGGTGGCTCGACTTGATGTGGATGAACTCGGTGATCGAGACCAGTGACGCGGCACCGCCGCCGACGCCGTTAAAAATGGCCACCAACTGGGGCATCGCGGTCATCTTTACGTAGCGCGCAGTCGGCACCGCGATGATGACGCCGATACTCATGGCGAGCAGGATCAACCCCACGTGGTGCAACGAGTGCCCGTCGACGTACTTAAAGAACGTCGCGACGACAGCCACCAGCATCCCGAAGGCTGCGACCATGTTGCCCCGGCGCGCGTGCTTAGGGCTCCCGAGCCCCTTCAGCGCCAGGACGAACGTCGTCGCGGAGAAGAGGTAGATCAGGTCAATCAATGTTTCGCGACTCACGGGGCCACCTCGTCCTTCGTCGTCGTCTGAACCTTGGGGGCGCGGGGCTTAAACATCTCCAGCATCCGATCGGTCACGACGAAGCCACCCACGACGTTGAGCGTGGCGAGGATGACGGCGAGGAACCCGAGCACCTCTTGGAGGTTGGACGAGGCCTCTCCGAGAATGAGCATCGAACCAACGAGGATGACGCCGTGGATTGCGTTCGAGCCGCTCATGAGCGGCGTGTGCAAGATGCTGGGCACCCTCGCGATGATCTCGGTGCCGACGAAGGCCGTCAGGATCAAGACCGTCGTGTACTGCAGCAGGACATTTCCCATCAGGCGTTCTCCTTCGCGACAGGGGTGATGGCGACGTGCGCGACGCCGAGCGCCTCGGCCGTCGGGGCGTGGTTCACGAGGCCCTCGCGGGCGAGCGTGACACCAATGACGACCTCGTCGTTCCAGTCCGGCGCGAGCTGGCCCTGACTGGCGAAGAGGGCGAGCAACTTCACGACGTTGTTGGCGTACATGAAGCTCGCGCTGGCGCCCATCTCGGCGGGTGGATTCGAAAGTCCGACTATGCGCACGCCGTAGTGGTCGACCGTTTGACCGGCCTTCGTTAGTTCGCAGTTGCCGCCACCGTCGGCCGCCATGTCGATGACGAGCGAACCTACGCCCATCGCCTCGACCATCGCGGTCGTCAAGAGTATGGGGGACTTGCGCCCCGGTACGGCGGCTGTGGTGATGACAATGTCCGAGTTGGCCACCTCTCCGGTGAGCGCGGCCTGCTGTTGCAGTCGCTCCTCGTCAGTTAGTTCACGCGCGTAGCCACCGACGGCGTCGGCGGTGACGGCGAGCTTGACGAAGACGGCGCCGGCCGATTCGGCCTCCTCTTTTGCCGCCGAGCGAACGTCGTAGGCGCGAACCTTCGCGCCGAGCCGCTTGGCCGTCGAGATCGCCTGAAGTCCCGCGACTCCGACACCCATGACGAGCACTTTGGCGGGGCGAATGGTGCCCGCGGCGGTCGTGAGCAGTGGGAAGAAACGGTCGAAGTGCGACGCGCCAGCGAGCGCGGCGCGGTAGCCCGAGATCGTCGCTTGTGAGGAGAGCGCGTCCATGTACTGCGCGCGAGAGATCCGGGGCAGCAGGTCGAACGAGAGGATCGTGATTCGTCGCTCGATGAGCGCCCTGACGATGTCCTGGGCCAGCAACGGTGACAAGAAGGAGAGATGCGTTGATCCCTCGTCCAGCAGTGCGACTTCAGTCAGCGTGGGCGGATTGACCCGCAAGTTCATCTCACCCGATGGCGCGTCGACGACCGTCGCGCCGACTGCCTGGTAGGCCTCATCGGTAAAGTGGGCCAACTGTCCTGCGCCGCGCTGCACCTCGACGTCCCAGCCGTCGCTGACGAGCACCTTGACGGCGTCGGGAGTCAGTGCGACGCGAGTCTCACCGGGACGTGACTCCTTAAAGAGCGCAATTTTCATACTTAGTTTCTAGCAGTTTGGCCCCAATCACTCGGCGAGACTTATGACCCTGACCATCGCGCGAGCGTGCGGTCATTCGCGTGTCTCACGAAAGTCGTCGGGAGATTCGCTAGCACGACGCAGTGCGCCCTCGACCGAGGTACGTTCTCTGCAACTTAATAAGTGGGCCGCTCATGGGAACCCTATCGCGGCGTTTCGCTCGGACGAAGAGGTTGCGAAGCCTTGAAGGTGGCGAAATCAGTGGGCCTTGACGCAAGTCGCTTCATTGTCGGCGCCAGTCGCCAGCCCGTGGCCACTGGCGACTGGCGACGGGCCACTAGTCACGGGTCACGGGTCACGGGTCACGGGTCCGTGATTGTGCGCTGACATCGGATTATTGCTGCGCACGGGCGCATAGGAGCTTGGAGCCGCACTGAAGTGGTCACTATTTCGGCTCGGTCTCGCGGGCGTTCGTTACCGTGGAACTTCGTTACCGCTGGTGAGTGGAACAGACCATAGTGATGTCGGCGTCGCCGAGCCAGTCGAGGGTCTCAATTGTCGAAGGGACCAAAAGACGATGCCGAACAGCGATAGTGCCCACGGACCTTCCCAGAACACTGCCAGCAGCACACTCTGGGTGACGTCACCGTAACGCGCCGTCATGACGTCGAACCACGCGTCGACGAGGTAGAGCATGCCGGCGCCACTCGCGGCGGCAATCACTACTGCGCGGTGGCGCCACAGCGCCCACATCGTGACGAGCAGCGTCATCAATTCGGCGACGTCGAGACCAATCCACACGGCCACCCAATTGTCGGCGCGGTAGTTCGCCGGCAGGTTCGGACCGAGATTGATGGTCCACACGGTCTCCAATAAGACGACGATGCCCAGCGCGGCCAGTAGGAACTGGCGCAATTTCCAGGGTCTCGCTCGCTCGACCATGAGCTAGGGAGCGACCGCGATCGGGTTTCGTAGCGCATCGAACATTGCGAGCGCGCCGTCGCACAAGTACTGACGCTCCTTCGCGCTCAGAACAGTGAAGTACTCAGCCATCGTGGCCGACGTAATCTCCTCGGCTCCCTGCTTCTTCGCCTCAGTCTCCGCCGTGAGCACCGGCGCCTCGTCCTGCGTGTAGCCATGAAGGGTGAAGATGCTCGGGTCCTCGACGTAGCAGGCCTCCACCGCGGAGATGCCCATCTCATTGACCGCGTCGATGTGTACGCACCCGCGCAGTTCGCGCATCACAATGGAGCCCAGATAGGCCGCGTGGGCCGGCTCGACCGGCACCGCGTACTGCTTGTAGCCGTCGACCAGGTGGTGGCGACCGTGATCGACGCGCGACGCGACTTTCTGTGCGGCCGCCGCGAAGTTCGCCAATACTGTTGTCTCGATGCCCCCGAAGGTACGGTCGGCGAACTCGTAGGCCGCCTGGAGGTAGTTGGCGGCGATCGTCACGGGATCGGCTTTCTCCTTGGCCATGGTCCACGCTCGGTTGAGGAAGCGGGGGTGGAAGAAGTAGAACGCGTCGACGACGGTCGCCTCATCGACGTCGCCCAGCGTGCCGCCGCGACCGAGACCGTAGAACTCGACGATGTTGACGCCGTTCTCCCTCGCTCGAACGCCCGTCAACGGATCGAAGTAAAAGGACATACCGACCACCTGGATCGGGTGAGCAATCGTGTCGGCGAGGGTGTCGGTGTTCATATCGTTGACTTTACGCCCGGCGCACACCTCTACGGGTTCGGGCTAGGCACTACGTCGCCCGTCGCGGCGCACCCGCAACTGAATCTGCGAGCCGAACTCGACCGGTACGAATCTCGCCGAGCCACCGTGGCGCGTCACGATCTCAGTGACGATCGCCAAACCGAGTCCGGTGCCGCCCGAGCGACGGCTGCGTGCCGGGTCGGCGCGCACGAATCGGGCGAAGAAACGCGCGCTCTGCGCGACGTCAATACCCTCACCGTCGTCACGGATGGCAACGACCGCCTCGTCACCTTCGTAGTGCGAATCGAATCGAAGCTCGTTCGTCGCGTAGCGCATGGCGTTGTCGACCACGTTGCGGACCATGCGCTTCAACATCGCCGGGTCACCGATAACCCGCGTCGGCTTCACCGCCGTCGTGTCCACGTTCAGACCGCTCATCGTGCGAATGCGTTGCGCCTCCTCGAAGAGCAGATCGTCGAGGTCGACGTCAACGCGTCGAGACTCCACCTGATGCTCATCGTGACGGGCAAGCCAAAAGAGATCATCGATCAACGCGTCGAGACGACGGCCCTCACGCATGACCACGTCGCTGACCTCGGGCCAATTCGCTCGCTCGGGGTCACTCTGGGCCCGCTGCGTCGTCGCCAGCAATGTGGTCAGGGGACTTCTAAGTTCGTGGCTCACGTTGGAGACGAACTCCTGCTGGAACTGCGACGCGACCTCTAGGCGATCGAGCATCGCGTTCACGGTCTTGGCCATGCGTGCGATCTCGTCGTTGCCGCCGGTGGGCGGCACCCTTTGGGTGAGGTCCTGTGCGGCGATTGCGTCGACGCGTCGGCGAATGGACTCCACCGGCGCCAGGGCCAAGCCAATCCCCAGCCAGATGAGCCCCCCCGAGACGAGCAGGAGCAACGGGAACGAGACGAGCAGGCTCTCAAGGAGCACCGTGCCACTATGGGCAATCCCCCCGCCGTAGACGAAACCGAAGATGAGTCCGGCGCCGCGGTTCGTAATGATTGTGCCGACCTCGCCCGAGCTGATCTGGGGCAGTGTCGGCTTGGCACTGGGCGACGCCACGAGTTGCACGGCGAGCCCGTTGGTCGCCGCGGGGTCGGTGATCTGGTGCGCGAGTACTGGCGCGTTCGCGATCGCCGAACTGGCGGCCCACACTTGAGTCCCTTGAAGATTGGTGACCTGGATGACCACGTCACCGCGCATTGGCAGAACGATCTCCTTGCTCGAGGAGCCCTCGTGCTGGGCGAATCGCTCCTGGGTTTTAACCATCACGCCGTTGATCTGATTGCTCGCCTGCGTCTCGAGCGAGCGATGGACGAAGTTCACGAGCGCCACGGCCGTGAACGTGAGAATGACGGCGATGGCGAGGACGAAGAACAGCGTTAGCCGCGCTCGAATCGAGAGTCGGCCACGGGCGGCCATTAGACCTCGCGGACGCAGTAGCCCACCCCGCGCACCGTGCGGATAACCGACGGTGCCGGGGGCGCATCGATCTTGCGACGAAGGTAGCCAATGTAGACCTCGACGATGTTGGGGTCGCCGTCGAAGTCGTTACCCCACACGGAGTGGAGTATCTCGGTTTTGGCGAGGGACGTGCCGACGTGGCTCAAGAGGAACTCGAGGAGTGCGAACTCGCGCGGCGTGAGCGTGACGTCACGTCCGTGGGAGGTGACGCTTCGGCGCATCGGGTCGAGCGACACCGGCCCGACGACCAGGGCCTGGGGGCGACCCCGTTCGTGGCGACGTACGAGAGCGTGGATCCGCGCCATCAGGACCGAGTTCTCGAAGGGCTTTCGAAGGAAGTCGTCGGCGCCGACGTCGAGCCCCTCGACTTCGTCGAGTTCGCCGTCTTTAGCGGTCAACATCAGCAGTGGTGTTCCGATCCCCGCCGCTCGCATGTCCTGACAGACGCTGAAGCCGTTTCGTCGCGGCAGCATCAGATCCAGCACGATGACCTGGTAGGTGCCCCTCATCGCCTCGATGAAGCCGGCCTCGCCGTCGTAACGCTGCTCAACGAGGAATCCATCGTCGATTAGCAGGTCGGCTACCGCCCTCGACAGATCAAGGTCGTCCTCAATGACGAGGACTCGGCGGCGTGCTTCACTCATTTCAAGTAGAGGTTACCGTCAGTCCCCTCGGCGATTGCCAGCTTCGTGAGGCCGCGCGGGGCCGGTCCGTTCAACACCGCACCCGTGGTGACGTCGAATTGAGAGCCGTGACAGGGGCAGACCATCACGTTGTTGGCCGCGTAGTACCCAACGGTGCAGCCAGCGTGCGGGCAGACCGCGTCGTAGGCGAGGAAGGTCGCCGAGGAGGGGTGCAGCACGATGCCGGGGTCCTGGGTCTTTGGAATCGTGAACGTCGCCGCCTGCCCGACGGGCACGTCTTTCGCCGCGCCGAGCAACGCGCCCAGTGACGAGTTCGGTGACTGCGTGCCAGTACCCGCGGGCACCGTGGTCGTGGGCGCACCCGGTACGGTCGCGCCACCGGACCCCGGGAGTTGACCGGTCGTCTTCGTTGGTGGCTTGGCACCTCCCACGAGCCGTCCCCCCTCCGCGGCGACACCGCCCATGATGAGCGTCGCGGCACCAACCGCAACCGCCGTCGCCGTTCCAAGGACAACGGTGCGACGATCGATTGAATCGATTGCCACGCGCGTCGCAATCGGAGCGCGATCACCGAGCAGCACGGGGCAGACGGCCGCCTCGCACGCCAGTCCGTGACGCAGGTTGCACTTGTTCCGATTGTAGTGACCACAAATCGTCTGCACCTTGGCGAACGGTATGGCCACCAACTCGGGTTCCGGTGCGCCCATCTCGCGCGCCGCTCGGTTGGCCAGCCACGCGTCAAAGGAGAGCCTCGATCCACCGCCCGCCAGTATCAGCGGCAGCCACGCGAAGAAGAAGACAATGTCGGCGCCGATGTAGTACGGCGAGGCGTGAAAACTCACGGTGAGAAAGAGGCTGAAGGATAAGAGGGCGCCACCAATGGCCGCGATCCTCGTCCAAAGACCCAGTAACGCCCCCACGCCGATGGCCAACTCCGAGAACGCGATGAGAATCCCGAGCGGCGTGGCGAACTGCACGAGGTGGCTAAGAAGCGCGTGGATGGGACTGATGCGAGCCGAGGCGACCAGTTGCGCCTGCACCGACACCGGACTCTGCGCGTTGAAGAAGTTGGGATTGGCCAGTTTCTGAAAGCCCGCGAAGGTGAACGTGACACCGAGAAAGAGGCGAAGGGGCAACAACGACCACTCCGCGAGGGCCCAGGCGCGCACCGGCGCACCCAGGGGCAACCGACGTTCGCGCGTCGGGGCGCGTCGGGCGTACTTCGTGGAGGTATTCGACATCCAACAATGGTGGCACAGTGCGAAAGGGCAAAAAAGGGCAAAACGCGATGTCTTAGCCAAGATTTATCAACAAGAATGAAGCGGTGATGACGGCAACAATCGTTTCGTATCTCCTGAACGAATTACAAAAACTCCCGAGTGGGTTGGTCTACGTACTGGTGACCCTGCTCGTCTTTGGCGAGGCGGCGCTCTTCATCGGCTTCGTCCTGCCGGGCGAGACGGCGGTCATCATCGCCGGCGTCGTCGCCAGCCAAGGTCGCGTCAATGTGGTTGTCGTCTGCCTGCTCGTCGTGCTGGCCGCGATCGTTGGCGACTCGGTCGGGTACCTCGTTGGACTTCGCTACGGCGAGCGACTGATGACGATCCCGATCATCCGCAATCGGCGCGTGGCGCTCGAGCGCGCACTGGTGGGGCTCCGGAAGCGCGGCCCGATCTACGTCTTCGTCGCGCGCTTCACCGCCTTCTTGCGCGCCGTGATGCCCGGACTCGCGGGCATGAGCAAGATGCACTACCGACGTTTCCTCATCGCCAACGCGCTGGGCGGCATTATCTGGGGCATCAGCTTCACGTTGCTCGGCTACTTCGCTGGCTCGGCGCTGACCAAGATCGAGAAGTACGCGAGCTGGGTGGGGCTGGGTGTGTTGTTCGCGTTACTCGCCATCGTCGTCACCTTGCACTTTGTCAAGAAGGCTCGCGAAAAGAAGAGCGACGTCGAGTGGGAAGCGGGCGCGGCGCCCGAGGAAGAGTCAGCGTAGGACGTTTAGTAGCTCGTCCGAGACCGCGCGATGCCACGTCGCGTCTCGGCGCTCGAACAGGCCCGCGTCGGCACTCGTCGGCCCCGTCCCTTTGACCAGCGTTCGAACATAAAGTTCCGCGCAGTCGTTCGCCGCCGCGCGCGCGGCGGCGATGCCCGCGGGTGTTCCAGTCAGTGAGAGCGTTCGCGACGACGTCACGACCTTGTCGCGCAACGTCGTATCGGCTCGAAGCATTGACTCGATGGACTCGATCTGCGCGCGAGCGAATGACGCGTCGCGCGTCGCGGCGCGTCGCCACGGCGGCGCCGTGGCCGAGAGGTAGCCGTGCGCGACGAGTTCATGTGGTTGGGCGAACAGCACTACACCAGTGACGGCGTCTCCGAGGTACGACACGGTGCGTCGCACGTGCTCGACCGTGACGTCGCGCACCCACGGCAAGAGCCAGGCTTCGAGACCCAGCCACGCCGGCCACGCGGCGTCCACCAGGGCCACGGTCACGTCCAGGTCGATTGACCTCGCGTGTTGCACGACCTGGGCGTAGCGCTCGAGGGCCGACTGATCGACCTCACCTCGGCGAGGTTCGATCCGGGCCCACTCCAACGTGAGGCGCACGCCGTCGACTCCGAGACCGGGCACCAGGTCGAGGACCTGCTCGTAGTCACGCCAGAGCTGCGCCGCGTCACCCGGGCCGTCGTGACGTCCGAGGGCAATCGTCGGGCGAAAGCACGTCGCTGGTTCGTAGGGCCGATCGAACCCGCCCTCGACGGCGTAGCCCTCGAGGGTTACGAGGAGTCGGGGTCGTTGAGCCACCGCGTCAGTTTCGCACGCAGTGCCCGCAGCGAACTCAAGTAGCGTTCGAAGCGGCGCCCGCAGGGGCCGTTCGAAGGAGAGCCCATGGCTGACGAAGTGCTACGCGAACGTCGTGGTCACGTTGAGATTCTGACGATTAACCGCCCGGAAGTTCGAAACGCGATCAACCGCGCGACCGCGATCGCGCTCGGTGACGCGCTTGACGCGTGCGAGGTGGACAGTGACGTTTGGGTCGTCGTGCTGACCGGTGCCGGCGACAAGGCCTTCTCCGCCGGCATGGACTTGAAGGCCTTCGCGCAGGGCGAGTTTCCATTCACGGAGAAGGGTTTTGGCGGCATTACGAGGCGCGACTTCGCCAAGCCAATCATTGCCGCCGCCAACGGCTCGGCCCTGGCCGGCGGCTTCGAGATCCTGATCAGCTGCGACATGGTGGTCGCGGCCGAGCACGCCAAGTTCGGGGTCCCCGAGGCGTCGCGCGGACTGGTCGCCGGGGCCGGCGGACTAGTGCGACTACCCAAGTTAATCCCCTTGGCCGTCGCCTACGAGATGGCCCTCACGGCCGAACCAATCGACGCGGCGCGCGCCTACGAACTCGGCATCGTCAATCGCGTCGTGTCGGCCGATCGGGTGCTCGACGAGGCGATTGCCCTCGCCGAACGGATCGCCAAGAACGCCCCCCTCGCCGTTCGTGCGTCAAAGGACGTCATGAAAAGGTCGAGGGAACTGTCCGAGGACGAGTCATGGACGCTCAATGATGAGGTCTTCGCCACGATCGGACATAGCGCCGACGCCTTCGAAGGCGCCGTCGCCTTCGCCGAGAAGCGCGAGCCCAATTGGCAGGGCAAGTAGTGCACGTCCTCACCCTGCTCGCCGACCGACCGGCCTTAGCGAGCGGCCTCACCATCCTTCGTCTCTCCCTGCACGTGCTCGCCGCGACAATTTGGGTCGGTGGTCAGTTCGTCCTCGCCGGACTCCTGCCGACGGTGCGCGGTCTGGGTGACACCGCGCCGCGCCAGGTGGCAAAAGCATTCGGACGGCTCAGCTGGCCCGCCTACTGGATCCTCATCGTGACGGGCTTTTGGAACTACGCGGCCGTCAACCACGTCAACGCGACCAGTGGTTGGAACGCCGTGTTCGGTATCAAGATGGTGTGCGTCGTCGCCGCCGGAGTCGCGACGTTGCTGCACACCAAGGCGTCAGCACCCAAAGCCAAGGGGATCTTCGCCGCAGTGGCGGCCCTCACCTCAGTTGGCGCACTCGTGCTGGGCATCGCCCTCGCTGGTTAGTGGAGGTGGTACACCAGCGCTGAGGTGAGGGCCGCCGACACGACGACGACGGGGAACGGCGCCTTGGCGAAGAGTGCCGCGAGCGCGGCCGCGAGCCCCGCCGTACGGTGGTCGACGACGACGTGGGTCTTGAGCACGACGCCTTGGGCGACGACGAGCGCACTCAGCAAGGAGATTGGGACCAGTGCGTTGATTCGTTGCAGCCGAGGATTCGAGAGCCACGGCTCGGGCACGAGGTGACCGAGCAGTTTGATTGAGAAGCACAGCGCACTGGTCGACCCGAGGACAATCCACATCGACAGGGCGCTCACCTCGGCCGCCAACCAATGGCAACCGCCACGAGTGTTGTTGCAATGATGGGCAGACCGGCCGGCAACCACGTCGTGGCGAGGAGTGCGAATGCCATCGACGCAACCGCCACCAGTCGAAGGAAGGTCGACTCGAGTCGAGGCCACAACAGTCCGAGGAACGCCGCGGGAACCGCGGCGTCCAACCCCCACGACGCCGGGTTTCCGAGCGCCTTCGCGCCGAGCGCGCCGAGCAGGGTGAAGAGGTTCCAGAACAGAAAGACTCCTGTACCGGTGACCCAGAAGCCAGCGCGCATCGCCGCGACGCCCCGGGGTGCCTGGGACAGGGCGACGGCCGTCGATTCGTCGATGGTCAGGTGCGCGGCGACTACGCGGCGAAGTCCCCTCACTCGCAGCAACGGTGCCATCTGGATGCCGTAGAGCGCATTGCGAGTGCCGAGCATGGTTGCGGCGGCGATTGCACTGACGACCGCGCCCCCCGAGGCGACCACGCCCACTGCGGCGAACTGACTGGCCCCGGTGAAGGTGAAAAGTGAAAAAAGACAGCTCTGGAGCACCGAGAAGCCGGCCGCGACGCCGGCCGCGCCAAACGCCACGCCGTAGGCACCGACCGTCAACGCCACGCTTAGTGAGTCACGAATGGTCCCCTTGGTCAGGTCTGACATCCAAACATTGTGTCAGCAACGTATAAAGAGAAGGAATGGGGCGCGGTAGCGCTCCTCGAATCGCGCACTACTCTGTCGGTAGGCACGTCAAAGGAGAATCAAGTGGTCTTAGCAGAACTTTTAGGACTCGACCTTCCGATAGTCATTCTGATCGTGGTCGTGCTCCTCTTCGGTGGTGCCGCCATCCCCAAGTTGGCGCGCAATCTCGGCTCGGCCAAAACCGAATTCGAGAAGGGTTTGAAGACCAGCAAGAGCGTCGACGTCAAGGCGAACGACACGGCCGACGCGAAGGCAACCGGCTCCGAGTCGTAAAGCGCGCCGGGCTCGAAGCCTGGTGAGCAGGCGTCACCGGAGTACGAGTTCGTTCTATCGTGACGTCCTCAACGCCGCGGGTGGTGAGGGCTTTCCTAAGTTCCTGCCACCGTTTTGCCCCTTGAAATTGAGTAGTGTCAAGGCGTGGAATCACCAACCCTGTCCCCCCAGGGTGTAATCGAACGCGCTCGGCGATGGCGTCGCGTGCGACGTTTCGTTGCACTCCCCCTCACGGCACTGGCCCTCTCTGGTTGCACCCTCACGAACTTCGCCGCAAAGCCGGGAGCGACGACCTCGTCACGTTCAGTCTTTCACCTGTGGCAGGGCTTCTCCCTGGGCGCCGTCCTAGTCGGCGGCTTCGTATGCGTGCTCGTACTCTGGACCGTTATTCGCTACCGCCGCAACGGCGACAACATTCCCAAGCAGGTCCAGTACCACCTCCCCCTCGAATGGACCTACACCATCGTGCCGATCCTCATCGTCGTTGGCCTCTTCGCCGCGACGCTCGTGGTGGAGAACAAAGTGGTTGCCAATCCCAAGACCAATGTCATTGTCGACGTCAACGCCTTCCAGTGGGGCTGGCAGTTCTACTATCCAGGCACACAGACCGTCGTCATCGGCCAGACGACTGCCGCACCGACCATGGAGATGCCGGTCAATACCGACGTGCGCATCAATCTCACTTCGAACGATGTCATCCACGGCTTCTACGTGAAAGCCTTCAACTTCTCGCGCTACGCTTTACCAGGTATTGTCAACCAATTCACCCTCCGCGCTGTACAGACTGGCACCTTCTTTGGACAGTGCACGCAGCTCTGTGGCCTGTATCACTCGCTGATGTTCTTTAACGTCAAAGTCGTGACGATGAACCAGTACCGCGCGTGGCTCACGAGCACCGCCAACCCGGCGGCCGCGCTCGCAGCGCAGAAGGCGACTGCGCAGCTGAGTAATCCGCGCGTGCCAACAAAGCCAGCCTCGAGTCATGGAGTCAACTGATGACTGACGTACTTCAACCCCCGGTCGTACTCTCAGACGATGGCCACGAAGGTCACGACGGTCACGACCTCGTTGAGCACGGCCACGATGAGCAGCACGGTCCCACGGGCATCCTCAAGTGGCTGACGACCACTGACCACAAGATCATTGGTCTTAGCTACACGGTCACCTCAGTGATCATGTTGGTGATCGGCGGCGCCCTCGCCGAGGTCATCCGCGCGCAGCTCGCCTCGCCAAACTCTCACCTGGTCTCGCTGGCGCAGTACAACGAGCTCTTCACGATGCACGGCTCGGTGATGATCTACCTCTTCGCCGGACCCTTCGCCTTCGGTGGACTGGCGAACATCATCGTGCCGATCCAGATCGGCGCCCCGGACATGGCGTTCCCGCGCCTGAACGCGCTGTCCTACTGGCTATACCTGACCGGCGCCATCACAATGCTGCTCGGCTTCTTCACCACCGGTGGCGCGGCCAACTTCGGCTGGGTCGCCTACGCGCCACTGTCGAACTCCATAAACACTCCCGGCGCCGGCGCTGATCTGTGGATTGGCGGACTCTTGCTCACCGGGTTCTCGGCGATCTTCACCGGCGTCAATCTCTGCGCCACGATCTTTTACTTACGTGCACCGGGCATGACGATGTTCCGCATGCCGATCTTCACATGGAACATGCTCGTCACCGCGATCTTGATCCTGCTGGCCTTCCCGGTCCTGACCGCGGGTCTCGTCATGCTTTACTGCGACCGTCACTTCGGGACACATATCTTCTCGGTCAACGGTGGTGGGGTGCCGGTGCTGTGGCAACACATCTTCTGGTTCTGGGGCCATCCGGAGGTCTATA